>NZ_JBFTKQ010000005.1:0-352439 GCF_056396025.1 Allobosea sp. 05T438
CATGAGATCAAGCATGAGATCAAGGTCGGCCGCTTCAACTTCGTCGCCAACGGCAAGGCGGTCGCGCTCGGCGAGGACAGCGGCCTCGCCAAGACGATCTTCGACGCCAAGACCGGCAAGCTGCTCGGCGCCCATCTGGTCGGCCCGGAAGTCACGGAACTAATCCAGGGCTTCGTCGTCGCGATGAACCTCGAGACGACCGAAGAGGAGCTGATGCACACCATCTTCCCGCATCCGACCCTGTCGGAGGTGATGAAGGAGAGCGTGCTCGACGCCTACGGCAAGGTGCTGAACGCCTGAGGGTTCACCTTCGGGCGCTGGGCTCGCGGCGATCGTTGGGGTACTCGCGCGTCATGCTCGGGCTTGACCCGAGCATCTCGTGACAAGAGTACGCCTGAACCTCATCCTGCAAGAGATTCTCGGGTCGTCGCTTTGGGCCGCCCGAGAATGACGGCCGCGTTTCGAGAATAACCGCCTTGCGCTTGGCGTCGGCCTGCCTGCGCTCCATATTGGCGCCATGCCGCCTCGCACCCGCAAACCGCCCAAACCCGACCGCGTCGTTCGCGACGAAGAGGTTGAGGTTCTGCCGCCGCGCCGGACGCTGCCGCTTGACTGGAGCGTCGTGTTGCCGACCGTGGCGTTCGGAACCGTCACGGGCTTCGTCGCCAGCCTCGTGGTTGGTGGTGGCGGGTTGATCCGTCATGCCGTCGTCGGCGTGCTCGGCATGCTGGTCGGGCAGGGCATCGTACGGCTGACCGGCTGGCGGCTGAATACCGGCCACGGCTTTCTCGACGATGCCGGCATGGCTGTGCTGGGCGCGATCCTCGTCATCCTGCTGGCGCGCTTCATTGCCTGACCGGAACCGCCGGCCGCCGTCATCGTTATCCGGACGCGCATTCGCGCATGGCTAGGGGGACTTCTTCGATGGAAAGCTTTGCCGCCACCATGGCCCAGCCGGGCTACGGTTTCTTCATGACGCTGCTGATCGGCGTGCTCGCCGGCTGGATCGCCGAGCGCCTGACCTCGTCCGATCACGGCCTCTTCACCAACATGCTGGTCGGCGTCGCCGGATCCTTCGTGGGAACGAGGGTGGCAGAACTCCTGCAGATTCCGGTCTTCGGCTTCTGGCGCACGCTGACCGCAGCCATTGCCGGCGCGGTCATCATCATCGCGATCTGGAATGCGGCCCGCAGCCGCAGCTGAGGCCGTCCAGTGCGGCCCGGCAGTTGCGGGAGCGAGCTTTGGGGATTAGCTAGGGAGGAGCCGGCAGTGCCGGCTCCTGCTTTTGAAGCCCGGACCCCGACATGGCGCTTGTTCTCGACCTGCTGAACCGCGATCCGCGGCCCAACGCCGGCAATCCGAAGGCGCAGCCGGCCCCAGTTGCGGGCGAGGTGCGCCATCCGGAGAAGCAGAAGCGCCCGGAAAACCCCGTCCTGCGCAAGCCGGACTGGATCCGGGTCAAGGCGCCGGGCTCGCCCAAATGGGCCGAGACCAAGGCGATCGTGAAAGCCGAGAAGCTGGTCACGGTCTGCGAGGAGGCCGGCTGCCCGAATATCGGCGAGTGCTGGGAAAAGAAGCACGCCACCTTCATGATCATGGGCGACACCTGCACGCGGGCCTGCGCCTTCTGCAACGTGAAGACCGGCGTGCCGCAGGCTCTCGACCTCGAGGAGCCACGGAAGGTCGCGGAAGCCGTCGCCAAGCTCGGGCTCGAACATGTCGTCATCACCTCGGTCGACCGCGATGATCTCAAGGATGGCGGCGCCGAGCATTTCGCCAATGTCGTCCAGGCGATCCGCAAGGCCTCGCCGGGCACGACCATCGAGATCCTGACGCCGGACTTCCTGCGCAAGCCCGGCGCGCTCGAGGTCGTCGTGGCGGCCAGGCCCGACGTCTTCAACCACAACCTCGAAACCGTTCCGGGCAAGTACCTCAAGGTGCGGCCGGGCGCGCGCTATTTCCATTCGCTCAGGCTGCTGCAGCGGGTGAAGGAGCTCGACCCCACGATCTTCACCAAGTCCGGCATCATGGTCGGCCTCGGCGAGGAGCGGAACGAGGTGCTGCAGTTGATGGACGACCTGCGCTCGGCCGAGGTCGATTTCATGACCATCGGCCAGTATCTCGCGCCCTCGCGCAAGCACCACGCCGTGATCCGTTTCGTCACGCCCGACGAGTTCAAGAGCTTCGAGACCATCGCCTATGCCAAGGGCTTCCTGATGGTGTCCTCGACGCCGCTGACCCGCTCCTCGCACCATGCCGGCGAGGATTTCGCGCGGCTGCGCGCGAACCGGGCGGCGCGGCTGGGCCAGTAACGGCAGCGCTGCCATGCCGATGTTCAACAGCACCCGCCGGGTGAAGCATTCGCCCGAGCAGATGTTTGCGCTTGTGGCGGATGTCGAGAAGTACCCGCTGTTCCTGCCGCTCTGCGAGGGGCTGGCGGTACGCCGGCGCACGCCGCGCGAAGGCGGCGGCGAGGTGCTGCTGGCCGACATGACCGTCGGCTACAAGGCCATCCACGAGACCTTCACCAGCCGCGTCACGCTCGATCCGGCGAACCTCAAGATCCTCGTCGAATATGTCGACGGTCCGTTTCGCCATCTGGAGAACCGCTGGACCTTCAAGCCGCTCGAGACGGGCTGCGAGGTCGGCTTCTTCATCACCTACGAGTTCGCCAGCCGCATGCTCGGCATGCTGATGGGCGCGATGTTCGACAAGGCCTTCCACAAGTTTTCGGAGGCCTTCGCGCGCCGGGCCGATCTGGTCTATGGCGGAGCCGCGTCAAAGGCAGTGACGGGCACCTGATCTCAACGCGCAGCCGACGCTCGGCCAGCGGTTGATGCCTCCCGGCGATATGGCGCCGCCTTTCCCGCTGAGGCAGTTCAGCGCGCAGCGTCCCGCAGCAGTTCGAGCGCAACGATCACGGATAGCCGCCGGATCTCGTCGCGCGACAAATTCCCGAAGCGCATTTCGCGGTGCACGGTCCCGGTGGACGTCGCACAGGCAAAATGCACGAGGCCGACCGGCTTGCGCTCCGTTCCTCCGCCCGGACCTGCGACCCCGGTGATCGCGACGGCCAGATCGGCGGACAACCGGGCGCGGCCGCCTTCGGCCATGGCGCGCGCCACCGGCTCGCTGACGGCACCATGCCCTTCGAGCAGTTCAGCCGCCACATCGGCGAGTGCCGTCTTGGCTGCGTTCGAATAAGTCACCAGACCGCCGTTCACGACATCGGAGGAGCCGGCAATCGCCGTAAGCGCTCCCGCGACAAGGCCGCCTGTGCAGGATTCGACGGTGGCGACCCTGAGACCGGCTTCACGGCACATTGCCAATACGGTCTCGGACAGCGTCGTGACTTCGGCATCGAACATCGCGCTACTCCGCTTCGGGCAACCGGATCGTCGCCGTTCCCAGTGCGACGAGGCCCTCGCGCCGGCCCGTGAAGCCCATGCGCTCGGAAGTCGTCGCCTTGATTGCGACCTTCTCGACCGGAATGCCGGCGGCCGCTGCAATCGCAGCGCGGATGGCCTCGCGATGCGGCCCTACCTTCGGTGCCTCGCAGACGATCGTCAGATCGAGATGGTCGATGCGCCCGCCGCGCAGGCGCACCCGTTCGGCGGCAAAAGCCAGGAACTGCGCTGAGGCAGCACCGCGCCATTGCGGGTCGCTCGGCGGGAAATGCGTGCCGATATCGCCATCGGCCAGCGCACCGAGCAGGGCATCCGTCAGGGCATGGAGCGCCACGTCGCCATCCGAATGGGCGACGACGCCGTGGTCATGGGCGATCCTGACGCCACCGAGCCAGACATGGTCGCCCGGACCGAAGGCGTGGACGTCATAGCCGGTGCCGACCCGCGTCACGAGCGTCTGGCCGGCGCGCGCATCCATGCGCCGGAAATCCGCGGCATGGGTCAGCTTGATGTTGGCGAGTTCGCCCTTGAAGGTCGCGACCAGGTGGCCGGCCCACTCCATCAAGGCCGCATCATCGGTGAAGCCGTGCAGCGAAGCCGTTTCGGCTGCCTCATGCGCGGCCAGGAGGGGCCTGAAGCGGAAAGCCTGCGGAGTCTGGACGGTGACGAGCTGGTCGCGCGACGGGGTCTCTGCGACATGGCCGCCGGCGTCGATGCGCTTGACCGTGTCCGTGACCGGCAGAGCGGGGATGGCCGCCAAACCGGTTTCGCCGAGCGCGCGGATCGCCGCGCCGATCAGCGCCTGCGAGACGAAGGGGCGGGCGGCGTCGTGGACCAAAACGATACCGTCGAAACCCTCGCGTGCAAGCGCGAGCAATCCGCGTCGCACCGAATCCTGCCGGGTCGCACCGCCCAGCGTCGGAGCCGCAAGCCGGTTGTCGTCGACCCCGGCGACAGCATTGGCGTAGCGGATTTCGTCGTCCTCACCGATGACGACCACCACGCGGCCGATCGCGCGTTCGGCCAGAAACGGGGTGAGCGCGCGCGCGAGGACCGGAACACCGTCGACGAGCCGATACTGCTTCGGCTCGCCTGTGCCCGCGCGCAGCCCGCGCCCGGCAGCGACGAGCAGGGCCGCCACCGGAATGCGGCTATCGGCGCGGCCGGAAGCGGGGATGGATTCTGCAGGATGGCTGTTCATGCGGCATGCCATAGCCAATTCCGTCCGCACAGGGCAGGGGGTCTGTTGTCGCTGCAGTGCAACATAAATCTGTACACCCTTGCGCTCCTGCAGCATTGTCCAATAAATATGCATGCTGAAAGTTGCCTCAAAAGCAGGCTGGGCCGTTTGAACATCGCAGGAATATCAATCGAATCCCGCGCCTTTCTGGCGCCGATGTCCGGCGTGACCGATATCGTCATGCGCCGGCTGGCAGCACGCCGCCATGCCGGGATCGTCGTTTCGGAAATGGTGGCATCGGACGAATTTGTCCGAGGCAGCGAGGAAGCGCGCATCCGCGCCGAGGGCGAGGGTGTCTCGCCCCATGTCGTCCAGCTCGCCGGATGCGACCCTTATTGGATGGGCGAGGCTGCAAGGCTGGCCGAGGCCAACGGCGCGGCGATCGTCGACATCAATATGGGCTGCCCGGCGAAGAAGGTGACCGGTGGCTGGGCCGGCTCTGCGCTGATGCGCGATCTCGATCACGCCGTGGCGCTGGTCGAGGCGGCTGTCGCCG
Organism: Allobosea sp. 05T438; assembly: GCF_056396025.1. NCBI lineage: Bacteria > Pseudomonadati > Pseudomonadota > Alphaproteobacteria > Hyphomicrobiales > Alloboseaceae > Allobosea > Allobosea sp. 05T438. The sequence goes on from NZ_JBFTKQ010000005.1 coordinate 5,144, forward strand.
CCGCCACGGTGCCCGTGACGGTCAAGATGCGGCTGGGCTGGGACGACGCCTCCCGCAACGCCCCCGAGCTCGCGCGCCGCGCCGTCGCCGCAGGGGCGCGGATGATCACCGTCCACGGCCGCACCCGCCAGCAATTCTACAAGGGCAAGGCCGACTGGCGCGCCATCGCCGCCGTGCGGGCGGCCGGTGATTTTCCGCTGGTGGCGAACGGCGACATTCACGATGTCGCCGATGCCGAAGCCTGTCTCGCCGAGTCGGGAGCCGACTTCGTCATGGTGGGACGGGCGGCACTCGGGCGCCCCTGGCTGGTCGGCGAGATCGGGGCCGCACTCGACGGTCGCACGCTGGCGCCCCTGACCTTGGCCGACAAGCTCGGCGTCGCGCAGGAACACTATGAAGGGCTGCTGACCTTGATGGGAACGGCGCATGGCGTGCGCCACGCCCGCAAGCACCTCGCCGCCTATGCCGACGAGGCCGTGGCGGAGGGCTGTGAGCCGAATCCCGAGCTGCGGCGGACGCTGCTCACTTCGGAAGATCCTGGCCAGGTCCTGGCGGCGCTTGCGGGGCTGTTTTCGACGGAACGAAGCCGCGAAGCGGCCTGAGACGGAAAGGAAGGGCCGATGACGGCGATGTTTGCCGACAAGGGGCTCGCGAGCGGGCGGACCTATTTGCTCGACGCTATCGAGGTTCAGACGTTGAATGTCCTGCCGATGCCGGTCCTGGTCATCGGCGAAGGGCACGTGGTCATCTACGCGAACACGGCGGCTGAGGATTTTTTCCAGTCGAGCGCCGCCGTGCTCAAGCGCCAGCGCATCGACGATCTCGTCGCCTTCGGCTCGCCGATCCTTGGACTGATAGAGGAGGTGCAGCGCCGTGGCGCGAGCGTCAGCGAATACCGTCTCGACTTTGGCTCGCCGCGCCTCGGCAGTGATCGTACCGTCGATGTTTTTGCCTCTCCGTTGCCCAGCCAGGGCGACGCCGTCGTCCTGATGCTGCAAGAACGGACAATTGCTGAAAAAATGGACAGGCAATTGACGCATAGAGGGGCAGCTCGTTCAATCACCGCACTCGGCGCCATGCTCGCCCATGAGATCAAGAACCCGCTTTCGGGCATCCGCGGAGCGGCGCAATTGCTCGAAGGCTCGATCTCGGATGCGGATCGAATGCTGACCCAGCTCATCTGCGACGAGACCGATCGCATCGTGAAGCTGGTCGAGCGTGTCGAGCTCTTCGGCGACGAGCGGCCGAGCGAACGCGACCCGGTCAATGTCCATGACGTGCTCGATCATGTGAAGCGCCTGGCGCAGTCGGGTTTCGCCCGCCACATTCGCTTCTCCGAAGTCTACGATCCCTCCCTGCCGCCTGTGTCCGGCAATCGCGATCAGCTCGTCCAGGTCCTGCTGAATCTGGTCAAGAACGCCGCCGAAGCCATTGGCGAACATGCGATCAACGGCGAGGTCACGCTGTCGACGGCCTATCGCCCGGGCATCCGCATGCAGGTTCCCGGATCGTCCGAAAGGATCGCGCTGCCGCTCGAAATCGTCATCCGCGACAACGGCCCGGGCGTGCCGCACGACCTCGTCCAGCACCTGTTCGATCCCTTCGTCACCACCAAGGCACAGGGAAGTGGCCTTGGACTTGCACTCGTCGCCAAGGTGATCGGCGACCATGGCGGAATCGTCGAATGCGAGTCCGTCCCCCGCCGCACGCAATTCAGGATCCTTCTGCCGCTGCACCAGCTTGGTCAGGGCAGTCAACGCAAGGCCTAATCGAACACATGCCGACCGGTCATATCCTCGTTGCCGACGACGACGCCGCGATCCGCACCGTCCTCAATCAGGCGCTCGCCAGGGCCGGCTATGAAGTCCGCACCACCGGCCAGGCCGCGACATTGTGGACCTGGGCCGCTCAGGGCCTCGGCGATCTGATCATCACCGACGTCGTGATGCCGGACGGGAACGCCTTCGACCTGCTGCCGCGCATCAAGCGCGTGCGGCCCGAACTGCCGATCATCGTGATGAGCGCGCAGAACACCTTCATGACGGCAATCAAGGCGTCCGAGCGCGGCGCCTATGAATATCTGCCGAAGCCCTTCGACCTGAAGGAACTCGTCGCCATCGTCGGCCGCGCCATGTCGCGGCCCCGCGGCGAGACCGCACGCAGCCACGCCGCCGAGCCCGAGGACATCCCGCTGATCGGCCGCTCGCCCGCGATGCAGGACGTCTACCGCGCGCTCGCCCGCCTGATGCCGATCGACCTGACCGTGATGATCAACGGCGAGTCGGGCACCGGCAAGGAGCTGGTGGCGCGGGCGCTGCACGACTACGGCAAGCGCAAGAACGGTCCTTTCGTCGCGATCAATATGGCGGCGATCCCGAAGGACCTGATCGAATCCGAATTGTTCGGTCACGAGAAGGGCGCCTTCACCGGGGCGCTGACGCGCTCCTCCGGCCGCTTCGAGCAGGCGGAAGGCGGCACGCTCTTCCTTGACGAGATCGGCGACATGCCGATGGAGGCACAGACCCGCCTCCTGCGCGTGCTCCAGCAAGGCGAGTACACGACCGTCGGCGGGCGCACGCCGATCAAGACCAATGTCCGCATCATCGCGGCGACCAACAAGGATCTGCGGATCTCGATCGCGCAGGGGCTGTTCCGCGAGGACCTGTTCTTCCGGCTGAACGTCGTGCCGATCCGGCTGCCGCCTCTGCGCGAACGCGTCGAGGACATCCCGGATCTCGTCCGCCATTTCTTCTCGCTGGTCGAGAAGGAGGGACTGCCGCGCAAGCAGGTCGATTCGGAAGCGATGGACGTGATGCGTCGCTACCGCTGGCCCGGCAACGTCCGCGAGCTGGAGAATCTGGTCCGCCGCCTGGCTGCGCTTTATCCACAGGAGACGATCACCGCGCCGATCGTCGAGGCCGAACTGCAGCCGGCAGCGGCCGGGGCGGGATATTCGAGCAGCCCGGCCGCCCCGGAACGCGCCGAGACCCTGTCCGGCTCAGTCGAACGCCATCTCAGCCAGTATTTCGGCGGTTTCGGCGAGAACATCCCCCCGCCGGGCCTCTATCACCGCATCCTGCGCGAGATCGAGCCGCCGCTGATCGCCGCAGCGCTGGCCGCGACGCGCGGCAACCAGATCCGGGCTGCCGAACTGCTCGGCCTCAACCGCAACACCCTGCGCAAGAAGATCCGCGAGCTCGATATGCAGGTCGTCCGCTCGCCGCGGTGAGCCGCCGGAGCGCCCGCCTTGTCCATGTCATATTTTGACAACACCGTTGCGGCGGCGCATCAGTCGCGTCCGTAGGTGTCGCCATGCTTCGGCGGCGCCGCATCGGAGTTGTCAGAACACGTGTCCGCTTCCGCAACTGAAGCCAGAATGATGCCGCGCGGCGAGGAGAAATCCCGCCGCGTTTCCGGCTGGATCGGCGGGATCATCGTCTTCCTGGCGCTGGTCTCGGCGCTGCTCACCTTCCTCGTCCTGTCGGGCGCGACGCCGATCGCCCCGGTGCATGAGGTCGTGATCGGCGTCTTCGTCCTCAACGGACTTCTGATTCTGGCTCTCCTGGTCGTCGTCGCGATCGAGGCAGCCGTGCTGATCCGGGCCCGCAAGGCGGGAGCCGCAGCCGCCGGGCTGCATGTGCGGATCGTCGGCCTTTTCAGCATCGTGGCAGCCTTGCCGGCCGTGCTCGTCGCGATCATCGCAACCGTCACCATCGAACGTGGCCTGGAGCCCTGGTTCTCGGACCGGATGCGGGATGCGATCTTCAAGTCGGTCGAGGTCGCGGATGCCTATGCCGCCAGCCAATGCCGCTCGCTGGGCCGCGAAATCCGTGTGCTCGCCGATGATTTGACGCGCGCCAAGCCCGCCTATGACGCGGACCGCAAATGGTTCGAGAATTTTCTGACCTCGCGCGCAACGGCGCTCGGCGTCCCGGTCGCTGCGATCATGCAACCGCCGGACAAGGTCCTGGTGCGCGCCAACATCGACGTGCTCAAGGACGCCCCCAAGCCCGATCAGGCCGCTTTCGACGACGCCCAGTCGGCGCCCGAGCCGATCTGCGTCATTCCGCGCACCGGCAGGGTCTTCGGCGCGGTGATGAAATTGCCGGCCTATGACAACAGCTTCCTGCATATCGCGCGGGAGGTCGATCCGCTGGCGGTCGAGTTCCCGGCGGTCGCTCGCGGCGCGGCTGTCGAATACCTGTCGATCGATGCCCGCCGCAAAGGGGTACAGGTCGCCTTCGCTTCGATGTACGGGCTGATAGCGCTGATCCTGCTGCTCTCGGCGATCTGGCTTGGCCTCAGCTTCGCCAACGGGCTCGTCGCTCCGATCAGGCGGATGATTCACGCGACCGACCAGGTCTCCAGCGGCAATTTCTACGTCCAGGTGCCGATCCGAAGATCGGAGGGCGATCTTGCCCATCTCGGTGAGACCTTCAACAAGATGACGGCGGAGCTGCGCCGCCAGCGCGACAGCCTGGTGACGGCGAGCGAGGTCATCGACAGACGCCGGCGCTTCACCGAGACCGTGCTCTCCGGCGTCTCTTCCGGCGTGCTGAGCCTCGACGGCGATGGCCATATCACGACGATCAATCGCTCGGCCGAAGCGCTCCTCGGTACGGGTGGTCGCCTGCTGGGCAAGCCGATCGCCGAGATCGCCCCCGAGGTCGCGGCCCTGGTCGCCGAGGCCCTGCAGGGCAGGCAGCGGCAGATTTCGGGGCAGGCGACGCTGACGCGGGCCGGACAGGAGCGAATGGTCAACATCCGCGCCGTACGCGAAGGCGAGGGGCTCAGCGCCGGTCTCGTGGTGACGCTCGACGACATCACCGACCTCGTCTCCGCCCAGCGCACGGCCGCCTGGGCGGACGTCGCGCGACGCATCGCGCATGAGATCAAGAATCCGCTGACGCCGATCCAGCTTTCGGCCGAGCGGATCAAGCGCCGTTTCGGCCGCGTCATCACCGAAGGCAAGGATGTCTTCGACCAATGCACCGACACGATCGTGCGGCAGGTCGAGGATATCCGGCGCATGGTCGACGAGTTCTCCTCCTTCGCCCGCATGCCGAAGCCGTCCCTGGCGCGCGAGGACATCGTCGAGACGGTTCGTCAGATCGTCTTCCTCTGGCGGGTCGGCAATCCGGAGACGACAATGGAGGAGAGCCTGCCGGCGGAAGCCGTCTTGGCCCGTTTCGACCGCCGCCTGATTTCCCAGGCCCTGACCAATGTCATCAAGAACGCGACGGAAGCGATTGAGGCGGTCCCGGCCGACGAGCGCGGCCGGGGTCGCATCGATGTCCGCGTGGAACGGCGTGACGACGGGCGCGTCGTCATCGAGATCATCGACAACGGCAAGGGGCTGCCGGCCGACCAGCGCCAAAAGCTGCTGGAGCCCTATATGACGACGCGCGAAGGCGGGACCGGTCTCGGCCTCGCCATCGTCGGCAAGATACTGGAGGACCATGGCGGCGGCATCGAACTGCTCGACCGCCCGGACGCCTCCAGCGGGGCGAGGGGCGCCCGTATCCGCCTCTGGTTCCCCGAAGCCGGCCCGTCCGAGGCCGATGGCGGCGATGATGCCGCCCAACCGGGCACCGGCCCGGTCAATCACGTTTCGCAGAATGGGATAGGTTGATGAGCGCTGACATCCTGGTGGTGGACGACGAAGTCGATATCCGCGATCTGGTCGCCGGCCTTCTCGAGGACGAAGGCTACCGGACCCGCAAGGCGGGCTCGGCCGACGAGGCGCTGGCCGCGATCGCGGCGCGGCGGCCGAACCTCGTCTTCCTCGACATCTGGCTTCAGGGCAGCCGCCTCGACGGCCTGCAGGTCCTCGAGCTGATCAAGGAGAGCCATCCGGATCTTGCCGTGGTGATGATCTCCGGCCACGGCAATATCGAGACGGCCGTCTCCGCGATCAAAAGCGGGGCCTACGACTTCATCGAGAAGCCGTTCAAGGCGGACCGGCTCGTCCTTGTCGCGGAACGGGCGCTGGAAGCGTCGCGGCTGCGCCGCGAGGTACGGGAGCTCAAGACCCGCTCGGTCCAGGCCAACCGCATCGTCGGCCGCACGACCGTCGTCAACCAGCTCCGCCAGACCATCGAGCGGGTCGCGCCGACCAATGCGCGCGTCCTCATCACGGGCGAGCCGGGCTGCGGCAAGGAACTGGCGGCGCGGACGCTGCACGAGGCGTCCACGCGCTCGCACAGCCCCTTCGTCGTCATCAATGCGGCGACGATCACGCCAGAGACGATGGAGGAGGAGCTCTTCGGCGTCGAAAACGGCGACGGTCGCTCGCGCCGGATCGGCGCGCTTGAGGAGGCGCATGGCGGCTCGCTCTATATCGACGAGATCGGCGATATGCCGCGCGAGACGCAGAACCGCATCCTGCGCGTGCTGGTCGACCAGAATTTCCAGCGCGTCGGCGGCGCCACACGGGTCCATGTCGACGTCCGCATCATCTCCTCGTCGAGCCGCGATCTTGCGCAGCTGATCGCCGAGGGGCACTTCCGCGAGGATCTCTATCACCGCCTCAGCGTCGTGCCGATCCGCGTGCCCGCGCTCTCCGAGCGGCGCGAGGACGTGCCGGAGCTGATCGAGTTCTTCATGGACCAGATCTCGGTGGCGAGCGGCCTGCCCAAACGGCGGATCGGCTCCGATGCGATGGCCGTTCTGCAGTCGCATGAATGGCCGGGCAATGTCCGCGAGCTGCGCAACAACGTCGAGCGGCTGATGATCCTGACCAAGGGCGACCCGACTGCAGAGGTCACGATCGAGATGCTGCCGGCCGAGGTCGGAGCGATGGTGCCGACGACGCCGTCGGGCACCGGCGGCGAGCGGCTGATGAGCCTGGCGCTGCGCGATGCGCGCGAGATCTTCGAACGCGAGTATTTGATCGCCCAGATTGCGCGCTTCTCGGGCAACATCTCGCGCACCGCCGAATTCATCGGCATGGAACGCTCCGCATTGCACCGGAAGCTCAAATCGCTCGGCGTCGGCTAGGCCTTTATTCGCGGGCATGTGTGCGCGCAACGCAAGCGCACATGCGAAAAAACGCGGTATTGCTGCACTTGCGTTGAAAGCAAACTCGACGATCTAATGGCTCGTCGGTGTTCCGAGGCTGGCGGAATGCGCCGCCGGCCTGAACGGAACGAACTGGATCGCGGGCGTAAACCGATCGACGATCCCAACAACAGGGACTTCCTATGGCCGCAGAGCGGGCACAGAACCTTCAGGACACCTTCCTCAATCATGTTCGCAAGCAGAAGATTCCGCTGACTATTTTCCTGGTCAACGGCGTGAAGCTGCAGGGCGTCGTCACCTGGTTCGACAATTTCTGCGTGCTGCTGCGCCGTGACGGTCACTCGCAGCTCGTCTACAAACATGCGATCTCGACCATCATGCCCGGTCATCCGGTGCAGCTGTTCGAGCCCGAGGACACGGACAAGAACTGACTTGGCGGCAAGCCGCGACAGCGACAAGGAGCGGGCGGCCGTGAAGCCGCTCGACGAGATCGAACGCGACATCGCGGCGAATACGCGCGCCTTTGTCGTGGGGCCCTATCTGCAGAAGCGCGGCGTCGCAGCCGACGCCAACCAGCGCTCCTTCGCAGCGCGCCTCGACGAGGCCGTAGGCCTTGCGGCCGCGATCGACCTGACGGTCGTGGAGCCGGTCCAGGTGCTGCTCACAGCGTTGCGCCCCGCGACCTATCTAGGCAAGGGCAAGGTTGACGAGCTCGCCGAGCGCATCAAGATCGAGGAAATCGGCCTCGTCGTGATGGACTGCGCGCTGTCGCCGGTTCAGCAGCGCAACCTCGAAAAGGCCTTCGGCTGCAAGGTCATCGACCGCACGGGCCTGATCCTCGAGATCTTCGGCCGGCGGGCACGGACCAAGGAGGGCGCGCTCCAGGTCGAGCTCGCGCATCTCAACTACCAGAAGAGCCGGCTGGTGCGGTCCTGGACCCACCTCGAGCGCCAGCGCGGCGGATTCGGCTTCCTCGGCGGCCCCGGCGAGACGCAGATCGAGGCCGACCGGCGCATCATCCAGGAGCGCATGACCAAGATCGAGCGCGATCTGGAGAGCGTGAAGCGGACCCGTTCCCTGCACCGCGCAAGCCGGAAACGCGTGCCTTATCCGATCGTTGCGCTGGTCGGTTACACCAATGCCGGAAAATCGACGCTGTTCAACCGGCTGACGTCGGCCGAGGTGCTGGCGCAGGACATGCTCTTCGCCACGCTCGATCCGACGGCTCGGGCGATCAAGCTGCCGCATGGCGCACGAATCATGCTCTCCGACACCGTCGGCTTCATCTCCGACCTGCCGACGCAGCTCATCGCCGCGTTCCGCGCCACGCTGGAGGATGCGATCGAGGCCGATGTGCTGCTGCATGTCCGCGACGTCTCGCACGAGGACACGCAGGCGCAGGCCGCAGATGTGCAGGCGATCCTGCGCGACCTCGGCATCAACCCGGATGACGGCCAGCGCGTCATCGAGGTCTGGAACAAGGCCGATCTGCTCGATCCCGCCGAGCGCGAGCGGCAGCTCGGCGTTGCCTCGCTGCGGCCGGCGGAGACGCGCCCGGTCCTCGTTTCGGCGCTGACCGGCGAGGGGATCGATCGCCTGACCCGCGCCATCGAGACCCGGATCGCCTTGAGCCGCCCGGTCTACGCGCTCGAGCTCGCGCCCGGCGATGGCAAGTCGCTGGCCTGGCTGCACGCCAACGGCGAAATCCTGGAGCGTGAAGACGCCGAGGATGGCGGGCTGAAGCTCATCGTCCGGCTGCCGCCGGAGCGGGAAGGAGCCTTCACCGCTCGCTTTCCCGAGGCTGTTCGGCAGTAAGGCCGACAGGCTTCGTTCTCGGGCGGAGCGAAACGCAGGCCCGAGAAACTCATGACGAGAGGCGCTGGTTTCCGAGATGGTCGGATCGAGCCCGACAATGACGGCTGTTCCGGCTAGCCGCCTGCCTTCTCATCCTGCTTCACACGCTGCCAGAGGGCTTCCAGCTCGTCGAGCGTCGCATCCTTGGCGCTGCGCCCCTGGGTTTCGAGCTTCTCCTCGATGCCCTTGAAGCGGCGTTCGAACTTCGCATTGGCAGCGTTGAGGCAACCTTCGGGGTCGGCGTCGACATGGCGGGCGAGATTGGCGACGACGAAGAGCAGATCGCCGATCTCCTCCTGGATCGCCGCCTTGTCGCCGCTGGCCAGCGCTTCGTCGATTTCCTGGGTCTCCTCGCGGATCTTGTCGAGCACGAGCCGGGCATTGTTCCAGTCGAAGCCGACGGTCGAGGCGCGGGCCTGCAGCTTCCAGGCGCGGGTGAGGGCGGGCAGGGTGTGCGGCACGCCGGCGAGGACACTTCTGTCCTCCTGCAGCGGCGGCAGGCCGGCTGCTTCGCGCGCCGCCGCCTTGGCGGCCTTCTCCTCCGCCTTGATCCGGTGCCAGAGCACCTTCACCTCCGCCGGCGAGAGATCGCGCGCATCGCCGAAGACATGCGGATGCCGGCGGATCAGCTTGCTGGTGATCGCTTCCACCACATCGGGGAAGGCGAAGGACCCTTCCTCCTCGGCCATACGGGAATGAAAGACCACCTGCAGGAGCAGGTCGCCCAGCTCGTCCCTGAGGTCGAGCTTGTCGCCGCGCGCGATCGCATCGGCAACCTCATAGGCCTCCTCGACGGTGTAGGGAGCGATCGACGCGAAGTCCTGCTCCAGGTCCCAGGGGCAGCCGGTCCCCGGCGTGCGCAGCGCGGCCATGATCGCGATCAGGCCGTCGATCTCACGAGAAGGCTTCAACGCTGCATGTCTCCGTGGATTCGGGCAGGGCATTGCGCGACAATGGGAAACCGGTTTTTCGCTGAGGCAATGCGCAAAACTTTGATAATCCTCCTCCCATGATTCAAGCCACCCCGTCCATCGCGATCGACGAGAGCGAGATCGAGGAAAGCTTTGTGCGTGCGTCGGGCCCGGGCGGCCAGCACGTCAACAAGGTCTCGAGCGCGGTTCAGATCCGCTTTGATGCGCGCCATTCACCATCACTGCCGAATGATGTCGCGATCCGGCTGATGAAGCTCGCCGGCAGCAAGCTGACGCAGGACGGCGTCATCGTCATCGTCGCGCAGACGCATCGCAGCCAGAAGCGCAACCGCGAGGAGGCGGTGGAGCGTCTGCTTGAATTGATCCGCGCCGCCGCCGTGCGCCCTCAGATCAGGCGTGCGACGAAGCCGACCAAGGCATCTAAGGAACGCAGGCTCGCTTCCAAGGAGAAGCGCTCGGGCGTCAAGGCCGGACGGCAGAAGCCGGGATCCGACTAGCATGGCAGAGCAGGACGAGGGGCGAGGGCAGGGCGCGCGCCCCGCCCGGGCACCACGGCGAATTACGTCGGATTATCTCCAGCGCGCGGCGATGCACTATCTCGAACGTTATTCCGCGCCGGCCGCGCAGTTGCGCCGGGTGCTGGCGCGCAAGATCGTTCTGAGCTGCCGCCATCATGGTGAGGACCCGGCGCTTCACGGCGCCGCGCTCGATGATGTCGTCTCGCGCTGTATTGCCTCCGGGCTGGTTGACGACCAGCGTTTCGCCGAAGCGAGGGCTGCAACGCTCCGTCGCAGGGGCCGTTCGGCGCGCGCCGTCGCCGCCACGCTCGCCGCGAAGGGTGTGGGCCGCGAGCTCGCGGAACGGGTCAGCAGCGTCGACGAAGACGAGGAGTTGGCCGCCGCCCGGAAAGCCGCGCGGCGCAAAAGGCTCGGTCCGTGGTCGCGCGGTGACCGGGCCGCGAGCCGTCAGAAGGACCTCGCAGCGATGGCGCGAGCTGGCTTCGCGATCACGGTTGCCCGTGTCGTCATCGACGGTTCAGGAGACGAGGATGCGAACTGCGGCACGCCGATCTGATGGAACGCCAAGCGCATCCAATCAGGTCGGAATGCAACGTTGCTTGGTCGCATCCCACACCCCATCCTGACAGGGCACGGTCGCGAAATCGGTAAAGAGACCTACCGCCAGTAGCGCGGCAAAAGCGGCCAACGCGATCGCCAAGCCAATGACGGCCAGTCTCATCATGCTCCATTCCTCTCCATCGGGCCCATCGTTCAGGCCGACGTGACAAGGGAAGGGTGGCAGCAAGCTGCCGGCCTCACTCCAGTTTGACCTGCGCCTCCTTGACGACCTTGCCCCAGCGCTCGACCTCGGCTGTGACGAAGCGACCGAAGGCTTCGCCGCTCAGGCTCGGGATCGGCGAGCCGTTCTTCTTCCAGGCCGCATCGATGGCCGGCGACTTCAGCGCTTTCTCGACCTCCGTCCGCATCCGCGCGACGATCTCAGGTGGCGTTCCCCTGGGAGCCCAGAGCGCATACCAGGTCGAGACCTCATAGCCGTCGAGCCCGGCCTCTCTGGCGGTCGGAACATCTGGCACGGCCTCCGAACGCCTGGGCGCGGCGACGGCCAGCGCCCGCAAGGCGCCGCTCTGAATCTGGGCTGCCGAGGAACCGAGCCCGTCGAACAGGATATCGACCTGCCCGGCGACGGTATCCTGCAAGGCCGGCCCTGCGCCGCGATAGGGCACATGGGTCAGCTTTGTTCCCGTCGACAGCTGGAACAGTTCGCCGGCGAGATGATGCGTCGTGCCGTTTCCGGCCGAGGCGTAGTTCAGCTTTTCCGGGTTCTTCTTCGCGAAGTCGATCAGCTCGGCCACGGTCTTGGCCTGAACCTTGTCGGGATGGACGACGATGACCTGTGGCGGCTGGGCGATGACCGCGATCGGCATGAAATCGGTCTCGATGCTGTAGTCGAGCTTCGGATAGAGCGCTGGCGCGATGGCGTGATGCGCCGCCCCGACGAAGAAGCTGTATCCGTCGGGCTTTGCCTTTGACGCAGCGGAGGCCCCGACCGTCCCGCCAGCGCCGCCGCGATTCTCGATGATGATGCGCTGGCCCAGTTGCTGGTCGAGTTGCGCTGCAAGCGGCCGTGCAAAAGCGTCGGTACCGCCGCCGGCAGGGAAAGGCACGATGAAGGTGATCGGCCGCACGGGCCAGGCTTCCGCCCATGCAGGAGCATGCAAGGCCAGAACGGATGCGGCAGCGGTCGCCGCGATGAAATATCGCTTCGTGATCATCGGCTCTCTCCCTGGACAAGGCTCTTGCTGGCCTTCGCTATGTATCCGACGATGCGGACTGTCCTGGGGATTAGGCCATCGGGCCAATCCGTTTGGCAAGCGCGGGGCCGAGGGGTGTACCGGTCGCGCGATCTCGACTTTGGGCATTGGCAGGCGAGGCACCATGAGCCGGCTCGACAGTTTCATTCGCCGCCTGGAGGCTCAGCGCAGTGTGCTGAACTGGGCAGCTGATTTCGTCGCGGACAAGGAGGGCTTGATCCTGGAGCTGGGCCTCGGCAATGGCCGAACATACGACCATTTGCGCGAGAGGTTGCCGGGTCGCGCGATCCATGTATTCGAGCGCTCGCCCAGCCCCAATCCGCGATCGATGCCGCCGCAACACCTCCTCATCATCGGCGAGATGGAACAGACGCTGCCGGCCTTCGCGGCCCGGCATGGCGCCGCGGCGAGTTTGATCCATGTCGATGTCACGACGGGTGTGCCCACGCGCGACCGGGTGGCCTTTGCATGGCTGCCGGAACAAGTGGCGGCGCTCGCGCGCCCCGGCGCGCTGATCGTCAGCGGCTGGCCGCTCGACGATCCGGCGTTCGAGGCGGTGCCGCTTCCCATCGACATACCCGAAGAGCGCTACTTCGCGTATCGGCGCCACGGCACCGGCTAAGTCGACGGCGGAAGGGGTGCCGAAGACGTCAGCCGGCAGATCTGCGGAGCAATCGCGGCTTTCGGCCCGACGGCCGCAGATGGCCAATGACGTCGTCTGAATTGTCGACCTGCCGGTACGTCCGGCTCTATTGAAGATCGATCTCGAAACTGCGTTCGAGAACCACATTTTTATCGTGGAACACCGTATAGTTGGCGCGATAAGTGCCTCTATCCCATCCGGCTGCGGGCTTCCGGAGACCGGCAAAGATCAAGGTTTGCGCCTGATTTCGCTCAAGCGGCTGGGCTTCATGCTTGGCAAGCACCTGACCAGACGGACTGCTGACGACCATGGCCTGGACATCGCCGACCTTGAGGCCGATCCCACGGGCATAGGCGACGAGCGCAGGGGCCGTGATGCCGGGCGGCTGTTCGGCGTCTCCCGCCTCCAGCGTCTCCATTGTCACGGAGGCGGCGGCAAAGCCCGCATTCAAGACCCACCGCGGCCTGTAGGCGAGCAGGGGAACCAGTGCGGGGTCCCAAAGCATGCGACCGCCTCCGCATGAGTTCGGCGATGCCTCGTGAGCGAAAGGATCTGCGATCTCGCCGCGATGACGGACGATGAAATGAAGATGCGGATATTCGGTCAGGCCGGACAGGCCGACCCGACCGATCGCCTGACGCGCTTCGACCCGGTCGCCGACCTCGACACGCAGGCTGCCGCGAGCCATGTGGCAATACTGCGTCTGCCAGCCGGCGGAATGCTCAATCACGACGGCGTTGCCGCATTCGGACCCCTTCACCGACGCTGCGCCGTTGGCGCGGACGGACACGTCGGCCATGCCGTCGCGCCGGCGGACGACCCGGCCGGGGGCAGCGGCCAGCACTTCGACCCCTGCTCGCTGCGCGGCCATGTTCGGCAGGCGGAAATCCGTCCCGTTATGGCCGTCATAGGAGAGGGTGCCGCATTGATAGTCGCGGGCTGAGGGTGTGGGATTGGTGTCGACGTAGTTCTGAATGAAGCAGCTGCGTCCGAGCTCGCAGGCGACCGGCAAGGCGAAAACCGGCACCTCCTCGGCAAGAACGACTGTCGGGAAAACGAGAAGGACGACGGCTTTGGCTACGCGAAGGCAACAGCCGCCGATCATGAAATCAAGCCTCCTCGTGCCGAAACCGGTCCGGCTTAATACATGAATTGGGAAGATGTATTTCGTCCGGGAACAGTTGATCCCGGCACCCTTCGGCGAAGGGCGACAATGTCAGAATATAGAGCAGGAAAAACTCGATCTGCCGATTGATTCCGAGCTTGAGCATGATGCGTTTGATATAGGTCCTGACTGTCGCTTCGGTCAGCTCCAGGGTCTGGCCGATCTTCCATGGCGGCTCGCCACCCAGGATGCGCGTCACGATTCTTTCCTCGGCCCAGGGCAGGCCGAAGGCCGTCGCTATCCGCTTGGCCCCCGCCGCCGGGTCGATCTGCGGGATGACGACGAGCAGCCGGTCCATATGCCGCTCGGTGGGGGCAGCGCCGATCCATGCGAACGCAAAGGCGCGGTGGTCGGTCGACAGGGGAATGATCGTGTTCGTCCAGCCCCGCCCTGAGCGGGATGCCATCGTATCGCGCAACGCGTGGCGCAAGAGGTTATTGACGAGCGAGTTCGGGCCGGCGAGGGCGCCATGATCGAGACGAACCGGGTTCTTCGCCAGAAGCATCTGCCGGCCGGCATCGTTGGTTTCGAGGACGCGCAGTTGATGGTCCACGGCGAATGCCGGAAAGGCCAATTCCTGCAGGAGGGTGTCCAGGCTCAGGTTTTCGTGTCGCCGCTGCGTGAAGCCCTGGGTCGTCGCCCAGATCACGCTTGCGGCGCGGGATACGCAGACCATCTCCGTGGCCGAGAGAGAATGCGGCCGCCAGCCCGCCAGGAAAACCAGATCATTCCCGTCGCTGGCGGGCAGGCACCCTGCCAGCGCGTGCTCGGCCTCGTCCGGCTCCTTGCCGAGCAGTTCCGTGACCAGCGCATCGGTCGAATCGACGGCGAACAGACCGCTGCCCTGCCAATCCGGCCTGCACACCAGGCGCGTAATCACATCTGCCGATGGCTGCACATCGCCGTCAAAGCCGACACGAACCGCCGCGACGGCGAAGCCGCTCGGCCGGGAAAGCGTCAGGACAAAGCATCGCTTGCATTCGAGCAGTCCGAGCATCGCCCGTCCGAAAGCTTCCAGAGCGAGAAGCGTCGCGGCTCTGCCCGGCTGCGCCGGCGTGGTGGAATCGTCCCGCAACATCGAGGCCTCCTCAGTCGCATTGATCCCCCGCCGTGTTGGTCAACTCTCCTTGAAGGCGCGCTGCATGCGCAGCATCAACGGCTGCAGCAGGTATTCCGCGAATGTCCGCCGACCGGTCTCTATGAAGATCTCGACCGGCATGCCCGGCTGAAGCGAAGCGAAATAGGGAGTGAGCTCCGGCGTTTGCCGGAGGTCAACCTCGGCCTTGTAGAACGACTTGCCTGATCTCGGCTCGATGAGCGCATCAGCCGTAACCATCGTGACGGCGCCGGTCAGCATGGGCGTGCGTCTGGAGTTGAAGGCGAGAACCCGCACGCGAGCCGGCTGTCCGACCCTTACCTCGTTCCGATCGCTCGGCTTTACCTCGCCCTCGACGATCAGACGATCCTGCATCGGCACGATGTCGAGCAGGGTTTCACGCGGATTGAGGACCGCGTTCAGGCTGCGCGTGTTGAGGCCGACGACCGTGCCCGCCTCAGGGGCGCGGATCTCGCTCCGACTGAGCATGTCCCGCGCCGCCTCTATTCGGTGCCGCGCGTCGGCGATCCGTTCACGAGCGGCGTGGCTCTGCTTGGCGACATCCTCGAGCCAGGTGTTGACGGTTTGTCGACGCTTATCCTCCAGCTCGGCGATCTTGCCTCTTGATTGGGCCACCGACGATGCGTTCGTCGCCATCTGGGCTTCGACATCGGCTTCCGCTCGCTTGAGAGCGAGAACTTTCGGTCTTCGCGCCAGCCCCTTCGCCAAGAGAAAGTCTGAATCCTTGATTTCCTCCTGGAGGTAGGCGAGCTGTCGCCCCAAGCCTCCAGAACCGCTCTGGAGTCCCCGGATCGCCTCTTCGAGCTGCAATATCTGCTGATCGATGAGCTTGCGCTCCCCTTGGAGCGAAGTGGCCCTTGCGGCGAATTCGGAAAGCTGGGTCGCCATTGCAGACCGCGCCTCCCTGCTTGTCGTATTGGTTTGCAGCTCGTCGGGGAAGGAAACCTCGGCAGCGCCAGCCTGTTCCGCCTCCAGGCGGGCCACCGTCGCAAGATCGGAGAAGAGCTTCGCTTCGAGGACGCCGAGATTGGCTTCGATCTGCGTCGTGTCGAGCTGGGCAAGGAGCTGACCACGCTCGGCCTGCTCGCCTTCATGGACAAGAATGGCCTTGACGATCCCTCCTTCGAGGTGCTGCACCGCACGATGCTGGGACAATACCTTGACCACGCCGGGCGCGATGACCGCGCTCGCAAGCGGCACGGTTGCAGCCCAGATGCCGAAGATGCCGAAGAGAAGGATCACCAGCGCGGCCCCCCAGCGGACGAGGGAGGCGGTGTCTGACCGGGGAAGCTCCGGTACCTGGTCCAGGTCGGTGCTTGCGGCCCGGATCAGCGCGGCGGGCCGGCCGTCCTGGGCGACGCTCAGCCCACGCGACAGGGACGGAAGGTCGACGGCAGGCATCAGCGCCTCCTGTCAACAATGTCGGACCTGGCCTTCTCACTCGGGACAGGATGTGAATGCCGCATCGGCGTGGCGCCGGCCATGGTCTGCGGGAGCACCTGGCAGGGAGACCCGAAGGCAACCTGGGCGCCGTCCCGCAAGAACAGAATCAGGTCTGCCACAGTGAAGAGCCGCGGGCGATGCGTGACGATGACGAGCGTCGCTCCCCGCGCTTTCGCCTCGCGGATCGCTGCGCACAACGCCTCCTCGCCATCCGGGTCGAGATTGGAATTGGGCTCGTCCAGCAGGATCAGCTTGCGCTTGCCGAAGAGCGCGCGCGCCAGTCCAATGCGCTGGCGTTGCCCGCCTGAAAGCTTGTTGCCATCCCGGCCGATGTCGGTCTCATAGCCGTTCGGGAGAGACAGGATCATCTGATGAGCGTTGGCTTGCCTGGCGGCACTGATCACGTCCGTATCGGTTGCCGTTTCATCGAAGCCGGCGATAGCCTCCGCGACCGTGCCACCCAATAATTCGACATCCTGCGGCAGGTACCCGACGTAGCGTCCGAGTTGATCCGGGTCCCAATGCTCCAGGGAGGCGCCGTCCAGACGAATCGTGCCCGTCGTCGGCTTCTCGAGGGCGGCAATCATCCGCAGGAGTGTCGACTTGCCCGCACCGGTCGGGCCGATGACGACGATGACGCTGGCCGGGAGGCAGCGGAAACTGATGCCGGCCAGGATAGATCGCCTCGCATTCGGGTTGCGAAAGGTGACGGCATTGATGTCGAGCGCGCCAAGGGGAGGCGGCAGGAGCGTTCGCCCCTGGCTTACAAGGGCGGAAGCGGCGGCGCTGCTGACATGCCCCCAGGCATCGCGCGCCGAAGTCAGCGTGCGCAAGCCGGCGACGAGTTGCTCCATTGGCGCCAGCGTGCGGCTGATGAGGATGGAGCTTGCCATCATGCTGCCGCTGAGCACCTCGTTCTGCAGCACGAGCCAGGCACCGGTCCCGATAGCGGCGACCTGAAGCACGATCCGGATCGCGCGCGCGACGGAGGCGATCAGGGCCACGCGCTCATTCGCCTTGACCACGGGCACCAGCGCGGCGTCGTTAAGCCGGAGGAATTCGCGGATCGCCCCATGCGTCCACCCCATCGCACGGACGAGATTGGCATGAGCGACGATGCCGTCCAGCGCACGCTGCGCGCGCAGGGCGGTGCCCGAAGCCTGCACCAGCTCGGCGCGCGCCACGCGCCCGCTCACAAACGCCAGGAGGAGCAGGAGCAGGGAGCCGATCAGCGCGATCGTGCCGTACCAAGGGTGAATCAGGAAGAGCACGGCGACAAAGGCCGGCAGGAAGGGCGCGTCGATCAGGGTCGAGGCGGTGCCGCTCGACAGGACGTTTCTGAGTTCGCGCACCCGCACCATGTCGTGAGTGCCGCCCTCGTTGCGCTTAGCCGAGTCCGCAATCGCGGCCTTGAGCACGAGGGGCGCGAGCAATCGCTCGAAGCCGACCGCAAAGCGACCGAGCAGGCGGTTGCGCAGGATATCGAAGCAGGCGCTGAAGCCGAGCGCCGCGACGGCAAGGCCGGTCAGCCCGACGAGCGTCTCGATGTTGCCGCTCGTGATCACCCGGTCGAAGACCTGGATCGAATAGAAGGGCAGGATCAGCAGCAGCAGGTTGATCGCGACGCTGAAGACGACGACCCACAGCAATGAACGCCATCCCGGGATCGCCATGAGAAGCCTGCGGCCTCTCAATATGGCGGTGTCGGCGGTGACCCTGGTGCGAAACCCGGAAGTCGTGCGGCCTGCAGACGCGTCGGACATGTGTCCTCGGACTGAAAGAAGCGTTTGCGCGATATGGCAGGAGGATGACGCCGACTCGGACAAGCCGATTCACGGACGTGATCATGCTCCGGCGCATTGGAGCGAGGCGGGAGGCAGCCTTCAGATCGCGCCGTATCGCGATTTCACCTGAAGCTGTCGGCCTCTGGCCGGGGGCGGCGAGCCCCTGTTGCACAGTCGTGTTGCTATCGAGAAGTTCTTCAGCGCCCACGCCACCGCAGCCATGATCTCGCCTCCCTTGATCCAGCACGCCCCCGTCGTGGATTGCCGCAAACACCGGGCTCGGCCGGGCGCCGCTTTGCTGCCACGGAAGGCGGCCCGAGAGCGGACAAGCGACGCTAGGGAAGCTTATCCTCCGGCATAATCCCCATTTGGTGACAGAAACGGTTTGAGGCGATGAACGCCTGCAAGTCTCGCGATCTGAGCATCCTGGACACCCGGGGCATCCGTGCCTTTGCGTCGATCGCCACGCGGAATCCGTTCGACGGCGATTTGTTTTGATTGCTGCGCAAGTTGCAGCGTCTAACGCTCGGATTCTCGAAGATAAAACCAATTAGACTTGCGAAATGACGACAGAATAGCGTCGGCGTCGCCGGMTTTTGTCTCCAAATGGGGATTGCGTCGCCCCCCTGTATCTCCCTAGCTTCCGCCACCTTCGCAAATCTCTCGATCCGTAACGATCGATACCCGGCGCACGACAGCGCATGGGCGGTCGCTTGCCTATGCGAGGGCCATCTGCAGCAGGGAGAACTGCCATGGCGATTATCAATGGTACACCCGGCGACGATATCATCCCCCCTCCCGATACCAGCGGTGACGACATCATCCATGGCTTCGCCGGCAATGACACGATCGACGCCGACGGCGGCAATGATTTCGTCAGCGGCGGAGCTGGCGACGACAATATTCTCGGCGGCGTCGGCGACGACACGCTGGATGGCAATGCCGGCAACGATACGATCAGCGGCGGCGACGGCGACGACGTCGTCAACGGCGATGCCGGCAACGACATCCTGTCCGGCGACGCCGGCAACGACACCATCAGCGGCGGCGCCGGAGACGACAATATTCTCGGCGGCGTCGGCAACGACACCCTGTCCGGCGATGCCGGAAACGACACGATCGGCGGCGGCGACGGCGACGACGTCATCAACGGCAACGCCGGCGACGACACCCTGTCCGGCGATGCCGGCAACGACACCCTCAACGGCGGCGCCGGCAACGACACCATCGATGGCGGCGATGGCGACGATGTCCTGAACGGGGCGGCAGGTGCCGACACGCTGAACGGAGGGGCGGGGGTCGACACGATGGACGGCGGCGCCGGCAACGACACGCTGAATGGCGATGCCGGCGACGACGCCATGAGCGGCGGCATCGGCAATGACACGCTGAACGGCGGCGACGGCAATGACGTCATGAATGGCAACGCCGGCAACGATACGATGAGCGGCGATGCCGGCAACGATACCATGGAGGGCAATGCCGGTGCCGACGTGATGGATGGCGGTGATGGCGACGACAACCTGAGCGGCGGCGACGGCGACGACACCCTGGACGGTGGGGCAGGGCTGGATACGCTCAGTGGCGGCGACGGCGATGACACGCTGAGCGGCGGAGCGGGGGCGGATACGCTGAATGGCGACGCCGGTAACGACGAGCTGGCTGGCGGCGAAGGCAACGACACGGGCAATGGTGGCGACGGCGACGACGCCCTGGCCGGAGGGGCCGGAAACGACACCCTCTCGGGCGACGCCGGGGACGACGAGATCAGGGGTGACGCCGGCAGCGACGAGCTCCATGGCGGCGACGGCAACGACGAGATCGACGGCGGCAACGGAGCCGACAACCTGTACGGGGATGCTGGCGACGATCTGCTGACGGGCGGTGCCGGCACCGACACCTTCCATTTCGGTGATGGCGCAGACACTCCGTTCGGCGACGACGAAGTCACCGACCTCAATGCAACGGACGAGGACACCATCCAAATCGACGTTGCCGACCCGACGACGGTCTCGGTGACGGTGGATGATTCCGGCTCGAGCGTCGTTCTGGATTTCGGCTTCGGCACGATCCAGATCGACGGCGTCTCCGGCGGCGGCACGTTCACATCGATCGACGACATCAACAACGCGTTGGGATACGACGCCATCACGCTCGTGTGACGTCGCCTTGCCAAGGGTGGCGGCGAACCGCGGCGCCACCCGCCGCGAATCTCGGCCTCGCGTCCGGCGGAAGCCCGATTGGCGTCACGGTGCGGTGTTTGCCACATCGTGATGCCGGCACGGCCGGGATTTCCGTGCGCGGGCAGCCGTTGCCGACCCCATGCAGGTCGGGACGGAGCGCCGAGTCGTTTGCGGGTTTCTTCCATCTCGGCGTCGCAACGGACGCTCTCGAATCGCGCTCGCGGCCTCGCCTCGGGAAGGCCCTTTGCCTTGAGCGATTTCCCACGGTTCCCAGACTTGAACACGTGCTGCGAGCCGGCCGGATGTTTGTCTCGAAGGAGCAGGTTCCGTCTCGCGCATGGAGGCGGTCAGGCATCTCGTCTCAGCCCCCGGCGCAGCGTCCCGGTATGGCAGTTGCAGGATTTTTTGCTTGAGACGCCACGGGCTTAGAAGGAAACCAGCGACTTGGAGATGCGCTGGCGGAAGGGGTGGCGTCATGGTGTTCATCCGGTAACGTCCGGTCACGTCTGAAAAGGCCAGCAAACATAAGCACTATCGGTTCAGATTAGCACTTGAGTCGTCCGGCAACGTCCGACAAGAACCGATGGTGATTTGTGGGTCAGACCGGGGGACAGCATGGCTAAGACAATCAATCGACTGTCAGTGACGAAGATAACCAAGGCGCTTGAGCCGGGCATGTATCACGACGGTTCGGGACTATACCTACAGGTAGGTCCGACAGGCGCCAAGTCATGGTCACTCAAGTACCAGCTTAACGGCCGGGCGCGTCAGATGGGTCTCGGACGCTTCATCGACTTCGGACTGGCCGAGGCACGCGAGCGCGCCCGGCTGGCGCGTCAGAAGGTTGCAGACGGCATTGACCCGATTGATGAGCGAACGATCGCGAAAAGCCTCGCCGTTGCGAACGTCATCAAGGCGACGACGTTCAAGCAGGCGACGGAGAAGTACATCTCCGCACACTCCGCAGGATGGAAATCCGTCAAGCACGGGGCGCAGTGGTTGGCGACGCTGACCACGTACGCGTTCCCGGTGATCGGTTCGCTTGACGTGGCGCATATTGAAACGTCGCACATTCTCAAAATTCTCGAACCGATTTGGACGACGAAATCCGAGACCGCAGGACGCGTCAGGGGTCGGATTGAATCGGTGCTCGATTGGGCGAAGGCTAGGCATCTTCGCACGGGCGAGAACCCTGCAAGGCTGAAGGGTCACCTAGACCACATCCTGCCGAGCCGCGCGAAGATCGCGAAGGTGAAGCACCACGAGGCGATGAATGTCGACGACCTGCCGGCGTTTATCGCCAAGCTGCGAGAGCTGACCAGCGTCTCGGCGCGGGCGCTTGAATTCTGCATCCTGACAGGCGCTCGCACGGGCGAAGTCATCGGCGCGACGGAAAGCGAGATCGACAGGAATGCGAGCGTCTGGGTGATACCTGCGAACCGTATGAAGGCGGGCAGAGAACACCGAGTGCCGCTCTGCCACCGGGCGCTCGAAATCCTGGCAACGGTCCCGAGGGAGGCCGGCAATGCGCATCTGTTCTGCGGTGCGAAGGCGACACGCGGTCTCTCGAATATGGCCCTGCTTGAGCTTCTGAAGGGTATGGCGCCGGGTCTCACCGTGCATGGGTTCCGATCGACCTTCCGTGACTGGGCCGGTGACCGGACTTCGTTCCCGCGCGAAGTGATTGAAGCTGCCTTGGCGCACGGGATCAAGGACAAGGCCGAGGCTGCGTATCGCCGTTCGGACGCGCTCGAAAAGCGTCGTCGGCTGATGCAGGCTTGGCAAGACTTCGCTGACAGCCCGACCGCTGACACTGCGGCCCCCGGTGGCAACATCGTATCCCTGCGAGGCGCATCGGGTCTGACCATAGGTCTCGGATGATGACCATACGGAAGACGTATCGGCGCTAATCAGCCGGGAAGACATATAGGCAGCATTCACACGGGTCGTCCTATCGGGCGGCCCGTTCGCATTTATGCGTATCGCTTCGATCCTGTATCGTGATGCATATCCTTCCGACTACCGCGAAGTAGTATTAGGCTTGCGATTTCAGCAAAGAGACATATCGCTTCAAAGTTCGGAAAGAGTATTAGGCGCCGCGTTGCTTGCCTAGCGCCGGTACTCTGCTTGACTTCCCGAGCCTTCCCGGACTATTTCTGGCTTCAACGCAACGGAGCCGCGCCATGTCGCAACAGAACACCTTTATCCGCCTGCCCGAAGTGCTTCGTCGCACAGCGCTAACTCGCACCACGCTGTACGAACTGATGCAGCGGAAGGAATTCCCGGCACAGGTGGTTTTGTCGCCGCGTCGGGTCGGTTGGGTTGAGCATGAAGTTGACGCGTGGTCAGCGACCCGAGCTGAGAAGCAACGCGGCGCTTGCGCGGCTTATCGCCCGGACCTGATCAAGGACACCGTCAAGACTGCGCTCGCCGCGCCTGTCGTCCCGCCTGCATTGATCGCTGCCGCGCGCGCCCTGATCGCTCAGGTCGACGGGACCGAGCCGCAGTCATGAGCACGGTCGATCTCGCCAAAGCTGCCGCCGAGCTGGTTGCGCAGGCTGATCAGCGTGCAGCCGCCGAGGCAGCGAGGGAAGCGCGTACCCCTAAGCGCCCGTACGTTCCAACCCCGCGTCACATAGCGCTGGGCGCGAAGTTGGACGAACGACTGGCGGCGACACCGAGCCAGCTACAGGAGCACGGGGCCTTCGCCCTCTTCGGATACGACAAGACGCCGTATCTGGTCGGACCGGTCCTGTCTCACGCCCCGCAATTGTACCCATGCAAGGGTAACGATCCGTCGCGCCTGACCTCTTTTGCCGACGCGGCGAGGGCCGTGCGGATGCGTCGTCATGCCGAACTGGCGGGCGTGACCCTGCGCATGAATTCTCAGCAAGGGCTGGTCTGTCTGGATATCGACGATGTCCGAGGCAAGCTGGCCTCCATGGCGGCTACCGGTACCATCAGCGCCGAAGTGCAAGAGCGAGCCGATAAGCAACAGCGCTGCAATGATGAAATGCTGGCGTACTATCTGAATGCTGGTGCATACG
Source organism: Allobosea sp. 05T438 (assembly GCF_056396025.1). Classification (NCBI taxonomy): domain Bacteria; kingdom Pseudomonadati; phylum Pseudomonadota; class Alphaproteobacteria; order Hyphomicrobiales; family Alloboseaceae; genus Allobosea; species Allobosea sp. 05T438. The sequence continues at coordinate 28,664 of NZ_JBFTKQ010000005.1, forward strand.
TGGAGCGCTCTCTGTCTGGTAACGGTTGGCATGTCTTCGTTGCGGGCAGGCTTCCTGCGGATCGATATTCATTCGACTTCTGCGGCGGCATCTTCACCACGGGGCAGTTCATTCATCTGACCGGCGACAAGCACCCGCAATCAGGCAGCAATATCCTCGTTCAACATATGGCGCTAAATCAGATGGTCGCGCATTACGTTGGGACGATGATGCTGGTTCCGTCCAAGGCGAACGAAGGACTGAAGAGCCCCGACAATATCGACACCATGAATTCGATCGGTGATCAGGAGCCGACGGAAGGTCTGGAGGATGTCTGCGCGCGGATGCTGGCGACGAACAACCGGTTCCTGATCAGCTCGGCCAATATACTACTTACCGGTGATGCGAGCTGGTGCATCAAGGCGCCGGGCGACATATCCGAGGCCACGTATCAGGTCATCAGTGACCTCGATAAGTTCGAGCCTGACCCGCGCGTAATCCTACAATACGTCCTGGCTTCGCCGCTGATCACCCGGAACCCGTATACGACCAAGGGCCGGTTGCGCGTCGAGAAGGTCGAGCGGCTGTTCGCCTACCACATGCGCTTGGTTCGGGCGAGCAACGCGAGGCTCGCTGAAGAGCGTGCGCGGGCGAAGGAGCGCGGCGAGGCGCTGCGTCAGGCCATGGGCGGGCGCTGGGCATGAACAGACGCCGCAACGCCGTCCTCATTGCCGTAGAGACAGAGCTGCGAGAAGCCGGGCTATCCTACCGCATTGATACGAACAAGCACGTTCGCGTCAAAGCCCTTGGTCTGCCCCCGATCTTCTGCGCCGCGTCACCATCGGACCGGCGTGCAGCTCGCAACGCACGGGCGTTTGTGAGGCGCCTGATAGCCGAGCGGGGCGATGCGGGCGGATTGCCACCGGTGTCGTGATGATCGACCGCGATCCAGCCTGATCGCCAGCCCGGTGGCCATGCCGTCAAGCGGGAAAAGCCTAGTCGGCGAAAGACCTACGGCCGGTAGGCGTGGCGGGCAGAGCTTGACCCTTCCGCGCTTCAGAGCAAGTTTCGGCGAGCGCTGCAAGCAGCAGCGAAAGGTTTTCGAAAATGAAAATTGGCAGACCGCACTCTGCTACGGAAGTAATCCGTAAGATTTTGAACAACGATTCACGCTCGAGCAAGGAAATTGCACGTTCGTGCGGCATCGCCGAACGTTCGCTTCAACAGTTTGCGAACGGCGGTCAAGCAGGTTTGTCTGCTGGGGCGCTCGAAAAGCTGGTGCCGATGCTTGCGAAGGGATGGGCGTTCGGACTGTATGAGATCAAGGACCAACCGTCCGATGCCCAAAAACGCACTTAGGGCGAACCGGTGCCCAACCGGAACGCCCTAAGCGATAGTCGAAGGTCACACCAAAGAGACCCCTGAAACCAGTCTCTTTTTGGTCGGCCTTCGGCGGAAGTCAACTCTACCGCCTGAAAGGCCACGTCCATGACCACGCCGTCCCCCACCACCCTCACGCCTGTCGCCGAGACCCATCCCGACGAACTGGAGCAGGCTGCGGCCGATCTGGTTGCGCAGGCTGGAAACCCCACGCCAGCCGATGACGATGTGCAGCGGGATGGCCCATTCAAGGTCCGACTGCCCGCATCGCTCACCCAGGAGGCGGACGCGCGCACCACCGTCGTGTATCGCGCCACCAAGCATGCGACCAGCGTAGACGACTATGAAGACGCGCTGCTCGACGCAGACCTCTCGCTCTACCAGACAACCGGCAGGCTGGTGCGCGTTTCGAACAATGCTCCAGTCCTTCGCGTTTACGAGACGCAGGAGGATGGCACCAAGCGAGGCGTCAGCAAGCCTGTTGCTTCGCTCTGTCTCCAGAACATGACCGCAACGGCGCTTGATGATGTCATTTCGCGTACTATCCGCTCGGTCACGAAGAAAGTTGCGGTAGGGCCGAATGGGCAACCGGGCGAACCCACGATCGTGCCTGTCGGGGTTCCGGCTCGTGTCTCAGCAACCATCCTAGAGCGCAAAGGCACGTGGAAGTACAAGACCCTTCGCGGCATCCTGTCGTGCCCTTCGATCCGTCCTGACGGGACACTCGTCACCGCTGCCGGTTACGATGAAGCGACGGGCTATTACCTGTCCAAGGACGCTGCAATCAGCCCGGAAATCGCCAAGGCCATTGATGGTGCTACGGAAGCGATGGCTCGCATGGCCCTCTACAATATCCGTCGTCTGTTTCAGGAGTTTCCGTTCTTCGACCCAGAGACCGGCGCCAATAACATTGACCCGAACGACAAGGACGCTCAGGGCGTTTCAAAGACCGTCACCATCAGCGAGAGCGTGGCGCTCGCGGACCTGCTCTCGTCTGTTTCTCGCATGGCGTTTGACGTGCTTCCGGCAGTTTGCGTCAGCGCTCCTGACTTTGGCGCCGGCAAAACGTTTTTGTCAGAAATCATCGTGTATCTCGCCACAGGCGAATGGCCCGCGACGCTGTTCTGGTCCACCGTAAAAGAAGAAAACGACAAGCTGCTAGCATCGCTCCTGCAAGCCGGCCTGACGCATGTCGTCCTCGATAACATCAATGGTCGGCTATTCAATACCTTGCTCACGCAGATGATCAGTAGCAAATATCCCAAGCCTCGGTTGCTCGGCAAAAACGAGACTGTCGAGCGCGAGCAGTGGATGAATATCCATATCAACGGGGTCAATATCGCGCCGGCAGAGGATTTGGAACGCCGCACACTAATGTGTCTGCTCGATCCGCGAATGGAGGCGCCAAAGAACCGTAAATTCAAACAAGACCCACGACGGATGGTTACCGCGAATCGAATGGACTACGTCCTATGCGCACTCACTATTCTGCGGGCTTACGTGAATGCTAAGCCAGACATCAAAGTACCGGTGCTGAATTCGTTTCAGGACTGGTCGCGGTTGATTTGCGGGGCGCTCTTGTGGCTCGGCTGTCCAGACCCGGTCCTCTCGCAGAAGCGAGTTGCCGAGAACGACGATAAGAAGACGCGGCACGGCGCGCTCATGGCCGCAATGGAGGCTCGGTACGGGCTCGGTGCGTTCGTCACCGCGACCCAGTTGCGCGAAGACGCCAATAACCCCGAACTCATCTCGCGCCCGCTGCGTGAAGCGCTGCTCGCATACGATGCGAAGACGGAGGGTAATAACATGCCTTCGGCGCTGTCGATCGGTCACGCTATGCGTAAGCTGAATGGTGCGGTCTTGAATGAGCGGTACATCACGTCGGGAATGGATTCACACAGCAAGATTAAGTCATACGCCATCATGCAGAATGTGCCACTGGACGATGAATAGGCACGGTATGATGGGGATGGTTCGGGGTCGGCATTCGCATGGGATTCGGGGGTGGGCTCGCGGGTGTCGCGGGGATGCGGGGATTGCCCCCCCCCCTGTCAGCCCGTGGCACTCTGCCTCCTGGAATCCACCAAAATAGGGTCCTGGCTTAAGTATCCAAAACAATACCCGCAATACCCGCTTAATGCCCGAAACCCCTGCAGAAATAGGCCAAATCGCAGCGGGGATTGTAGCGGGGATTACGCGGGGATTGCGGGGAGTGGTCCGCGAAATCAGTAGTACCCGACCCCGAAACCGACCTGATTCAGCGGGGGATTGACGCGGGGATTGCACGTTATGAGCGGGGATTGCCCGCGACCACCAGTTTCATACCGGATCAGGCCACACGGTGGCAATCCACCAAGCAATCGACAACCAACCGAGACCCCGGCGAGGCAATGCCACCGGCATCGCTGACCGGAGCACTTGGCGGGAAGGCGGGTCGGCGACAAACTCGGCTCCACACAACTCCGCCCGCGCATTTAGCCGGCTTATTATAATCTGCGACTGGTTCGCAGTAACCTACGAACGGACCCCATCATGGCGAGCCAAATCATCGACTTCCCGTCCACCGGCAAGAGGGACGGTTACGACACCAAGGATGAACGCATCATCGCCGAACGCATGCGCGAAGCGTACTTCATGACGCGAATGGCCGAGCTGGATATCTACGAACAAGTCCTTGAGCACATGGGCAACGCCGTGCTCGCCGAGGAAGGTCTGTTTGGCCTGTCGAAGGATGATCGTGCCAAGCTCACGGCCATCCGTCAGAAGGTCATGCAGCATGCCGCTCTCGACCCGGCCGAGCAGATCGTCCTAGACCGGGCTGCAAAGCACTCGGAACAACTCGGCAAGCGTCTCGGCGGTATGACGCTTCGTATGACGGCCGCAAGCCGCGTGCAGCTCCTGACGATCAAGGCACACTCGCCCGTGTATGACCCGGATCGGCAGCTTAAGGCCATGAAAATGCTGATCGACATGGCCAATCGTGATGTGATGCTGTCGAAGGCGATCACCGACGAACTGCTGTCCCTGACGCTGTCGAATGCTTACGCCAAGGTCGCCGAGCTGTTCTTGATTGGCGAGCTGACGAAGGAGCAGTCCGACCACGCGCTTAAGCTTCTCGACCATCGCATGGCCGCAGCCGAGCTTGACCTTAAGGCGAAGTATCTCGGTCGCGAGGGAGAGCAGCCGCAGCAGGCGCAGGCCAATCCTCACGCGGCTGATGGTTACGAGCCGGAGTAATCATGCGTTGCCGTGTCACACCGACCGAACGTGCGACGCTGAGGCGGGCGCTTGCAGCCGAGCACGCGAGGAATAACGCGTCAGGTGCAGGCGTCCTGCGGTTCGATGCGGATGGCACGCCACATCCTTCAAACGATGATCCGACCAAGGCGCGGTTGATACTGGCGGTGCACGCCATCCCGTCAGGGCGCTACCTGTTCAAGCCGCTCACCCCCGGCCCGGTACTGGTCGACAGCAAGGGGCAGCGTCTCCGGGCACGCCTAGTCGACGCTCCGCCAAGCCCGGTGCCCGAACGCTCGGCGCCGACAGCGGTCACCCAGGAGGCGCCCCGGTGGCAGCCCCCGGAAGACCCAGACGCCGCCTTTCTTGCCAAATACGGGGTGTGACCATGTTCAGATTATTCGGCGCCAAGCGCCCGGCCGGCGAACCTACCGAGTTAGACGAGCGTAATCGTCAACGAGGGGGCGCTGATCGTGGACTGCCAGCAGATACCGGCGCCCGCTAAGGATTACGCGAGGCAGATATGATTGGTCACACCCTGATGCCGCCTGAAGCCTCATGCTCCGACCGATGGTCCAGCGCCAGCACGGTGCCGCGCATCGGGAAGCGCACAGGCTGCAGTCGCATCGCTGTCGGCAGTTCAAGCTGTCCAAAGATCCGAATTTTGTGCGGAAGCTGCGCGACGTGGTCGGCCTCTACGTTGAGCCGCCAGCCCATGCCATCGTGATGTCCGTCTATGGGAAGAGCCAGATCCATGCGCTCGACCTCACGGAGCCGGGCCTACCTCTGAAGAAGGGCCGGCCCGGCACCATGACCCACGAATACAAACGCCATGGCACCGCGACCTGTTCGCCGCGTTGAATGTCCTCGACGGCTCTGTCGACCGCAACATGCAGCGCCATCGGCACCAGGAGTACATCCGCTTCCTCAACGCCATCGAGGCTGAGGGGCCGGCCGGCAATATCGTCCCCGTGATCCTCGACGACCACGCCGCCCATTAGAGTCCGAAGGTCCGCCGATGGCTCGGTCGGCACGACGCCGTGTGTCCGAGAGGGCTAGAACTTGTAGAGCAGCCGCCCGACAACCTGATTGGTGCTCAGTTGCTGCTTGAAGCCGATGATCCCGAGTCCGCCAACGCCGACCGGATAGGTGTAGGTATCCTCCTCGAACTGCGAGTACCGATACTCCAGACCGGCGATCCAATTGTTCGTGATGGCATATTCGGCGCCTGCACCAAGCGTCCAGCCAACACGGGCGCCGTCACCCGCGCCATAGGAATAACCTGTCCCCGTCACCGTCGACTTGGCCTCGGCCAATGCCAGGCCGCCAGTTGCGTAGATCATGAAGCGATCAAAGGCATAACCGACTCGCAGCCTGGCCGAGCCTACCCAATTGGTATGCGCGGTGATGAAATCGCCGGTTAGCGCGGTGAAGCGCTGCTTGCCGGTGATGAGGGCTGCGCCGTCGATCTCGCCGCCGAGGACCAGCTGACCGATCTGGTAGTTGTAGCCCGCCAGCAGGCCGACCGCAGCGCCGTCCCGGTTCAGACTCGGCAATGAAGCAACGGCAGCCCGCCCGGCGATCACGGCGCCCGGCGTCAGTTCGGTTCTGGTCTGCGCCCAGCCGGCCTGGGCACCGACATAGAAACCGGTCCAGGTGAAGGCGGGCGGCAAGGGAGCAGCAGGTACGATCCGCCGAGACGGCAGGTCGGCGGCCTGCGCGGTGATCGAGCATGCTGCGAAGGCAATTCCGGCAAAGATTTTTATAGTGCGGAGTGGCATATCGAATGAATCCTTTGAGATGGTGGAGAGACTGGGGCTATGCAATATTGATATGGCAAGGTTTCTCTGGCTCGCGCTCGTTCTCTTACGGCACGGCCCGGTCCCGACCTCAGTCGCCTGTCGGAGCGCCAAGCGCGTAATCCTTTTGCAACTGCCGACTCGTCGACGGATAAAGCGACTGACATTCTGCCCAGTAGAAGGTATTGGGCTGCCGGTTGGCCGGATCAGCACAAATCGCGGCAAGCTGCTCTTGCCTTGATTGCGAAGTTTGGCAGCCTGCAAGGATCAGTCCGAGTGGTAGCGCAATCCCGGCTGAGATATATGGACTCATGACGTTCTATCCTGGCTGAGATTGGAGCTACCTGAAATGATTGCCGATGCTTCAAATATTTACTTCAGGTGAATTCCGAGCTTGGCGCGCTCATCCTTGAACACGACCGCAAGCGCCTCGATGATCTTCTTATCGGGATTGGCTTTGCAGTAGACGATGAGCTCGTGCTCGACGACCTTGCCCTTCTTCAGGTCAAGGAAATGCTTCTTGGCGAGACCGTTATACCAACCGCTATACCAGGCAGAAAGTGCGTCGGCATCCTCCTGGAAGGTCCCGGCGAGTTGCGCGCAGGTCAGGGCCTGAACATCGATGAAGCCGTTGGCGTCGACATAGCTCGTGAGCGGAACCTGGGCCGTCGCCGAAGACGAGGCTGCGCAGACGAGCGAAAACGCCACGGCAGCGAGAGTTTTGGACATAATGATCTCCTGTTTTAAAGTGTAAGAGTCGCAGGTATTGAGAGAAAATGGCAAGCCGATCATATTAGGCGACCCAGTTTTGGGTCGCCTTGGCGATAATTCCGATTGAATATTATGCCGAATCTGCAGACGGCACGGAAGACGACCGCGTTATCGCAATGACCTTGCGACTAGAGGGCGCACCAAGTCTTTCGTATACTATCAGACCCGCTTCACGCCCGGTGGCTGCCATGTTCCTGTGCCCGCCGGCAGAATCGAAGGCGGTGTAGGCTTCGGCCAATAGAGGCGCATCACGAGATAGATTTTGTCATCCGGCGCCGGAAGCCAGTTTGCCTCCTTGTCGGCACCAGGGCTGTCTTTTTGGAGATACAGCGTCAGCGAGCCGTCCGCGTCCTTTTTCATCGCCGGCAGCATCGGAGAGTTGATGAGGTAGCGATTGATCGGGTTCTTCACCAGCAACTGACTCTTGCCGTCGTACATCGTAACCGACCAGAACGCATTCACTGGCGGCAACTGGCCCGGCGCGAAGGTGATGGTGTATTTGTGCTTGCTGCCGTCGAGCGGCTCACCGGTCGCGTCCGTTCGCGTGTAGGGGTACATGGCTTCCACGGCGTCGTTGCCGAGGAGACCGCCCTTGGCAGACCCCGCCCGCATGATCCAATCGCCGTTGTAGAAGGCCTCGTCGCCGAAGAACGCGCCGACATTCCAGCCGTTGATATTCTTGTTTCCGCTGGCCAGCCATTTGTCGACCTTGTCGTCACCCTGCTTCATGGCGATCAGGATTGCGGCCTTATGTTCGAGTGACAGATCCTTGAACGCGAAGGTCTTGCCGGGGCCGATGCCGATCTTCGCCAGTTTCGCACGAACCGCCTGGTCCCTTGGCGTCTCGGGAACATATTGCAGCGCCGCGTCGAGATACTCGAAGAAGTTATCCTTGATCCCCGCAGTCGTGGCGGGAACGAACGCGATCTTCGGTGCGGCAGGCGGGGCGGGCTGTTTGAGGAAGGTCGAAAGCGGTTGCCCCTTGTAGCCGGCCTGGATCTTCTCGACGTTCGTCATGTCGCCGGGGTTGAAGAGCTGGGTGCGGATCAAAGCGAGCGAGAACGGCGTCGTCGATCGGAAGACCTGCTTGATCCCGGTGGGCGTTCCACCCTTCCAGTCGGGGCCAACGACCAGATAGTCGCCCGGCTCGGTTCCCGTGGCGCGCGTGCCGATATAGCCGTAATTGTAGGTATTGGCGTCGATGAGCTGGACCGCGTAGTAGCGCTCCCTTTCGACCGTCGGCACCGAGATGACCATCGGTTCAGCACGCAGATCCAGCCATATGAACGAGTAAGGCGTGTCGCTATTCGGCGTGATGACTGCCGTGTCCGCCGGGGTGGCGACATGGTGTTGGTTTTCGATTTGGTTGAACGGTGCCTTGAACTGCCCCGAATTCCTGTCGACGGCGAACTCTTGCATGACCGCGTAATTCATGACGAGCGGCAGGCCGTAGATGAAGCCTTCTTCGGCAATGTCCTTGGCCTCGAACACGTTGGGCCATTCGGCTTTGTTCTGAGCCAAGACGGGGCTAGATTTTACTGCGGCCACAGATATCGCAGCCAATGCCGCGGAGCCGAGGAGATCGCGTTTCGTGATCATCTGAACACTTCCTTCCGGTTTATAATTTATGAGGAAACCGCGCGCAGGAAGCGGAGAAAGCTATGCGACCTCGGCGAAGATTAACATTGCAAAAGCGACCAATTAGCCCGCTTGAATATTCGACCTGGGCCCGCTCGCGACACCCGAGAGGCATCCTAGGAGCGGCGTGTTCGTTCATCACTTCGGAAACAGGAACTGGAGCTGGGCCCTCAGCTGCCAATCGGCGGCGCCGCTGGGCGTTGCGACATTGTAGTAGGCTGCGAGCTGCGCATTGACGGGCTGATGGCCGATCTTGAACACGCGCCCAAAACCGCCTCCGATCGGCACCGTCCAACGTTCGCCGTGGCCGGCATCCCAATTGGCGGTGATAACGGGGGACGATGTCAGGTACCAGCCGCCATGGAAGTTGTAGTTAACAAAGGGTTGCAATGTCATCGCGTTGACCGCGCTGCGGTTGCTCTTGCCCGCGAAGGACCAGACGTTGTTGACGAGGACGCCGACAACCCAGGGTCCTTCGATTGCCAAGGCTACGAAGGCCGGCCCCGCCGAGTACTTGCCAGACGTGAGGGTCTTGTCAGTGCCGGTGGGGAGTACGACGGTCGGCCCGATGCCCCAAATGATGCCGTGAGTCGGCTGCTTCGGCGAGAAGAAGAAGCTGGGATTGATGTCGCCCAGGCCGAACTCGCGATCCCCATTCACCGTCAGGGCCGGCTGCGAGATCACAGGCGTGATCCAGCGCGTGATCAGGTTCCAATCCTTGTTCAGCGTGATCGGAATCACCGGCTGGATGTTGAGGACATTCTGCAGCTGTTTGTGCGGACCGACATTGAAGTTGAAGTTGTTCTGGAAAGGCACGCTGATCATGTCGGCAACGGGGTTCTGCGCTGCTTTAGCCAGATCGCCGGGGCTGCCCGTTGAATCTTCCGCCAGCGCGGCTCCTGAACACGACAGGGTCGCGCAGAGTGCCAGCTTAGCCAGCCCGATCGACGTCCTCATGCGCACGGCAGTAAATTCCCTCGACTTTAATAAAAGTGACGGCGATCAGAATCAGATTTCCGTTTGCTCGCGGCACTTATGCTGTGCGACAAAGCAGTAATCTAATTTTGGTGCTACTCATTTTGCGCCAACCTTGCGGCATTCCGGAGCGTCCAGCGCGTGGCTGAGATTTCTGTCATCTCGAGCCATATCCTGCACGGTCTACCAGCTTTCCTACGTCAGGAAATCGGGGCAAAGGCGCTTCTGCAGGCGAACCGCGCGGCAGGCTTCGATCTGGAGCTGATCGAAGGTCGCAATTGTTTCATCCCGCATGCCGCAGTCCTTGCCTTCGTGAATGCTGCGGCAAGGGCGGCCGGCGAGCCCAATCTCGGGCTTCTGATCGCACCGATGATGAGCGCAGGCAATTACGGCAGCTTCGGGCACTTCGTTCTGGGGGGCGATACTCTCGGCCAATCCATCCAGCGGGCCATTACGGCGCTGCCTTATCATAGCACGCAGGACAGGATGTCCTTCGCCATCGTCGGCGACGAGGCACGCTATAGCTACGTCTTTGCCTTGGCTGGCCACGCGGGCTACGACATGATCGCGGGAGCGGCTGCCGGCGTTCTGCTCAGCGTCCTGAGGGCTTATTTGCCTTTCGACTGGCGGCCATTGCGCGTCGAGCTCAATATCAACAGGCCGCGCCAGATCAGACCGTTCGAAGATCTCTTCCAGTGCCCGGTCCTGTTCAACGCGCCCGCCGTGACGATCGTCATGGAACGGCACCTCTTGTCGGCCGCCCCCAACCGCGGGGCATGGCCCATCGTCACCATCGAGGATGTGGCCCGAGACCGGCCCGGCGGCGCTCCACGCGATCTGCTCGGCGTCGTGGTGGAACAAATTCGCGCCCAGGTTCTCACCGGCAGTGTGTCCATCGATCGTGCCGCACGACCGATGGGTACCAGCGTTCGGACGCTGCAACGCGAGTTGGATCGGCTAGGCACCGATTTTCGCAGCTTAACGAACGCTGCAAGGCTTCAGCGAGCGATCGAGTTGCTCAGGCACATGAATGGCTCGATCACCCGTGTTTCGGTAGAGATGGGATATTCCTCTCCAGCCAATTTCGCGCGCGCCTTCCAAAAGGCGACCGGCCGAACACCCCGGGCGTTTCGCTCGAAAATCTAGCATTAAGAGTTCCGGGCATGTCCAAGCCTGCCGGCACAGCCGAAACTCGGCGATTGGTCTGCGACCTACGCGCTTGGGCCATCTGCAACGATTTGCGCCTCAAGCGCCACAGTACCGAAGTGACCGAGGCAACCGGCATTCGCCTCCGGCGCCGACACCCTTGACCACCCCATCAGGAGGCAAGTGTGTAGGCGCTCCTGACCGGCGCGAACAATTGACCCGGGCTCAGACCATGCCACGAGCGCCGCGCGCTCACCACAAACGCAGCGCTGGCAGCCGCCCCTGAATGACCTCCCGCTGTCGGAACTGGAGTGGCTGATCTCGCTCGCCCGCAAAACTGCGTGATCCTTCGACTGAACAGCTATCCCCGCTAGGCGATTTGGCGACTACCGCCCGGATGGCCCACAAAAAGACCCCCGTTCGGCGCCGCAGGAGTATGAAATGCACATAAACACCCACCAAATTGAATTGCTCGCTACCGTCATGGCTGAAGAAGCGGTGCGAGTGCAGCAGGCTCGCGCGCTAAAGGCATACTGTGCCGCGCTGCTGATCGTTGAAGAGCGCACGGGCGATGACCGCGCTGACCGCTCTGTGTCGCTCGGTACTGTTATTGATATCGTCGGCTCCGGGTATGTTCACACATTATACTTCGCTGACAGGCTCGGCATCGTGCCTCGGAGCGGCGATCGATTTTATGTCCGACCGCTGAAGGAGATGAGCCTACAGATGTTCGGCGCCCCGGCCACACTCGGCGCGTCAAATGCCCCCGGTGGCATCTCCCTTAAGTACTAAGGAGACAGCGCCGTGAACGAGATTGAGAGCGCCGAACTGAACCGCCACCCCCGTGATATCGACGCAGTGCTGGCCTATGCAGCCGAGCAGAAGAGTGGTGCTGTAGCGATGGATTACGTCCGCCACGCTATCCCTTGGACGAACAGCGGTCTGACCGAGGAACGTCAGCGAGCCTACGTCCTGGCTGTCTGTGAACATCTGGTCAGCGAGGGCCGGATGATTCGCCGCGACAATGGGCAAGAGGGCCGCTGGCTTCGAATCAAGTACGGCGTCCCGGGCATCGTCATGGATTTCCCGACCGCAGAGCAAAGTCGGGAGAACCGCAGACGTCAGGCAGCGAAAACTGCCTGAACGCGGTACCGACGAGCTGCTTACAAGCGGAGGTTCCAGACTCTGTTGTTTCCATCCACAACAACTTTGGGCGCGAGCTTGACTCCGTCGGGGACGGTTCCCTCTGCTATACTTTGCGGCAGGGGAACGACAATGCCAACCAAGCTTAAGATCAAAATGGGTCACATCGAGTTTGAGTACGAAGGCGACGCAGTCTACGACAATGAGGCGGTAAAGGACCTCTTCAGCCATATCGAGTCGTTGGCCGGCGCGGCCCCTCCCGGCACGTTCGACGGCCTGGCTCCGCTAAATGATTCCGACAATGGAGAGGAAGGCGCGGACGACACTGCCGATATTGCTAATCTCTCGGTGCAGACCGTTGCAGCCCGCCTCAGCGCCAAGTCTGCGCGAGAAGTTGCACTTGCTGCTGCGGCCCATCTGCAAGTGTGTCAGGGTCGAAAGAGCTTCAATCGCAAAGAATTGCTTGCCGATATGCAGCAAGCCCACGGGTACTACCATCAAACTATGAGCTCAAATCTCAGCAAGACGCTGCAGGCGCTCGTGGTTGGGAAGGTACTCATGACGATGACTGGTGATCAGATGTCTCTGTCTGCGAGCGAGCTGGCGAGCTTGAAGGCCCGAATTGCTCAGTCCTGACGAACTTAAACTCGCCCTCCAGCGCGACGGACTTTCACGGGCCGATAAGGTCCTTCTCGTCATCGCGAGCCTCAACCAGCCGGTAAAAAGCCCTGCCATCATGGCGCGGGCGGTTGAATCCGGCTGCAATATGAAGACGTGGAACATCGCCGTCATTCTGACGAGGGCGAAGGGCACAACCCTCAAAATGCCCGAGGGCTACGAGGTATCGGAGAAGGGTCACGCGCGGCTCGAAGAACTCGGTGTAAGCAAGCTCCCGCCCGCCGCCGCGAAGATCGCCCAGGACCTGCGTAAGCACTTGGCCTCCATCAAAGACGATACGACGCGCGCCTTCGTAGCTGAGGCTATCCAGTGCCACGAGGCTGCTCTCTATCGGTCCGCCATCGTAATGTCGTGGCTCGCTGCGGTCGGCGTCCTACAGAACGAGGTTGCTACTAACCATCTGGCAGCCTTCAACGCCGAGGCGAAGAAGGTCGATTCGAAGTGGAAGGTCGCGGCGACTACGGACGACCTCGGACGCATGAAAGAGTCCGACTTTCTTGACCGGATCGCAGCCATCGGGATGGTGGGCAAAAATGTGAAAATGCAGCTCGCGACTGGCTTGACCCTGCGAAACGGCTGTGGACACCCCAACAGTTTGAAGGTCGGGCCTAATACGGTCGCCGCCCACATTGAGATGCTGCTCCTCAACGTGTTCGATAAATTCGGCTCCTGAAGTTCCCGCTCTCGGCTAACTGGGCATCTCCGCAATGCCACTATGTTCGGAAGAATCAGGCACCAAAACGCCCGATTGCATCCGGGGGTGAATTGGGGGTTCGTGGGTCAGTGGGGCAAATAAGCCTATAAAACATAGGATTTTGGCGGAAGGGGTGGGATTCGAACCCACGGTGGGCTTGCACCCACGGCGGTTTTCAAGACCGCTGCCTTAAACCACTCGGCCACCCTTCCGGCCATGGTTCAATGCAATCGGGGCTGCCGATTTGCAAGGGGCCTGTGAGGGTAAAGCGCAACTTCCCGATAAAACGACCCATACATCCCGACCGTAATCGAAGCGCCGGGCTTTCGTCGACGATAGTGGCGATAAGGTCACTGCCGGTGGAAAAAGTGGCGAAGTTCTGTCGGGCCGGTTGACACCCGTCACCGTTCGAACACCTTTGTGCCCGCTCAAAGGCAGGGACGTCCTGTTCAGCGAATCCTCAACACAGGCATTTCGCTGTTTAACGATCCCTTAAAGGAATTGACCGAAAACTCGGACAAGCCGTGCATGCGGCTTGGGCGAAGCCGTGGTTTTTGGCGCAGAAAGCGGAAGAGCAGAATGATGCGAGACGCTAGCCTTTCGGCCAAGGAGCTCCCCTCCAGCGTGACCGGATCGCCTCCAGCGTCTTCTTCCGTCTCGTCCATTGCGCGTCTGGGCTGCGTCGTGCTGGCCGGGCTGTTCGTCGCCAACTGCGCAGGCAATCAGACCGCGGGCCGCCGCTCCAAGGAGATCGGCGCCTTCCCGCAGTGGAAATACGGCCCCGCCAGCCCGCGCGTCGTCGCGGATGGCGAGGAGGTGCCAAAGGGGGGCGGTCGCCAGCTCGTCGGCAAGGCCTATTCGGTCGCCGGCAAGCGCTACGTGCCCTACGAAAAGCCGCTTGGCTATTCCGCTGTCGGCATGGCCTCCTGGTATGGCGAGGCCTTCCACGGCCGGCGCACGGCCAATGGCGAGGTCTATGACCGCAACAGCATCTCCGCCGCGCATCCCACCATGCCACTGCCGGCCTATGCGCGTGTCACCAACCTTTTGAACAATCGCTCGATCATCGTACGCGTCAACGACCGCGGCCCCTACCACGGCAATCGCCTGATGGACGTGTCGCAGAAGACCGCCGATGCGCTCGCCTTCCGCCATCTCGGCACCGCGCGCATCAAGATGGAATATCTCGGCCAGGCTTCGCTCGCCGGCTCCGACGATAATCTCCTGCTCGCCACGCTCCGCACCGACGGCAGCCAGGCTCCGATCCCGGGCACCAGCGCACGGACGATGGTCGCCAGCACGGAAGGGGTCGCCACGACGCGCACGCGCAGCGCCGATATCGACGCCCCGGCCCCAGCCCCGGCGGTCGAGCCTGAACCCGCTCCGGCGCCCGCGATCAGCCAGCCTGTCGCCCAGGCCTATGCACCGCAGGCGACGCGGACGATCTCGCCCTCGTCGCCGGTCATGGCGACATTGGCCTCGGCCGGTCCCGCGGCTGCTGAAGCCACGCCGGTCCGTGCCGCCCCGCTGCCGCCGAGCCGGCCTTTCGATCTCGATACCATCGCCAACGCCGGAAAGCAGGTTGCGGTTCCGACGGCACTACGCTCCACGCTGCCGCCGCCGCGCGCGAGCATGGCCCGCCTCTTCACGGCGCCCGAGAAGGCTCCGGCAGAGCGCCTCGCCAAAGGCCATCCGCTCAACCAGGTGGCTCCCCAGACTCTTCAGTCGCTGGCGCGCAACTGACGCCAATCGCCTTGACCTGATACCGGGCGCTCTGCTTCACATTGAGGCATGAGCGCCTTTTGTCGTCCCAACCCGTATGCCGCGGCCGCGCCGCCGGTTCGGTGGCTGGTCGCTCGCCTGCTTGTCCTCTTCATCGCGCTGGGATTTGCCGCCGCGGTCCAGGCGCAGAGCTTTCAGTCGCAGGCGCCTTTCGCTGTCCTGCTCGATTCGGATACCGGCGCCGTCCTCTACGAGAAATCGGCCGACGAACTGATGGTCCCGGCCAGCATGGCCAAGCTGGCAACGGTGCTGGTCGCCTTTCAGGATATCAGCGCCGGCCGCTTGTCTCTCGACAGTGAGATCGGCATCTCCGAAAATGCCTGGCGCAAGGGCGGCGCGCCTTCGGGCGGCTCGGCGATGTTCGCCATCGTCAACAGCCGCATCAAGCTGTCCGACATTCTGCAAGGCATCATCGTTCAGTCCGGCAATGACGCTTCGATCGCTCTCGCCGAAGCCATCGCGGGGGATGAAGCGACGTTCGGCCGAATCATGACCGAGCGGGTCCGGGGGCTCGGCTTGACGAAATCCGTGTTTCGGAATGCGACCGGCATGGCCGACCCGCAACAGCGGGTGACGGCGCGCGAGCTCGCCTTGCTTGCCGACCACATCATCAAGACCTATCCGGAACTCTACAAGATCTTCGGCCAGCGCGAGTTCACCTGGAACAAGATCAGGCAGCAGAACCGCAACCCGCTGCTGACGATGGATATCGGCGCCGACGGGCTGAAGACGGGGAACATCGACGAGTCGGGCTTTGGCCTCGTCGGCTCGGCCGTCCAGAACGGCCAGCGCCTGATTGTCGTCGTCAACGGCCTCAAGACGGCGCGGGACCGGGCGAGCGAGGCCCGCAAGCTGCTGGAATGGGGCTTTCGCGCCTTTGAACGCCGCCAGCTCTTCGCCAATGGCGAGATCGTCGGAGAGGCGAGCGTCTATGGCGGCGAAAAGGGGCGCGTCGGGCTGCGCAGCAAGGGCGCCATCAGCTTGCTCCTGCCGCGGGGCAGCACCGAGCGCCTGGCTGCGCGCATCGTCTATCGCGGCCCCCTAGCGGTTCCAGTCCAGGAAGGGGCGGAAGTTGGCCGCCTCATCGTGACGCGCGGCGATATCAAGACCTTGGACGTGCCCCTCTACGCGGCCGAAACGGTGCAGGCCGGCACGCTGCAGAGCCGCGCACTCGATGCGCTGTTCGAGGCCACGACCGGCTGGGTCCGCAAGGCGCTGGGCCGGAGCTGAACGGATCGACATGGACAAGGGACGTTTCATCACCCTCGAAGGTGGGGAGGGCGCCGGCAAATCGACGCTGGCGCGCGCGCTGGCTGCGCGGCTCGGAGAGGCCGGCTTCCCGACGCGGACAACGCGCGAGCCCGGCGGCTCACCCAAGGCCGAGGCCATTCGCGAGATGATCCTGGCCGGGCAAGCCAAGGACTATGGCGCCTTTGCGGAGGCCCTGATGTTCTCGGCCGCGCGGATCGACCATATCGACAGCCTGATCCGCCCTGCGCTGGAAGGCGGCGAATGGGTGATCTGCGATCGCTTCATCGATTCCACGCGGGTCTATCAGGGCGTGCTGGGCAAGATCGATCCGGCCCTGCTGGCCGAACTCGAATCCGTGACCATCGCCGGTCTGATGCCGGATCTCACCCTGATCCTCGATCTCGATCCCGAAATCGGCCTTGCCCGCGCCGCAAAACGTCGTCGTCCGGGGGAGGCGGTCGATCGCTTCGAGGGCGAGACGCTGGCCTTCCATCGCAATCTGCGCCAAGCCTATCGCGACATTGCCGCCCGCGAGCCGCAGCGCTGCGTCGTGGTCGATGCGACGCTGCAGCCCGAGGCGCTCGCCGAAGCGGCGTGGAAGGCAGTGAGCGAGCGCCTTCAGTTCAGACCGGAAGCGTGATGCGAGAGACCAGCGACGAACCCGACCGGCTGCCGACCGCGCCGCATCCGCGCGAGACGTTGAGCCTGATCGGCCACGAGGCGCAGGAGCGAGCCTTCCTCGACGCCGTCACGTACGGCAGGATGCATCACGCCTGGCTCCTCGGCGGGCCGGAAGGCATCGGCAAGGCGAGCTTCGCCTATCGCGCGGCGCGCTTCATGCTCGCCGCTGGTGATCCGAGGACGCGGGCGGCGCAGAAAACCGATCTCGCCATGCCCGAAGGCGACCCCGCCTCGCGGCGCATCATGGCGCAGTCGCATCCCGATCTGCATCTGCTGCGGCGGCTGCCGAAGCCGGACGGCAAGAGCTACACCAGCAACATTCCCGTCGATGCGGTGCGGCGCGTGATCGATCGCTTCGGTGCGAGCGCCGCCGAAGGTGGCTGGCGCGTCTGCATCGTCGATTCCGCCGAGGATATGGAGCGCTCCGCCGCCAATGCACTGCTGAAGTTGCTGGAGGAGCCGCCGCCGCGGGCGCTGTTCCTGATCGTCGCCCATGCGCCGGGGAGGATGCTGCCGACGATCCGCTCTCGCTGTCGCCTTTTGACCTTCGCCCCGCTCGATGAGGCCGGTGTGATCGAGGCCGGAAGCCTGGCGCTCGCGCGCATGGAGGCGCCGTTCGACGCCTCCGCATTGCGCCGCGCCGCGGGCCTCGCCGAAGGCTCCGTGCGGCGGGCGCTGACCTATGTCGATCCGGAGACGCTCGCTCTGGTCGAAGCGGTGAGGGCGCGCCTCGACGCGTTGCCGCATGTCGACACCCCGGCGTTGCTGGCCCTGGCCGAGGATGTCGCCGGCAAGGCCGGCGAGCGCGATTTCGCGGTGATGATCGAGACGGTGCAGGGCTGGATCTCCGACCATCTCCACGCGCATGCTGCAGCGCAACCGGCGCGCCTTGCACCGCTTGCCGAGGTATGGGAAAAGCTGGGACAGCAGGCGCGAGAGGTCGAGACCTACAATCTCGACCGTCGACCGCTGGTGATGACGATGTTTCATGATCTGTCGGCTGCGGTTTCCCGCTCGCGCGCAGCGTGAAGCGAAGCTCTCGGACAGACGATGGCAACCGCCCCGAAATTCTACCTGACGACCGCGATCCATTACACCAACGGGCCGCCGCATATCGGCCACGCCTATGAGATGGTGGCGGCGGACGCGATCGCGCGCTTCAAGCGGCTCGACGGCTTCGACGTCTTCGCCATGACCGGCACGGACGAGCACGGCCAGAAGGTTCAGCGTACGGCGGCCCAGAACGGCCTGTCGGCGAAGGAGTTCGTCGACAAGATCGCGGCGCGCTTCCAGGAGATGGAGCAGCGCCTCGGCTGTTCCTTCGACCGCTTCATCCGCACCACCGACCCCGACCACGAGGTCTCGACCGACGAGCTCTGGCGGCGGATGGAAGCCAATGGCGACATCTATCTCGCCAAGTATTCCGGCTGGTATTCCGTGCGCGACGAGGCCTTCTACGGCGAGGAGGAGACCACCCTCCAGCCCGACGGCACGCGGCTGGGAGGGCAGGGCACTCCGGTCGAATGGGTCGAGGAGGAGAGTTATTTCTTCCGGCTCGCCAAGTACCAGGACGCGCTGCTCAAGCTCTACGAGGATGTGCCGGACTTCGTCTCGCCCGAGACACGGCGCAATGAGGTCGTCTCCTTCGTCAAGGGCGGGCTCGAGGATCTGTCGATCAGCCGCACGACCTTCGACTGGGGCCTGCCGGTTCCGGGCGACCCGAAGCACGTCATGTATGTCTGGGTCGACGCGCTCAACAACTACCTGACCGGAACGGGCTTTCCCGATCCGGCGAGCCCGCGCGCGCATTACTGGCCGGCCGATGTCCACATCATCGGCAAGGACATCGTGCGCTTCCACACGGTCTACTGGCCTGCTTTTCTGATGTCGGCGGGGCTGCCGCTGCCGAAGCGTGTCTTCGGTCACGGATTCCTGCTGAACAAGGGCACGAAGATGTCGAAGTCGCTCGGCAACGTCGTCGACCCCTTCGACCTCGCCGCGACCTATGGCGTCGACCAGCTGCGCTATTTCTTCCTGCGCGACGTCTCCTTCGGCCAGGACGGCAATTACAGCCACGATGCCATCGTCGGGCGGATCAATGCCGATCTCGCCAATGATCTCGGCAATCTGGCGCAGCGCTCGCTGTCGATGATCGCCAAGAACTGCGAGGGCAGGGTGCCGCATTGCGGGGCGCTGACCGAGGCGGACGAGGCGATGCTCGCCATGGCCGACGGCGCGCTCGCCAGGGCGCGGACCGCGATGCTCGACTATGCCCTGCATAACCTGCTGGCCGATCTCTGGGCTGTTGTCGCAGAGGCGAACCGCTACTTCGCCGCCAACGAGCCCTGGCGCCTGACCAAGACCGATCCGGCGCGCCGCGACACCGTGCTCTACGTCACGATCGAGGTGATCCGGCAGGTCGCAATACTGGTGCAGCCGGTAATGCCGGAGGCGGCGGGCAAGCTGCTCGATCTGCTCGGTGTGCCCGCCGATGCGCGCAATTTCGCTGTCCTGGGCGAGGCCGGCCGTCTGGTCAGCGGCACGCCGCTGCCGGCGCCGAGCGCCGTATTTCCGCGCTACGTCGAGCCCGAGGACGGTCAGGCCGCGTGATGGTCATCGACACACACTGTCATCTCGATTTCCCGGACTTCGCCGCGGAACTGCCGGCCTATGTCGCGCGGGCCGAAGCCGCAGGCGTCAGCCGGATGGTCACGATCTCGACCCGCGTCGCGCGTTTCGCGGATTATGCCGCGATCGCGGAACGCTTCCCGTCGGTCTGGTTCTCGGTCGGGACGCATCCGCACAATGCGCATGAGGAACTCGACGTCACAGCCGAACGGCTGGCGGAGCTGTCGCGCCATCCGCGCTGCGTCGCCATCGGTGAGGCGGGGCTCGACTATCACTACGATTCCAGCCCGCGTGATGCACAGGGGCAGGGACTGCGAACCCACATCGCCGCCGCCCGGATGACGCAGCTTCCGCTCGTCATCCACGCCCGCGAGGCGGATGACGACATGATCGCGATCCTGCGGGAGGAAACCGGGAAGGGCGCCTTCCCGGCCATCCTGCATTGCTTCACGGCCGGCGAGGCGCTCGCCATGGCCGGCGTCGAACTGGGCTTCTACGTGTCCTTCTCCGGCATCCTGACCTTCAAGACCTCGGAGAACCTCCGCCGTATCGCTCGGATGGTGCCGCGCGAGCGCCTGCTGGTCGAGACGGACGCCCCGTATCTGGCCCCCGTTCCGTTCAGGGGCAAGCGCAACGAACCGGCCTATGTCGTTGAAACGGCGAAGGTTCTGGCGGATGCAATCGGCGTATCCTTCGACGAGGCCGCACGGATCACCAGCGAGAACGCCCGGCACTGCTACTGGAAGATGGACCACGCCGCGCCGGTCGCGCGGGTCGCCTGATCCGCGCCATGACGCTGACGGCTACGATCCTCGGCTGCGGTTCCTCGGGTGGCGTGCCAAGGCCGGGTTCCGGCTGGGGCGCATGCGATCCGAGCAATCCGAAGAACCGCCGGCGGCGCTGCTCGATCCTGCTGACGCGCTCGGGGCCGGACGGCACCACACGCGTTCTGGTCGATACCTCTCCGGATCTGCGCGAACAGCTGCTGTCCGCCGAGGTGGAGGCGCTCGACGGCGTGCTGATGACGCATGACCATGCCGACCACCTCCACGGCATCGACGATCTGCGCGCGCTCGTCCTGCATATGCGCCAGCGCATCCGCATCTATGCCGACACGACGACGCAGGCCTCGCTGCGCTCACGCTTCGGCTATCTCTTTGAGACCCCAGCAGGCAGCTATTACCCGCCGATCCTGGATGTCGATCAGATCACGGCTGGCCGCAGCCAGACCATCGATGGCGCCGGCGGGCCGATCGAGGCGCTGCCATTCCGGGTCGAGCACGGGCCAAACTACGAGGCGCTCGGCTTCCGTTTCGGCTCCCTGGCATATCTGCCGGATGTCAGCCTGATCCCGCCAGCGGCGATGGAGACCATGGCCGGCCTCGATGTCCTCATCCTGGACTGCCTGCGCGAGACGCCGCATCCGAGCCATTTCCATCTGGCGCAGTCGCTCGCCGCGATCGCCGAACTGAAGCCGCGGCGCGCAATCCTGACCAATCTCCATGTCGATCTGGATTATGCCGGACTTACCAGTCGCTTGGCGGACAATATCGCAGTGGCGTTTGATGGAATGACGCTGACGATTGCCGGGTAAGGCACCAGTTTCGACACCCAAGACTGTTCCATAATATGTCTTATGCGAATCGCTTGTGTCGAAAGCAGGTTCCATTTCCAGGTGCGGCTTGTGAGAGAAATCCGCGAGTTACGCCGGGAGTGCTTTTGGACGGCCGTCGCCTATCGGCATTTCGATCCGCACGAACGCCGCCGGATCTCCCTGCATGCCAAGAAGCTGTCGGTTGACGCGAGCGCGCGTGAGCTTGGTCCAGTCGACGCCGTTGATGGAGCAGATCTTCGAGGCGCCGGCGCCACTTCCGGCAGAGCACAGCTAGCAATCCAGCCACTGCAGCGACTTCGCAGAGAGCCGCAGCGAGACGTCGGTGCCGACCCCGAAAACCGTACGGCCCGACTGAAAGGGCATATCGACCGAGACTTCCGTAGCACCGACGAGGACGCCGTAGCGCATGCTCGAACCCAGAAACTCGCAGCGGGCGATCCTGGCCGGCAGGGACAGCGCGTCGCCTGCGCCCGTCCCCGGAAGCTCCAGCGCGGCATGTTGCGGGCGGAACAGCAGCTTGGCATGGTCCGGCACCGATGCCTCGCCGGCCACCGGAACTGCGATCCCACCTTCGAGCTCGAAGCGCTGCGCGTCACCGCTGCCGACGATCTTGCCGGCGAGGATGTTCGCTGTGCCGAGGAAGTTCGCGACGAACAGATTTGCCGGGCGCTCATAGAGCTCCATCGGGGTGCCGACCTGCTGGACGACACCGTCGTTCATCACGGCGATACGGTCGCAGATTGTATTGGCCTCCTCCTGGTCATGGGTGACGAAGATCGTCGTCAACCCGAGCCGTTGCTGCAGGTCGCGCAACTCGCGGCGCACCTGCACGCGCATCTTCGCGTCGAGATTGGAGAGCGGCTCGTCGAGGAGCAGCACCTTCGGCTCCACGGCGATGGTGCGCGCCACGGCGACGCGCTGCTGCTGCCCTCCCGACAACTGCGAAGGCCTCCGACCGGCCAGGTGCGAGAGCCCCACCAAGCTGAGCGCAGCCTCGACCCGCCGCTCGATCTCGGCCTTGGGAACGCCCCTTTCCTCGAGCCCGAAGGCGACATTGGCGCGCACCGTCATATGCGGCCAGAGCGCATAGGACTGAAAGACCATGCCGACATCGCGCTTCCAGGGCGGAAGCGATGAAATATCCCTGCCGCCGATGACGACGCGACCGGTATCGGCCCGGTTGAAGCCGGCGATCAGCCTGAGCAGCGTGGTCTTGCCGCAGCCTGACGGCCCGAGGAAGGCGAAGAATTCACCCGGCCGGATCGCCAGGCTCACATCCTTCAGCACATGGTTGTCGCCATAGGAGAGGTTGACGCTCTCGATATCGACGGAGACGGCGGGCGTGGCGATCGCGGATGCGGTCATGGTCAATGGCCCTGCCCTCTAGCCTTCTGGCTGCGTTCGATGATGAGATGCGACAGGAAGGTGCAGAGCGCCACGAGCAGGACGGCCACCACGCCGAGCGCCGCACCGGGCCCCCTGCCCGCCGCCGACTGCATGAAGACGTAGAGCCCATAGGCCAGCGGAGCGTCGGAGTTGGATTGCACCAGCATCAGGGTCGCTGAAAGCTCGACCGCCGCGGTCGAGAAGCTCGTGACGAAGCCCGCCAGGATGCCGCCCGTCATCAGGGGCACGACGATCCGGCGGACGGTTCGCGCCTTGGTAGCCCCGAGATTCTCCGCCGCTTCCTCGAGCGAGGCCGAGATTTGCTGCAGCGCCGCGTAGCAGGCGCGCAGGGCATAGGGCAGCCTCCGTATCGCCAGCGCGAGCACGATGGTGACCCAGAGCGCCGCGAGCGGCGTACCGTCCGGCAAGGTGATGCCGTAGAATGTCCGCAGATAGCCGATGCCGAGCACGACGCCGGGAATGGCGAGCGCCGCGGAGGCAGCCCAGTCAAGCCATTCGCGGCCGATCAGCTTGGTCCGCAGCACGAGATAGGCGATGGCGACGCCGATCACCACGTCGATCGCGCCGGCGAGCGTCGCATAGATCAGGGTGTTCTTGATGTAGAGGGAGCTTTCGCC
Organism: Allobosea sp. 05T438; assembly: GCF_056396025.1. Taxonomy (NCBI): domain Bacteria; kingdom Pseudomonadati; phylum Pseudomonadota; class Alphaproteobacteria; order Hyphomicrobiales; family Alloboseaceae; genus Allobosea; species Allobosea sp. 05T438. The sequence goes on from NZ_JBFTKQ010000005.1 coordinate 52,085, forward strand.
GAAGACGCGGGCATAATGGGCGGTCGTGAAGCCATCGGGCAGCGGCGAGAATGACCAGACCGTCGCGAAGGACAGAACCAGCAGGCCGAGATGCGGGGCCAGCACCAGCCCCAGGATCAGGATGACGATGCCATAGCCGAGCACGGCTTCGCCCCGCGTCATCCTGCGCTTCGTCAGGCCGCCGCCGCCGCGCTGCGTGGTTGCGTAATCGCGCCCTTTCAGCGCCAGCGCCGACAGCCACATCGCGATCACCGATGCGACGATCAGCACGACGGAGATCACGTAACCCATCGGATCGGCGATACCGATCGAGGTGACGCGCAGATAGGCCTGCGGGGCCAGCATATCCTTGACGTTGAGCAGCAGCGGCGTGGCGAGATCGTCGAAGACCTTGACGAAGACCAGCGAGGCGCCGGCGAGATAGCCCGGCAGCGCCAGCGGGAAGACGATGCGGCGGAACAGCCGAAAACCCGAACATCCAAGGTTCTGCGCCGCCTCCTCCATGGCCCGATCGATATTGCGCAGCGCCGCGGAGAGATTGATCAGGATGAAGGGAAAATAATGGACGGACTGGACGAAGATGACGCCGTTCAACCCCTCCATGAACCCGATCTTGAAGCCGAACCAATCGTCCAGCAGCAGGTTGATCGAGCCGTTCCGCCCGAAGAAGAGCTGCATCGCCACCGCTCCGACGAAGGGTGGCATGATCAGCGGAAGGAAGCCGAGCGTCTGGATCAGAACTGCGCCACGAAAGACGAAGCGCGTGGTCAGATAGGCGAGCGGCAGCGCAAAGACCGAGGCCCATGCCACCGACATGGCCGAGACATAGAACGAGTTCCACAGCGAGCGAATGAACAGCTCCGTGCGGACGAAATCGTAGAAGTTGATGAGCGTGAACCCGCCGGAGCCCTTTTCGGTGAAGGCGACGTAGAGCACCGTCGCCACCGGCAGGACGAGGAACAGCAGCAGGAAGATCGCGATGGCGAGCGCCAGCGCGATCTGGCCGGGCGTGGCCGATAGCCTGCTTGCGCGGAGGGAGGCAGCGACTGGGACGGCGGTCATGCGCTCTCGATCGATCGTCGTTGCACCATGTCATCCCGGACCGGCCGCAGCCTTCCGGGATGACGGCATGGGCTCTTACTTCGCCGCCTTGAGCGCTTCTTCGGCCTTGGCCTTGGCCTTGGCATAGTTGTCTCGCGCGAAACTCGCCCACTGGCTTTCGAGCTGGGCCTGACGGGCGCCCTTCTCCTTGCCGCCGGTGAAGGCGCCCTTGATCTCCGCGCTCGACGCCTGCGTCTCCGTCACCGGCATGGCGGCGATCAGATTGCGGGCCTCGTCGGCCAATGCACGGGCCTGGGCGTTGGGCTTCTTCGCCAGCGCGGCATCCACCTCGTGCAGCACCTTGGTCACGCCCTTCAGATTATCGAGCTGGAAAGAGATCAACTGGTCGAACAGCGTATCGACGCTGGCGGTGCGGGCTTCCGACTTGTCGACATCGAAGCCGATCATCTTCTGGAAGCGTGGATCGGTGAAGGGATTGGGGTAGTCGGCGCCTGCCTTGGCATAAACAGCCGGATTGATCGGAAGGCGCCGAATGCCCGGCTCGAGCAGCACCTCCTGCCCCGTCGCCGAGAGCAGGAACTCGACGAAGGCTTCGGCTGCCGCCTTGTTCGGCGCGTTGGCCACGATGCCGACATTGGCCGGCACCACCGTCGTCACCGTGGGGTAGACGAACTTGACGGGAAAGCCGGAAGCCTGGGCCGAGAAGGCAAAGAAATCGATGACGATGCCGACGCCGACCTGACCCGAATTCACCGCCTCCGGCACGCCGAACGAACGCTCGGTGATCGCATTGAAGTTGCCGGCCATCTCCTTGATGGTGCGCCAGCCCTTGTCCCAGCCTTCACCTTGGAGAATCGTTTCGATCGTCAGATGCGTCGTGCCGGAACGGGCCGGCGAAGCGATCGAGACATGATCGTAGAAGGCCGGTTTCGCGAGGTCCTGCCAATCCTTCGGCTCGGGCAGCTTGTTGGCCTTGGCGTAGCGCTCGTTCCACATGATGCCATAGCCGGACGCCGCGAAGCCGAAGTAATACCCCTGCGGATCGTTGACGGGATAGGAGCCGATCTTGTCGGGTATGCCCGCCGCCTTCGGCTTGTACTGCATCAGCAACTGCTTGCCCTTCAGCACCTCGAAGGCATCGGGCGCTGACGCCCAGAACAGGTCGACCTGGTTGTTGGCCTTGGTCTCTTCAAGATATTTCACGCCGGCATTGGTGTTGCGGTTCTGGACCTCCAGCGCGACGCCAGGCACGGCTTTCTCGAAGGCCTTCTTGATCGGATCCGTGACGTCCTTGGAAAAGGAGGTCACCACGGTGACCTTGCCGGAAGGCGCTTGCGCCGACGCTGCTGAGGCGGCCGCGATGCCGAACGCGACAGCAAGAGCGACCCTGCGGGTAAACATGCCGATTTCCTCCCTCTATGCGCTTCGCGAAGCTCATGCTCGCGAAACACCCCTGCCGCTGTTGTCGCGGCCTTTTGTCATGAGGCTGTCACAAAACCGCGTCGGCTGTCACCCTCGCAATTGGAAGAAATCGACCATCATCAATCGTCACGCGTCCGGATAAGCTCGGGTGGGGCTGCCCGCCTCCGCAGGTCGACGGGCTTTTAGAACAGGCGTCCACGTGCAAGCCTGCGACTTCCGCCCCCCTTGAAGCCCGTGCATCCATGAGTGCCTCCGCCCCGCCCTCCTCCGACCTCACGCCCCGGCAGCGTGAGATCCTGACGCTTGTCCAGGAGCTCGGCTTTACAACGATTGAGACCTTGGCGGATCGCTTCGGCGTCTCGGCGCAGACTGTCCGGCGCGAGATCATCCGGCTCCAGGCCGGCAATTTTCTGCAGCGTTTCCATGGGGGCGCGGGGCTGGCTTCCGGCGGAATCCGTTCCGCCTATGCCCAGAAACTGACAATCGCCCCGGAGGGTAAGCAGCGGATCGGCAAGGCGGTTGCGGACCTCGTGCCGCCCGGCGCTTCGGTCTTCCTCGATGTCGGCACCACCGTGGAGGCAACAGCTCGCGCGCTGCTGAGGAAGCCCGGGCTGCGGGTGGTGACAGCGAGCGTTTCCGTCGCCCAGATCTTTTGCAGCGGCGGCGTCTTCGATGTCGTCGTCACCGGCGGCACCACCCGTGGGGCCAATGGCTCCCTCGTCGGGCATGCGGCGATCACAAGCATCATGGGCTTCCGCTTCGACTATGCCATTCTCGGATTGGGCGGCTTCGACGATGACGGCGCGCCGATGGATTTCGACCTGGAGAAGATCGCTGTCCGCCAGGCGGCGATCAGCCGTGCGCGGCGGACGATCGCCGTGGCCGACCACACCAAGTTCGAGCAGGTCGGCACGGCGCGGGTCGCGGCCGCCGAAGCCTTCAGCCTCGTCGTCGTCGATGCCGAGCCCCCCCTCCCCTTGCGGGAAGCCTGGGAGCACGCCGGAACGAACTGGCTCGTCGCCTGACGGGCTTGCCGCGCCGCGCAATTGCTTAGCCGGCGCTTGCCTCGCTGGTCGATTTTGATCAGGATGGAAGAAATCTTACACGAGCGCCGTTTCAAGAGCGCCGGTTCCAGGGAGGTTGCCATGCTCAGCGCCAAGATCGCGTCCCTTTGCCTGTTCGCTCTCGGCTTCGGGCTCGCGGCCCCGGCTCAGGCGCAGGAATGCCCGAATCGCGGCACGCTCGATGCCCGCTACTGCGACGCGAACCGGGACCTCCTCGCCGACACGCCCACCGACGCGGCGAAGCAGAAGGACCCGGACACGCTGATCTTCTCCTATACGCCGGTCGAGGATCCGTCGGTCTACGAGAACGTCTTCGCCGATTTCCTCGCCCATCTGAGCAAGATCACCGGCAAGAAGATCAAATGGTTCGGCGCGGAATCCTACGCCGCGCAGGTCGAGGCCATGCGCTCCGGGCGGCTGCACATCGCGGGCGTCGCCAGCGGGCCGACACCGTTCGCGGTCAATCTCGCCGGCTTCGTCCCGATCGTCGCAATGGCCAAGAAGGACGATTCGATCGGCTACACGCTGCAGCTCATCGTGCCGAAGGACTCGCCGATCAAAAGCATCGCCGACCTGAAGGGTAAGCGCGTCGCCCATGTCGCCCCGTCCTCAAACTCCGGCGATACCGCGCCGCGCATCCTGTTCAAGGAAAAGGGCATCGTGCCGGGCAAGGACTACGAGGTCCTCTATTCCGGCAAGCACGACAATTCGATCATGGGCGTGGTCAACAAGGACTATGACGCCGCCCCGGTCGCCTCCAGCGTGGTCGAGCGCATGGCCGACCGTGGCATGTTCAAGCGCGACGACATCCGCATCGTCTATGAATCCAGCCCGTTCCCGCGCACGGCCTTCGGCATCGCGCACGATCTCAAGCCCGAACTGCAGGCCAAGATCAAGCAGGCCTTCCTGAGCTTCGACTTCCTGAATTCCGCCCTCGCCAAGGAGTTCAAGGACACCAAGGGCTTCAAGGAGCTGAGCTACAAAGACGCCTGGAGCGACATCATCCTGATCCAGAGCAACAGCGGCATCACCTATACCCAGGACGGCCTCTCGAAGCTGAAGGGCGATTGATGTCGACGGTCTCAGGGGCTTCGGCCGGTGGCGCTCCGCTGCTGGCCGTCGCGGGGCTCGCCAAGGTCTATCCGACCGGCAAGAAGGCGCTGGGCGGCGTCGACGTCGTCATCGACCGACCGCAGCTTGTCGCGGTCATCGGCTCTTCCGGCGCCGGGAAGAGCACCTTCATCCGCTGCATCAACCGGCTGGTCGAGCCGACCGCCGGCAGCGTCCGGCTCAACGGCGAGGACATCGTCGCGCTCGACCGCAAGGGCCTGCGTGCCGCGCGCCGCCGCATCGGCATGATCTTCCAGGAATACAATCTGGTCGAGCGGCTCAGCGTCATGCAGAACGTGCTGTCCGGGCGGCTCGGCTATACCGGGCTCCTCGCCTCGCTGCGCTATCGCTTCCCGCCGGCGGACATCCAGGCAGCCTTCGCGCTGCTCGATCGTGTCGGGCTCGACGGCTACCACAACCAGCGCGCCGACGCGCTTTCCGGCGGCCAGCGCCAGCGCGTCGGCATCGCCCGCGCGCTGATGCAACGGCCGGACCTGCTGCTGCTCGACGAGCCGACCGCGAGCCTCGACCCCAAGACCTCGCGGCAGATCATGCGGCTCGTGCGCGAACTGGTCGCCGAACGGCAGACGCCGGCGATCATCAACATTCACGATGTTGCGCTCGCCCGCGCCTATGCCGACCGCATCATCGGCATGAAGGACGGGCTGATCGTCTTCGATGCCGAAGCCGCCGCACTGACCGATGCCGCCTTGACCCGAATCTATGGCGAGGAGGACTGGTCGAGCCCGCAGGAGGAGGACGAGGAGGCGGCTCCCGCCGCCGCCGCGGCCTCGCTGGGCGCGCTGCCATGACCACGGCGCCCGCCGCCTACCCGAGCAATTGGCGTGCGCCGAGCATCTTCGGTAGCCCCGGACGCCGCCTGGCGTTCTGGGCGTTGGTCGCTGCCTATCTCGTCTGGTCGCTCTCGACGCTCAACATCGACACCGCCCGCATTCTGGCCGGGCTGCCGCGAGCCTGGAATATCCTGGCACGGATGGTGCCGCCGGATTTCGGGCGCTGGCAGCTTCTGCTCACCGGCATGGTCGAGAGCGTGCAGATCGCCATCGCCGCAACCATCATCGGCGCCCTGCTCTCGATCCCGCTCGGCATCGCTGCGGCAGCCAATCTCTCCCCTCGCCCGCTGTATCTCGCTGCGCGCGGTTTCATCGTGGTCGGCCGCACCTTCCACGAGGTCATCATCGCGATCTTCTTCGTGAAGCTCTTCGGCTTCGGTCCAGTGGCGGGCCTGCTGACGCTCGCCTTCTCCTCGGCGATCTTCCTCGGAAAGATGCTGGCGGAGGACATCGAGAACATGAAGCCCGGTCCGGTCGAGGCGATCCGCGCCACGGGGGCGAGCTTCGGACAGACCTTCTTCTACGCCGTCGTGCCGCAGGTGCTGATCAAGACGCTCGGCGTGCTTATCTACCGCCTCGATTCCAACCTGCGCCATTCGACCGTGATCGGCATCGTCGGCGCCGGCGGCATCGGCCAGACGCTCTCCGCCTCGTTCTCGCGCTATGATTTCGACTTCGCCAGCGCGATCCTGCTGACGATCGCGGTGATGGTGGCCTTCGGCGAATGGTTCAGCGACTGGGCCAGGCGGAGACTGAGATGACGGCGCATCAGCAGCCTCCGCGCGGCGGCGCGCCTATGCGCGGCTATCCCGACCGTTGGGAGCGCTATTCGCCGCGCGAGCGCATCGTGCATTGGCTCTGGCTGGCCGGCATCGCCATCGCGGCCGCCTGGTCGGTCTCGGCGCTCGACATCGAATGGGCCTTCTTCGCCGACGCTCACGAGCAGGCGGCAGATCTGATCGCGCGGATGTGGCCGCCGCGCTGGTCCTATCTGCCGCGCATCGTCCAGCCGCTGATCGAGACGCTGCACATCGCCACGCTCGGCACGATGATCGCGATCGTCTTCGCCCTGCCGGTCGCTTTCCTCGCCGCCCGCAACACCACCTGGAACCAGGGAACCTGGCTGATCGGCCGCGGCATGCTCGTGCTGTCGCGCTCGATCAACACGGTCATCTGGGGGCTGGTTTTCGTCGCGATCTTCGGGCCGGGGCCGGTCGCCGGAATCTGCGCGGTCGCGGCACGTTCGGTCGGCTTCATCGCCAAGCTGGTCGCCGAGGCTATCGAGGAGGTCGATGCCGGCCAGATCGAGGCGGTGGAATCGACTGGCGCCAGCACGCTGCAGGTCTATGGCGTCGCCATCCTGCCGCAGATCCTGCCCGTCCTGATCGGCACCTCGATCTATCGCTGGGACATCAATGTCCGTGAATCGAGTGTGCTCGGCTTCGTTGGGGCGGGTGGCATCGGGCTGCTGCTCTACGCCTCGATCAACCAGTTCGCCTGGTCGCAGGCGATCGTCATCCTCATCGCGATCCTAGGCATCGTGATCATCAGCGAAGCGCTCTCGGCCCATGTCCGCTCCCGCATTGTCTGAGCCGCAGGCGCAGACCGTCCTTCTCGCCGGGCTGGCGGAGGTCGCGGAGCGCTACGACGGTTTCCTGCTCGATCAGTGGGGCGTGCTGCATGACGGCAGCAAGCCGTATCCACACGCCGTCGCCTGCCTCGAACATCTGCGGGCTGCCGGAAAAGCCGTCGTCATCCTGTCCAATTCGGGCCGCAGCGGCAGCGAGAACGAGGCCGTTCTCGCGAGCATGGGATTTGCGCGCCGGCTCTACGATCACGTCGCCTCTGCCGGAGACGATGCCCGCGACGCCCTGGCCTCGCGCAGCGAGCCCGCCTATCGCAATCTCGGCTCACGCTGCCTCCTGCTCGCCCGGCCCGGCGAGGAGCATTTGGCGAACGGGCTTGGCCTGACGCTGGTGGAGTCACCGGAGGAGGCTGATTTCCTCTTCGCGATGACCATGGATGCCGAGCGGCAATCCGTGTCCGGCTGGAAGCCGTTGCTCGTGCGGGCGTTGCAGCGTGGCTTGCCGATGATCTGCAGCAATCCCGATCGCCACCGGGTCCATGCCGATGGCAGCCTGCGCGAGGCGCCGGGACTGGTCGCACTTGCCTATGAGACCATGGGCGGCACCGTGCACTATCACGGCAAGCCACACCCGAGAATCTATGCAAGCTGCCTCCGGTCGACGGCTTTGCCGGCGAGCCGGCTTCTCGCGATCGGGGACTCGCTCGAGCACGACGTCGCGGGGGCGGCAAATGCCGGTATCGATGCCTGCTTCATCGCGGGGGGCATCCACAAGGATGATCTGAGCTGGTCGAAAGAGACGGAACTGGAAGCTGATAGTTGCGAAGCGCTCTTCGCCCAGGCGGCGTTCCGGCCGCGATATTGCCTCGCCGGCTTCGCCTGGTAGCGTCGCAGCTCCTCGACCCCGGCCAGCCGGTCAGGCGGCCGGGGATTTCACAGAACGGAGCTACTTCGCGGCGCTGGCGTAGGACTGCCAGCGCTTGAGAAACTCGTCGCGCTTGGCCGCGGCTTCATCCTCGTCGATGGCGAAGACCTTGACGCTGTCGATGGCGGGCAGCTCGACATGCTTGGAGACGTCGATGTCGCTGCGGCTCGGCCGGCGGAAGGCGTTCTCCAGCAGTGCGATCTGGGCTTCCTTCGACAGCATCAGATCATAGGCCGCCTTGGCGGCGGCACCGGCAGGCGCGCCCTTGACCAGAACCTGGAATTCAGGCGTCGAGAAGGTTCCCTCGGCGGGATAGAGCAGCGAGATCTCGCGCTGTCCGCCGGCGACATACGCATAGGCGTTCGACTCGAAGGTGAGGCCGATCGCGTATTCGCCCTGGCCGACGGCGCGCAGCACCGTCGAGGCGGCGCTGGAGACCGTCAGGTTGGTCGCGAGCGCCTTCAGGCCGTCCGATCCCAGAAGTTTGTCGACGCCCCAGAGGATCGTGTAGGCGGTCGAGCTGTTGGCCGGATCGGCGATGATGATCTTGCCCTTGAAGGCTGGGTCGAGCAGGTCCTTCCAGGTCTTCGGCGCCGGCTTGCCGCCGAGCTGGTTCTTGTTGACCATGGCCACGACGAGATGGACGTTCGAGGCGGTCCAGAGATTTTCGGGCTGGCGCAGCGCCGCCGGAATCGCCTTGGCTTCGGGCGAGGCATAGGGCTCGAAGAGCTGCTTGAAGGCGCCGAGCGTATTTGCGCTGGAGCTCCAGAACAGATCGGCCTGCGGCTTGGCCGCTTCCGCCTCGATGCGGCGCAGGAGCTGGCCCGAACCGCCGGTGATCGTGCTGATCTTGAGGTTGGGCTGCTTCTCCTTGGAGACGCCGAGCACGGCGTCGACCGCCTGGGCATTGTTGGAGGTGTAGAGCACCACGGTGCCCGACGCGCTCTGGGCCAGTGCCGGGGCGGCGGCCATGCCGGCAAGGCCGGCGAGCACGGTGCGGCGGTCGAACAGATGGGTCATGGTCGTTCCTTTCTCTCCGCCTTCCCCTCTGGACGCGGGCGGCAGGCGGCGCCGGCCCGGCCTTGTCGTTCGGTGGCGCCGCTCAGCTCTTCGACGAGAACAGGTCGATCTTGAAGACGCGGGTCGCGACGATGATCGGGATCAGGATCACCGCGACCAGCACGAGGCCATAGGCCGAGGCCGGCGCCATCAGGTTGGAGTCGATCAGCTTGTAGATCTGGATCGGCATGGTCTCGCGCCCGCCGGAATAGACGATGATCGAGGCCGAGAGCTCGGCGACGGTGGTCGTCCAGGTCAGCACCGCGGCGGCGGCGACGGCGGGCAGCATCAGCGGCAGCACGACCTTGAAGAAGGTCGCGACCGGCGGCACGCCGAGGCTGATCGAGGCTTCCTCGATCGAGTTCGGGATGTTGTAGAGCGTCGAGGAGGAGTTGCGGATGCCGAAGGGCAGCCGCCGCACGATATAGGCGAGCACGATGATGCTGGCCGTCCCGGTCAGCGGCAGGAAGCCGATGTTGAAGGACATGATCAGGCCGATGCCGATGATCGTCCCCGACAGGGCCAGCGGCAGCGCCGTCAGATAGTCGAGGGCCGGCGTCAGGATGTTGCGCTTCTTGACGATGAGGTAGCTGACGAGCGCGCTGAAGGTGATGCCGATAGCGGTGGCGGCGGCGGAGTAGAGCAGCGTGTTGATCACCGGGTCGGGCGCGATCCTGACCAATCGCTCGACATGGGCCGTGGTCCATTCGCCCCAGCGCATCACCGGGCCGCGCGAGACGGTGAAGGCGCCGGCGACGATCGAGCCGAGCGGCAGCAGCGAGACCACGACCAAGAGGCCGGCGAGCGTGCCGATGACAAGGCCCGGCACGCCTCGCAAGCGCTCGGATCGGGCGCCGCGGCCCTGTACCACTTCATGGCGGCCGCGCGCGACGATCCAGCGCTGGACGAAAAGCACGATCATGACGAGAGCGATCGAGACCGTCGCCAGCGTCGACTGCATCACGGGGTCGGAGCCGCCTTCGGCGACTGCCGCCTGATAGGTCAGCACCGAGAGCAACTGCACGCGGCTGCCGAGAATGGTGGCGGTGGCGAAATTGCCGACGACCAGCGTGAAGACCAGCAGCGCGCTTGCCAGCACGGAGGGCAGCACCACCGGCAGCATGACCTTGAAGCGCGACTGCGCAGGCGAGGTGCCGAGGCTCTGCGCGGCCTCTTCGAGCTGGACGTCGAAGCCGCGGATGGCCGCGAGCGTGCCGATATAGGTGTAGGTGTAGTAGGTGAAGGTCAGCACGGTGATCAGGCCGGGCCAGCCGTAGAAGCTCGGCATGTCGATGCCGCGCGCGCCCAGCCAGCGGGTGATGAAGCCGTTGTTGCCGAGCATCATCAGCCAGGTCTGTGCTGCGATGACCTCAGGGATCACCAGCGTGATCAAGGGCAGCACCGCGACGATCGGCTTGCCGGGAAAATCGAAGCGCGCCGTGAAATAGGCGAGCGGCACGCCGATCAGCGTTGTCGTGAGCGTCACGGCGACGCCCAGCACGATCGTGTTGGCGATGGCAGCAAAGTATTTCGGGTCGCCCGCGAGCGTTGCCCAACCGTTGCGGCCGCCGCTCCCGAGGCTACCGGTGAGCACGTTCAGGAGCGGATAGAGCAGGAAGACGGCCAGGATCGCCAGCGCCAGTGCCGAGAACCAGAACCAGACAGAGCGAAGCTGGTGGCTCATGACGCAAGCACCAGCGTGCGGGCGGGGTCGAAGCCGAGGCCGACGCTCGCGCCGGGCTCGAAACGGTCATGTGCACCGCTCTGAAGATCCACCGCCAGGACGCGGCCACTGTCGAGCGCGACCTTGTAGCTGGTCTTGCCTCCCAGATATTGCCGGTGTGCGATCCTGGCGGGCAAGGTGCCGGCGCTCCCGGGCTCCGCGAGCAGGATGTCCTCCGGCCGTGCCACGAGCGTCGCGCGGCCGGCCGCCACCGCCGCCGGCGCGCGCGCCGCGATGGCGGTGCCGTCGAGCGTAACGGGGCCGGTCTCACCCGCCAGCCGCGCCGGTGTCTCGATCTCGACCAGATTGGCTCCGCCGACGAAATCCGCCACATAGCCGGTCCGCGGCTCGCGATAGATCTGGGCGGGCGTGCCGGCCTGTTCGAGCCGGCCCTTGTTCATCACGCCGATGCGGTCGGACATGGCGAGCGCTTCTTCCCGGTCATGAGTCACGAAGACCGTGGTGATCTTCGCCTCGCGCTGGAGCTCGACAATGGTCTCGCGCACCTGCAGGCGCAGCTTGGCGTCGAGATTGGAGAGCGGCTCGTCCATCAGCAGCACCTGCGGCTGGATGACGAGGGCGCGCGCCAGCGCCACGCGCTGGCGCTGGCCGCCCGAGAGCGCGGCCGGATGGCGGCCACCGAGATGGCCGAGGCCGACACGTTCCAGAGCCGCCTGGACCTTGGTCTTGATGGAGGCTTCCGGCTGTCTGCGGGCGCGCAGGCCGTAGGCGACGTTGTCGAAGACCGTCTTATCTGGAAACAACGCATAATCCTGGAAGACCATACCGATGTCGCGCTTGTGCGGCGGCAGATGCGTGACCTCCGTGCCGCCGAAGCGCAGGTGCCCGCGCTCGGCCGGAACGAAACCCGCAATGGTGCGCAGCAGCGTGGTCTTGCCGCATCCGCTCGGGCCTAGCAGGGTGAAGAACGAGCCAGGCTCGATCGTCAGCCCGAGCCCGTCGATGACGCGCTGGCCGCCATAGGCGACGGCCAAGTCCTCGATTGCGATACCCATGTCTCCCCTCTCGAATGGAGGCTCCGGCGGATCGGCGCCGTCTCGGAGCGGTTCAGGCTAGTTCTGCATCGCTCTCCCGACGAGATTCAGCATCTCGCGATGGCGCTCGGGATCCCCTGCGGCCAGGATGCGTTGCCCCGTCTCGCGCGTGATCGGCCGGCCTTCCCAGTCGGTGATGACGCCGCCGGCACCTTCGATGATCGGGCGGCAGGGTGCGAAGTCCCAGAGCTTCAGGCCGGCATCGAAGGACATGTCGGTGCGGCCGCTCGCAAGCAGCCCGAAGCTCATGCATGCGCCGCCCCAGATCCTCCATGCTGTCGCTGCCCGCATGGCATCGAGCGCCGGGCGCTCCTCGTCGTTGAACAGATCGGGGTTGCTGGCGGACAGGATCGCCTCTTGCATGGAGCCACAGCGGCGCGTGCGACAGGGCCTGCCGTTGAACAGCGTCGGGCTTCCCCTCACCCCGACCCAGCGATCGCCGGTCGCCGGGTGGTCGATGATGCCGATGATGGGTTCGCCGGCCTGCATCAAAGCGATCAGCGTGCCGTAGACCGGCAGGCCTGCGATGAAAGCCGCGGTGCCGTCGATCGGATCGAGCACCCAGACATGCTCGGCGTCAGGGTTGGCCGGACCCTCCTCTTCGCCGAGGACGCCATGCGCGGGAAATCCGTCGGCCAGCATTTCGCGCAGCCTGCGCTCGATGCGGGCGTCGAGCGCCGTCACGAAGCTCTTGTCGGGCTTGACCTCGACGTCCGGGCGAACGGCGGCCGCCTCCCGGAGGATAGCCCCGCTTTCGGCTGCCATGCGGAGGGCAAAGGCCAGCCATTCCGCCTGATTGTTCTCGATCCGCATCCGCGTGCCCCCAAGCGCCTTTGAAGTCGGCTTAGCATTCGTGCGTATTTGTGGCAATGTGGGATTATGAGGTATTTTTTCAGGCGGCTGTTGCGCTGCTTTCACGAGCGGTGCAATTAACCGGTTCGGGGAGATGCATGGCATGTGGCAAGGGGAGAGAAAGCAGCGAATCCGCGCTCTGCTCGAAACGTTTGGCAGCGTTTCGGTCGAGCGGCTGGCCCACGAGTTCGGCGTCTCGCATGAATCGATCCGCCGCGATCTGGTGGCGATGGAGCAGGAGGGCAGTCTGCGGCGGGTCCATGGTGGGGCGATCAGCGTGACCACCGAACAGGATCCGTCCTACGGGGCTCGGTCCTCTGTCCGCCTGAAAGAAAAGCGCGCCATTGCTCTCGCCGCGATGGCCTTGATCAAGAGCGGGCAGACACTGTTCCTGGACGGGGGCACGACCACCGCGGCGCTGGCCGAGGAACTCAAGACCGTACCCGAGCTGAGCATCCTGACGAATTCCCTGCAGGTCGCGACGACGATGGCATCGACCCAGCAAAGGACCGGCAGCCGAGTCTTTCTGCTCGGCGGTTCGATCGTGCATGAGCTGCCAGAGACCGGCGGCGCATCGACGATCAATGACATCTATCGGTTCAAGGCAGACTTGGCTCTCCTGTCGCCCTTCGGCGTCGACATCAATGGAGCTGCGACGAATTTCTTCGAACACACCGGCGAGATCGCCCGGGCCATGGCGATCAATTCGGGAGGCGTGGTTCTGATCGCCGATCATTCGAAGATCGGCGTGATCAGCCGCGTCCGCTTCTGTGAGCTCGATCGCGTTTCCGCGCTGGTCACGGACAAGAAGGCCAGGGCATTGCCGGCACTGGCGGCCCTTTCGGGTGCAGTCGGGCGCGTTATCGTTGCTGACAGTTAGCGACGCACCGCTTCCTGTTCGCAATCCATTGTGTCTGCCCCGTCGGCGATGGGCCGCGCCCCCGTGATCCAAAAGAGCCGGGTCAGCGGGAATCCTGCGCGTTGTTGCGGTGGATAGCCCCATCCGCCGCTGAGGTATTGTCCTCAGGGACAATAGCGCCTGCCTCCCTTTCAGGCGCCATCTGACACTCCCCGATCAGCTGGCGCGGATCTGCCAGACCGGCAGACTTCCTTCGCCAGAGATTGCCTCTGCAAAAACTCGGTCGACGGAGGGCAAAATGAAGCTCCCAATCCTGTTGGCGGCGATTACGGCCGCGATGACTGCCGCAAGCACCGGAGAGGTCCGAGCGGCTGTCTATTGTCAGTACGTCGGCTACCCAGCGGGCTGCATCGCAAGGCCCGGTGTCGTGCTGCGTCCCAGGCCGGTTGCGCGCGCCGCAGTGGCAACCCCCGGTGTCGGTGCGCCGGGCGTCGGAGTGCGGCCCGGAACTCCCATGAATCGCGGTGGCCCAGTGAATCGAGCAGGTCGGCGCTGAGCATCCTCGCAACAGGAGGCCATCCTCATGTGGGTCCTGATGTACGTCTTCTCCTACTCAGTGAGCCCGATCGCCACGAGCGATCGGGCAGAATGGCGGCTTCTGCCCACCGTGGTCTTTCAGGAATTCACCAGCGAGGAGCGATGCAAGTCAGCGAAGTCAAAACTGGAGGACAGCCTGAAGGAGGCCGGAACCAGGCTCAAAAGCGCTCTCGATGAACTTCAGCTCGTTGGCAAGGTCGGGCCGAAGGAGATCATCGTCGCCTATAATGTGGAGTGCCTTCCCAAATAGGGCTGGCGGCGGCCTTGCTGACCTGGGAGAGGATGGATGCTGCAGATCGACCTTCTCCAAGACGAGGGAATCGTGACCCTGGCGCCTCACGGGCCCCTTGAGAAGGCAGACTTCCAACGGCTGTCCGAGGTTGTCGATCCTTACATCGCCGCCAAAGGGTCGCTCAAAGGACTGATGGTTGATGCCGCTTCATTTCCTGGCTGGGAAAGCATCGGCGCCCTCCTCTCCCATCTGGAGTTTGTGATCGGCCACCATCGCAAGGTCGAACGCGTTGCGATCGTTTCAGACAGCGAGCTTTTGAAATTCGCTCCCCACGTCGCGAGGCACATTGTGGCGGCCGAGATCCAACAGTTTTCAGCAAAAGAGAAAGCACGCGCGCTGGCTTGGCTGAAGGGCAACGCGGCCCAGGATCGTTAGCGAACGATCGCAGAAAGCGGTCGCTTCGATGATCGCCAGGCGCGCGTTGCGCTGCGCCGCGTGACTGAAGATCGACTTGCCTGGAGCGGACCATGCTACATGGGCGCATGGTCGCGCGCTTTACCCTTGTCGAGCTCACAACTGCCCAGCAGGAGATCAAGAAGAGCCGCTTCATTGCGGCTGCCGGTCCTGTTGCCGACGAGGCGACGGCGAAGGACTTCGTCGCAGCACACTCCGACCCCGCGGCAAACCACAATTGCTGGGCGTGGCGCTTCGGGCAGAGCTATCGCTTCAACGATGACGGAGAACCGAGCGGCACTGCGGGCAAGCCGATCCTCGCGGCGATCGATGGGCAAGGTCTCGACGGCGTCGCTGTCGTCGTCACGCGCTGGTTTGGCGGTGTCCTGCTGGGCAGCGGCGGATTGATGCGTGCCTATGGCGGTACGGCCGCCCTGAGCTTGCGCGCAGCCGAAAAGGTGGCGCTGGTCGAGTCCATCTCGGCGACGATCGCATGCGGGTTCGGCGACCTGACGCTCGTCCAGGCGCGGCTTGGTGCGTTTCCGGGCGTGCAGGTGCGCGACCAGGCTTTCACGGATACTGGCGCCGTATTGTCAGTGTCGGCTCCAAAAGCCGAGGCGGATGGCGTGGCTCGACTGGTGACGGATCTGACCAGCGGACGCGCGATCATCAGGTGGGACGAATAGCGGCAAAGCTCGCTGGACCACCGCTTCATCGACGGATTTCCGGAGAGATCGAGCGGCCAAAATTCAGGCTTTCGTCCATACGCTGCGCCGGCAGGTCATTCCGCACGGCCTGCGCGTCGGGGCGATCCCGCCCGGCCCCGTCGTGACGGCCCTGATCGCCGACTGGCCCCAGGATAAGCTCGATGCCGAGCGCGCTCGCGGCGGCCTGATCTAAGCGGAAGAGGTGGCTGAAGCCGTGCATTTCATGCTGACGAGGCCCCGCAACGTCACGATCCGCGACCTCGTCATTCTTCCCCAGAGCACCGACCTCCAAGGGAACGCTTTGCCCGTTCCGCCACCGAATTGGAGGGCGGTGTGGAGCGCGGGACGGTGGAGGCCGGCAATCCGCCGGCATCGAGCTCACTGAGACTGGACGACCTCGCGCGCCGCAGCCCTGACCCCATCCAAGGTTCGGTCAACGATCTCGCCGTCGTGCTCCGACGACACGAACCAGGCGCCGCGTTCCAGCACGCGCACGCCGCGCTTGAGGAGCGCATGAGCGAAGCGGCTATAGGCGGCCTTGTCCGCGCGCGCGACGTCACGGTAATTCCGCGCCCGGCCGTCCAGTCCGAAAGCGACGTGGAACATCAGCGGGAAACCGGCGACCTGCGCCTTGATGCCCTCTTCCGCCAGGATCGTGCGGATGCCGTCCTGCAGGCGCTGGCCATGGGCGGAGCTGCGCTCGTAATGCTCCGGCGTGAGCGCCTTCTGCGTCGCGACAAGAGCCGCCATCGCGATCGGCTGCGCGTTGAAGGTGCCGCCATGGAGCACGCCATCGGCGAACAGATCGAGCAGATCGGCGCGCCCGGCCACCGCCGCGACGGGAAAGCCGTTGGCGATCGCCTTCGCCATGATCGTCAGGTCCGGCGTCACGCCGAAACGTTCCTGCGCCCCACCCCGGCCGAGCCGGAAGCCGGTGATCACCTCGTCGAAGATCAGCAGCGCGCCATGCTTGCGGCAGGCGGCGAGGGCGCCCTCAAGATAGCCCGGCGCGGGAGCGATGGCGCCCTGGTTGCACATCGCCGGCTCCATCAGAACGGCGGCGACATCGCCCTTTGCGAGCCGCTTCTCCAGCGCAGCAAGGTCGTTCCAGCCGAGGATCGAGAGCCCCTCGCCCGCCTCTGGGTCCTGGCCCTTGCTGCCGATCACCGGCGTCGGCGCCTCTTCCGGGCCGGCGGCGTTCAGCCCCGGCGCGGTCGACCACAGGATGTTGTCGAACCAGCCGTGATAATGCCCCTCGAACTTCACGATGGTGCGCTTGCCCGTGGCGGCGCGTGCCAGCCGGATCGCTGCCTGCGCCACTTCCGAGCCTGACGAGCCGAAACGCAGCCGCTCGGCCGAGCGGATGCGCTCGCAGATCAGCTTCGCGGCCTCGTATTCGATCGGCGCCTGGCCGGCGAAGAGGATGCCCTTTTCCGCCTGCCGCTGCACGGCCTCGATCACCGTTTTCGGCGAATGGCCGAGAACGGTCGCGCCCATGCCGCAGTAGTAGTCGATGATCCGATTGCCATCGACATCGATCAGATAGGCGCCCTCGCCGCGCTCGAAGACCAAGGGCCCAGGGGCCATGCCGAGCCGGAAGTTGCTGTTCACGCCGCCGGCGACGAAGCGCGCATTCTCCGCGATCTGCCGGGCTGATTCCTCGAAGCGCAGTGTCCCCGCCTGCTGGGTGCCGTTACCTGCCACGTGCGTTGCCTCCGCTGTTGTTGGCTCGACCTCACCAGACCGACCTCACCGTGTAAAGGAACGTCGGTTTCGTGTTGCGGAATTCATTCGCGCCCGCTATGCGGCCTTGTCCCCTCGCAAGGAACGCAGCCGCCATGACCAAGAAAGCCGACAACCCTTACGTCGTGCAGCCGGTGATGAAGGCGCTGAAGGTGCTGGAACTGGTTGCCCGCCACGGCCATGAGATCGCGCTCACCGCCGTCAGCAAGGAGCTGCGGATTCCGAAGACGACGACCTTCCGCTATCTGCAGACGCTGACGGCAGCCGGCTTCCTCGACCACAACCGCACGAGCGACCGCTACAATCTCGGCCCGCAGCTGCGCGCCATCGCCCGCGCCGATGCCAGCGTCAGCAAGGTCCGCGAGCTCGCCCGGCCGGCCATGATCGAGCTGATGCACGAGTTCAACGAGACGGTGAACCTTGCCGTGAAGGGCAACGGCACAATCGTCTATATCGACCTTGTCGAAGCCAACCGTTCGCTCAGAATGCAGGCGCGCATCGGCGACAGCCATCCGATGCATTCCACCGCCCTCGGCAAGGCGATCCTCGCCTTCCTTCCCGACGCGGAGCGTCAGCGCCAGCTCGACCTGCCGCTGACGGAGCGCACCGGCCGCACCCTGCTCGAGCGCGAGGAGATCGAGCGCCAGCTTCGGCAGGTCAAGCGCACCGGCTATGCCACGGAAATGGGCGAGAACGAGGACGGAGCGATGTGCGTCGGCGCGCCGATCCTCGACGAGGACGGTTATCCGGTCGCGGCACTGTCCATCTCGGCGCCCTTGATGCGCATGCCGCATTCGCTGGCGGCCAAGGCCGGCATGCGCCTGCGCGAAGTCGCAGCCGGCATCTGCGCCCAGCTCGGCTCGCATCCCACCGCCCCGGCGCGCTGAGACCGCACTCATCGGTATTCGATCCGCGGGTCGATCCAGGCGTAGAGCATGTCGACCAGAAGGTTGATCAGCATATAGGCGACCAGGATCACCAGGATGCAGCCCTGGATCAGCGGATAGTCGCGTGTGCTGATCGCCTGGATGAGGAGCCGGCCAAGGCCGGGATAGGTGAAGACCGCCTCCGTCACCACGGCACCGCCGATGAAGTTGGCCATCATCAGTCCGACGATGGTCACGAAGGGCAGCATCGCATTGCGCATGATGTGCAGGCCAACGATGCGGTTCTCAGGCACGCCCTTGGCACGGGCGGTGCGGACATAATCGGCCCGCGCCTCCCCGATCAGCGAAGCCCGCAGGAACCGCGCCAGGATGCCGGAAACATAGGTGCCGAGGGTGAGCGCCGGCAGCGCCAGACTGCGCAGCGCATCGAGCGGTGACTGCCAGAGCGGCACATGGCGCGAGGCCGAGGGCAGCCACCTGAGCTCGACAGCGAAGAGCAGGATCAGCAGGATGCCGAGCCAGAAGGTCGGCACGCCCAGCGCCAGCGCACTCCAGCCGCTGAGCAGCCGGTCGAGCCAGGAGTTCGGCTTCACTGCGCTGGCAATCGCAACCGGGATGCCGATGGCGAGCGCCACCACGATCGCCGTCAGCGCGAGCTGCAGCGTCGCTGGCAGCCGTTCCCCGATGAGCTGCAGCACCGGCTGGCGGCTGTGCAGCGACAAGCCGAAATCGCCTGTGGCTGCCCGGCTGAGCCAATCGAGATACTGGACGACCATCGGCCGATCGAGCCCGTAGCGCTGGATCGCCGCCGCGATCTCCTCCTGCGAGGCGTTCTCGCCGACGATGACCGCAACCGGCCCGCCGGGCACCGCGTAGATCATCGCGAAGATCGCGAAGGAAGCGAGCAGCAGCACCGGCAGCATCTGGGCGAGACGGCGCAGGACATAAGCCGTCATCGCCGCCCCCCGATCGTCACGCCGGACGCATCCGTCTCGTCGCGGTCGAGGAGCGCGGTCAACGCCCGGCCAATCGTGTCGAAGGACAGGATCGTCAGGGTCAGCACAAGGCCGGGCAGCACCGCGTAGGTCGGCGCCTCGTAGAGATAGGATTTGCCGGTACGCAGCATCTCGCCCCAGCTCGGCGTCGGCGGCGGCACGCCGACCCCAAGGAAGGCGAGCGCAGCCTCGAGCAGGATCGCGATCGAGGCCAGGACGACCACCTGAACCACCAGCGGACTCAAGGCATTGGGCAGGATCGTTCGAAACATGATGTAGCCCGGCCGCCCACCAAATCCGCGCACCGCCGTGACGAAATCGAGCTGGCGCAGCGCCATCACCTGCGCCCTGGCGATGCGGGCGAAGCCCGGAATGCCGGCGACGCCGACCGCGATCAGCGCCGCCCCCTGGCTGCGCCCGAGCACCGCGATCAGCGCCATCGCGAAGAGGATATTCGGCAAGGCGAGCAGCACGTCGATGCAGCGCATCAGCAGCGAGTCGCGCCAGTCGCCGTAGAACCCGGCGACGAGCCCGATGGGCACGCCGATCAGCGCCGCGATGAAGACCGCCCCGAAGGCTGTGACCAGCGAGGTGCGTGCGCCGTAGATGACGCGGGCGAGGATGTCGCGGCCGAGTTCATCCGTCCCGAACCAGTTCTCGGGCGAAGGCGGCTTCAGCGAATCCGCGATGCTCTGTGTGAGCGGGTCGAGCGGCAGGAAATCGGCGAAGAGCGCCGCAAGCGCTACCAGCACGAGGAAGGTCACGCTCACTGCGGCGCCGCGCCGCGCGAGCAACCGGCGCAGCAGCCGACCCAGGGATGCGAAGGCCTCACTCATGCAGCGACGCCGCGCTCCCGCACGACGTCCCTCACGCCTGTCCGGCTCATTTGAAGCCGATGGTGCGCGCGACGAAGAGGTTGTCGATGTCGAGCGTCACCCCGCCAACCTTCTCCGAAGCGACGATCAGGCCGACATCGTAGGAGTTGGTCGGAACCCCGAAGGCCTCATCCACCAGCACGCGGTTGAGGTTGTCATAGGCCGCCTTGACCTCGGCCTCGCTGCCGGCCGCGCCATCCACCTTCGCGATCGCCGCAACATAGTCCAGGTGCGGATGCGGGTCCTTGAGGATCGGATTGCCCGAGGTGCGGTAGATCGAGTTGGTCGTGACGCGCGACGGAAATTTCTGGACATTGCCGACCGCGCCGAAGGTCGCCGCGAAATCGCCACCGAGCAGCGCGGTGACGTATTCGGCGCCCTGGCGCATGTCGAGTTCGATCGGGATTCCGACCTTCTGCAGCGAACCCTGCACGATCTGGCTGATGGCGACGGAGGATTCGTCGCTGCCGTTCACCAGCAGCTTCCAGCCCTTCATCTCGTCGGCGGAAAGGCCGGAAGCGGCGATCAGCTTCTTCGCCTTGTCGAGATCGTAGGCATAGGTCTTGGTATAGCTGTCGTCGAAGGCCGGGCTCGCCGGCGCCCAGGGCAGCGCCACCACCTTGCCCATCCCAGCATAGCCGACGCGCAGGATGCTCGCCCGGTCCATCAGATGGTTGAAGGCCTGCCGGAACGCCTTGTTGCGGAAGGGGCCGCGCGTCGAGTTGATGCGGAAGACCTGCACCAGCGGTCCCGGCCCAGCGAAGACCTGGAAACCGGCATTCTTGAGCCTGACCGCGCTGCGCGACGAGCCGTTATAGACGATATCGACCGCGCCCGATTCCAGCGCCGCGCTCGCCGCGGCGTCCTCGCTAAACACGGTGAAGACGAGGTCCTGCGCGATCGGCTGCTTCTCGCGCCAGTAGTTCGGATTGGCCTTGAGCGTCAGGCTTTGGCCGACGGCGCGGTTGACCAGCGTGTAGGGCCCGGTGCCGGCCGGCACGGTCTCGACCGTCTCGATGCCCTTGGGGTCGATCGGCAGCAGGAATTGCAGGAGGTCGAGGATCTGGCGTTCGGGCACAGGCGCCTTGAAGTTGATCGTGACCGTGCGCTCATCCGGCGCCGACCAGTCCTTGACGATCGACATGGTCGCGAAGACGTTCTTGCCGCGCTTGGGGTCGGCGCCCTTCTGCAGGGTTGCGACCACGGAGTCGGCCTTGAACGGCGTGCCGCTGTGGAAGCTCACGCCATCGCGCAGCTTCAGCGTCACCGATTTCTTGTCCGGGGCGATGGTCCACTCCGTCGCCAGACTCGGCTCCGGCTTTCCCTCCGGCGTGTACTCGATCAGGCTGTCATAGAGGTTTTTGATGACGTGGAAATTGACCGTCGAGAGCTGCTGCGGATCGTAGTTCGCCAGCTCGCTCAGCACGGCCACGCGCAGCGCCCCGCCCTTGAGTTGCTGGGCGGCGGCGGGCAGAGCTCCCGCCAGAGGGGCCGCCGCCGCGAGGGCAAGGCCGGTCATGCAGAATTGACGTCGCGACAGCTTTGTCATCGCTTTCCCCTCTCGTTTTGGTTTTCAGTCGCCGTTCAAGCCGTCCCCGCTCCCGGCTGGGACGAATGCGCCCGCCAGTCGCTTATTGTCTCCAAAGGATAGACCGGGCGCGGAATCCGCTGCCACGGCAAGGTGAACACGTCGGACTGCCCCGGCCCGCGCGTATCGGCACGGACCAGCCCGGAGGCGACACGATCGAAATACTGGAAGTTCGAAGCTGTCTTGAGCACGGCCATCTTGTACTCGGAGAGGTCGATGCCGAAGGCCTCGTAGACATCCGGCACATTGCCCGCGACGCCGCGCAGTTCCGAGATCAGTAGCGTCACCGGCCCGACATCGAAGACGGCGACGCGGCCCATATCGACTTCGGTCTGATGGTTGAATTTGAGCGGGATCGCCCCGCTTCCGAGTTTCCGGACCCGTCCCGTCACCGTGAGCGGCTTGAAGAAGGCAGTGGCGGCATCGCCCCCCAGCGGCAGGGTGACCTGCGCGCCCTCGCCCGCTGCGGTCAGCACCGCGACCGCCGCGGGCGAGATCAGCGGGATCAACGCCTTGTTCTTGATGCCGAGCCGCAGCATCGCTTCCAGCAGCAGGTTGCTGTCTCCCGCCGCCCCGCCGAAGACGGTGTCGCCGGTGTCGCTGAGCACAATCATGCCGCGCTCCGCCGCATCGGCCTTGCGCACGGCATCGTCCACCGAGACGGCCTCGCGGATCTGGAAATCGTCGCGCATCGACCAGGCGAGATCGGCAAGTTCGTCGGCCAGCTTCTCGGCCAGCGCCTGGTCGCCATCGGTGACGACGATGGTCGACCAGCCGCCTTCGGCGACGTCGAGCCAGGGCTGCATCGGATAGTTCGAGGCCTGCAGCACGCGCCGGTCGGCCTCGAGCGCCCGCGCGCGGTCGAACCAGAGCTTCATCGGCCCCTTCGAGGTCAGGAACTGTTCCTGATGCGAGAGCAGCGGGATCTTGCGCCAGGCCATCACCGGCTTCGCCTTTTCCCGCAGGATGCGCAGCAGCACCTCGGTGCCGACCTTGCCGGTGTCGAACACGTCATGCGGCTGGGTGCGGTGCCCGACGATGGCCGTGCAATTGGCCATGATCTTGTGGGTGACATTGGCGTGGTGATCGAGCCCGAGCAGGATCGGCACGTCAGGCCCGAGGATTTTCCGGCAGAGCTCTGCCTGCTCGCCTTCGACATCGTCGATGCCCTCGGCCGCGCAGGCGCCGTGCAGCTGCAGGACGAGGCCGTCGATCGGCCCGGCGGTTTCGAGTCCAGCCCGGATCTTCGCCTGGAAGTAGTCGAAGGCTTCGCGCGAGATGCGGCCGCCCGCCACCGCCCAGGCCCGAATGATCGGGACCGTCTCGATGGCGAGACCGGACTCCTTCGCTGCTGCGTAGTGACCGCCGATCTGGCCGATCTCGCTGAAATGCCGGACGATCTCCTCGCCCTCATAGATGCCGAAGGCCTCGAAATCGGCCAGCGTCGTCAGCACCGGATTGAAGTCGTTCGTCTCCTGGACGATGTGGATCAGAGCCAGACGCACTGCGACCTCCCGGAAAGCGACTTCGAGTGCCCGTGGAACGGGTGAGACGAACCGTCAGCATCGCGCCGGCGTCGACCGCATCGGCTCCCGACAAAGCCGGGAAAACAGCCTGCGCAACCTTCAAAAACCTAGTTGTCGCAAATATTTCACGTCAAGGATCGGATGTTCCGTCAGAAGAAACCTCATACCGCCGCCGGCGATTCACCAGCCGGCCAGTAGCGGCAGGAGACGCCGTGCCCTGCCGCCATCTCATGCCACTCGGACGTGCCGCTGCGGTTATGATCGACGCCGTGGACGCAGCCGCCGCCATCGCCTTCCAGGAAGCGCAGATCCGGCGGCGCCCGTCGCAACCGCTCGCGCTGCTGCTTGGGATCGGGCACCGGCACGGCGTCAAGCAGCAGCCGCGTATAGGGATGGGCCGGGCTGTCATAGACCTGTGCCGCGCTGCCCATTTCGACGATGCGGCCGCGGAACATCACGGCGACGCGATGCGCCATCTCGCGGACGATGGCGAGGTCATGCGCGATGAAGAGATAGGACAGGCCGAGCTTCTCCTGCAACGATTGCAAGAGCGCGACGATCTGCGCCTGGGTGCGCACGTCGAGCGCCGAGACCGGCTCGTCGCAGACCACGAAATCGGGATTGACCGCCAGGGCGCGGGCGATGACGACGCGCTGGCGCTGGCCGCCGGAGAACTCGTGCGGATAGCGCTGCATCATCGCCGGATCGAGGTTGACCAGTTCCAGCAATTCTTCGACGCGCTCGCGGATGCGGTTGGCGGGCACCGTGCGATGAACCCGCAGCGGCTCGCTCAGGATCTGCCCGATGGTCATGCGCGGATGCAGGCTGGAATAGGGGTTCTGCAGCACGAACTGCATGTGCCGGCGCATCCGGCGCAGTTCGCCTGCGCGCATCGTCGTCAGCTCCTGCCCGAGCAAGCGGACCGAGCCCTCATGCGCCTTCTGGAGCTGGAGGATGGCGCGCCCGGCCGTGGTCTTGCCCGAACCTGACTGGCCGACGAGCCCGAGCGTCTGCCCCGGCGCGATGTCGAAGGACAAGCGCTCGACGGCCTTGACCGGCGCGGCTCCGCGCCGGGCCGGAAACAGCACCGAGAGATCGCGAACCTGCAGCAGCGGCGCGGCCGTCATCGGGCCGCTCCCGCCCCGTGCAGGCGCGGAACCGCATCGAGCAGCGCCCGCGTATAGGCGTGCTGCGGCTCGGCGAAGACATCATCGACCGGGCCGGCCTCGACGATCTCGCCGCGATACATCACGTTGACCCGGTCGACCATGCCGGCGACGACGCCGAAGTCATGGGTGATCAGCATCAGCGCCATGCCGCGCTCTTCCCGCAGCCGCAGCAGCAGGCGCAGGATCTGCGCCTGCACGGTGACGTCGAGCGCCGTCGTCGGCTCGTCGGCGATCAAGAGGTCCGGCTCGCAGGAGATCGCGATGGCGATCAGGATGCGCTGGCGCTGGCCGCCCGAGAACTGATGCGGGAAATCGTCGATGCGGTCAGCCGGATCGGGAATGCCGACGAGAGCGAGCAGCTCGATGCTGCGCTCGCGCGCGTCCCTGACGGAGAAGCCAAGATGACGGCGCAGCATGTCGACCATCTGGGCGCCGATGCTCATCACCGGGTTGAGCGAGGTCATCGGATCCTGGAAGACCATGGCGATGCGCCGGCCGCGCAGGTCGCGCATCTCGTCCTCGCCGAGCCCGAGCAGGTCCTGCCCCCAGAAGGCGACGGAGCCGCCGAGCCCGATCGAGGCCCCTTCCGGTGCCAGTCGCATCAGCGCCTTGGCGGTGACGCTCTTGCCGCAGCCGGATTCGCCGACGAAGCCGACCGCCTCGTCGGCATTGATGTCGAAGGAGATGCCGCGCACCGCCTGGATCACCTCGCGCCGCGTCGTAACCGTCGCGGTGAGGTCGCTCACCCTCAGCAGCGGGCCAATCATCGCACGCTCCCCACGTCGAGAACCTCACGCAAGCCGTTGGCAATGATGATGAAAGTCAACGTCGCGAAAACGATCGCGGCGGCCGGGCCGATCACCGTCAGCGGCGCGAGCTCCATGAATTGCCGCGCTTCGGAGAGCATGCCGCCCCAGTTCGGATCGGGTGGCGGCGGACCGAGGCCCAGGAAGGACAGCGCCGTTACCGTGAAGATCGTTTGGGACAGGGTCAGGCTGGTGGCGACGAGGATCGGCGAAACCAGGATCGGCAGGATATGGCACAGCACGAGGCGCAGTTCGCTCATGCCGACGCTGCGGGCAGCCTCGACATGGTCCCATTGCTTGACGCTGAGCACCGGCGCCCGCACCACCCGCGCCATGGCCGGCGTATAGACGATCGCGATGGTCAGGATCAGGTTCGGCACTGTCGGCCCCAGCGCCGCCACCACCGCGATCGCCAGCAGCAGCACCGGGAAGGCGAAGACGACATCGAGCAGGCGCATGATGATCTCGTCGACGAGCCCGCCGAGATAGCCGGCCGCCAGCCCGAGGATCAGCCCCGTGACCAGCGCGATGAACACCGCCGTCACCGTGATCAGCAGCGTCGTGCGCCCGCCGACGATCAGGCGGCTCAGCACGTCCCGCCCGATCGAATCCGTGCCGAGCCAATGCGCGGCGCTGGCCGGCGCCAGCGAATCCGGCGAGGTAGCCGAGGGGTCATAGGGCGCAACCAGCGGCGCGAAGATCGTCAGCACCAGCATCGCCGCGAGCATGGCAAGCCCGACGCCAAGCAGCAGCCAACCTTGGCTGATCCCCGCCCCCCTGCGCTCGCCGCGCGGCGCCGCCGTAGCCGGCGCGCGCTCCTGCACGGCGCCGCTCACATCTGCACCCGCGCATCGATCCGCGCATAGGCGATGTCGATGGCCGTGTTGACCAGCACGACGATGCCGGCGGCGACAAGCACGATCGCCTGGATCACCGGATAGTCGCGGCTGTTGATGGAATCGAACAGGTATTGCCCCATCCCCGGAATGGCGAAGATGGTCTCAACCAGGATGCTGCCGCCGAGCAGCGCCGCGATCTTCAGGCCCGCTGCGGTGACGACTGGCGTCAATGCGTTGCGCATCAGGTAGTCGCGCAGGATCGAACCGGGCGTCAGGCCCTTGGCGCGAGCGACCATGACGAAATCCTGATTTGCGACCTCGAGCACGGCGGCGCGCGTGTTCTCCGCGATGGTGACGGAGACCGCGAGCGCCAGCGCGAAGGCCGGCAACAGCAGGCTGGCGAGATTGCCGAGCGGGCTTTCGAGGAAGGGCGTATAGCCGAGCACCGTGATCTCCGGGAAATACAGCCCGAAGAGCAGGACGATCAGAGTCGCCACGACATAATTGGGCACCGCCAGCATCAAACCGTTCCAGAGCCGGACCAGCCAGTCGGTCGCGCCACGCAGACGCGCTGCGGCAAGCCCCGATGCGACGCCCATCACGGCGGCGATGACAGCGGCGAGAAGCGTGAGTTGGACGGTCACAGTGAACCGGTTGAGCAATTCGCCGAGCACCGGCTGCCGGGTGACGAAGGACTTGCCGAAATCGCCGGTCAGCGCCGCGCCGAGCCAGCGCAGATATTGCGCCATCAGCGGCTGATCAAGCCCGAGATCACGGCGGATCGTCGCCAGGACCTCCGGCGCGACGCTCTGCGAGCCGGCCGCCGCGATGGCGAAATCGCCGGGGATGGCGCGCATCAGCAGGAAGGAGACGAGCGAGACGCCGAGCAGGATCGCCGCCATCCAGGCGAGCCGTCCGAGAACGAAGCGCGTCATCGGCAGGCCTCAGCCGGGAGGCGGCAGGCCGGACCTATTTCTTCAGCCATGTCGTACGCACGAAGGAGCGGATGTTCGCGGCCAGCGGCGCATAGCCCTGCACATGGTTCCACCAGATCTCCCAGCGCAGCGGGTACTGATAGATCTGGATGACATAGGCGTTGTCGGCGATGCGCTTCTGGATCGCCTGGTTCTTCGCCGCGCGCTTGGGCACGTCGAGCTCGGCCCGCGCCTCCGCGATCATCTTGTCGAGCTCGGGGTCGTTCGAGCCCATCGCCTTGCCGTAGCCGCTGGTCGAGGTGATGTACTGGAACACCCCGTCCGGGTCGGGGGTCCAGGACAACGCGACCGAGAGCAGCGTCGGCCAGTCGCCGCTAGCCCATTTGGCCAGCAGCGGTGCGGTCTCCATCGGCACCAGCTTCACGGTGATGCCGGACGCCTGCCATTGCTGTTGCAGGATCTGGGCGCAGGCGACGTCGAGCGGATTGGCGGCGACGACGATATAGTCGCCGAGATCGATGCCGTTGGGATAGCCGGCCTCGGCGAGCAGCGCCTTCGCCGCCGCCGGATCGTGCTTGTAATAGGGCAGCTCACTGGTGCCGTCATAGCCGCCGACCTGGCTTTCCGGGATCATCGCGCCGACCTTGCCCGAGCCGCCGAGCACGGTGTCGAGGCAGGCCTTGCGGTCGGTCGCGAGGCTGAGCGCGCGACGCACCTTCACGTCGTTAAGCGGCTTCGCCTTCATGTTCAGCCAGATCGGGAAGGTCCGCGAGGTCTGGCCCGGCGCCGAGACGAAGTTCGATGAAGCGCGCGAGATGGCGGTCGCCACCTTCGGGTCTTTCACCCAGGTCATGTCGATCGCGCGTGAGCGCAGAGCCGAGGTCAGCGTCGCCTGGTCCTTGTAGAACTTGAAGATCACCTTCGCGAGATAGGGCTCGCCCTTCTCGTAATAGGCGTCGAAGCGCGTCAGCGAGAATTGCTGGTTGGGCTGATAGGCCTCGAACGAGAAGGGCCCGGTGCCGACCGGCTGGGTGGCGAGGTTCTCGACGCCTGCGGGAACGATCGCGCCGTTGGGGTTGCTCGCGAGATTGCTGAGGAAGGCCGCGTCGGTCGCGTTGAGCTGGAACTTCACCGTGAAGGGATCGACCACCGTCACCGACTCGACGCTGGAATAGAGCGCCTTGAGGCGGCTGCCCGTCGCCGGGTTCATGATCCGGTCGAAGGTGTGTTTCACGTCCTCGGCGCTGAAGTCCTTGCCGTTGTGGAACTTCACGCCCTGCCTGAGCTTGAAGACGTAAGTCTTTGGATCTGGCTGCTCATAGCCCGTCGACAGATCGGGCTCGACCTTCATCCGCGCGTTCCAGCGCAGCAGGCCGGAATAGATCAGGCTGGTGAAGTCATAGGAGGAGAAGGCGTTGACCGTGACCGGGTCGAGCCCGATCGGGTCGGCATCCGCGCCGATCGTCAGCACCCCGCCCGCGGCTGGCGCCTGGGCCGAAGCCAACGTGCTCCAGAGACCTGGAGCCGCCAGCGCCGCACCGCCCGCTGTCAGCAGTTGCAGCAGGCTGCGTCGCCGCAGGCCCTGCGCCGCCGCATCGGGCTCGTCAGCCATCGGGAATGACGGTGTCTTCACGAACGATCCTCCCAGCACCCTGCTTGCCGGCCGAACCCGGCCGATCCGCGCGAGACAGGAGCCGGCCTGCGCCGTGCTTCCAATCATCGCCGCCCGGCCCGTCTCGTCCGCGTCGCGGATGGCAGGCCTTCCCTCTGTGGACGCAGGCTAGAAACGGCCGAAATTCACGTCAAGGATCGCCGGTTTCACTGGAAGAAACAGCGCGCAATGTCTGCCCTCCGCGGCCTGGCTCAAACATCCACAAACCCTCATCCTGATGAGCAGCCGAAGGCTGCGTCTCGAAGGATGCTCTAGGAGGCACCGGAGACATCTGGAGCATCCTTCGAGACGGCCCTGTGGGCCTGCTCAGGATGAGGGCTGCAGTGAAACAGACCGTCAGAAGAAGGTCCTGATCGCGCCCGTGACGCGGTAGTCGTCATCGACCAGCATCAGCACGGCCCATTTGTCGAAGGTCGTGCAGGGGTGGCCGATGCCGAAGGCGACCATATCGCCGACCTGCAGCGGGCTGTCGTCCGGCGTGCCGAGATGGCAGTGCTGGTCGTTGAGCGCCAGCACCGCATGTCCAGGCGGCATCGTCTCCGGCCGCGCCATCGTTTCGCCTGGACGGAACCAACGCAGCGGCACCGGCATTCCGGAATCGAAGCTAATGTCGCGCTTGCCGACGGTGAGCAGGCTGCGCCCGCGCTCCGGCCGCGACTGGACATAAGCCCAGACCTCGAGCGCCGGCTCCAGCCCGCCCGGCGGCAGCTTCAGGCTGGTCTCCAGCGTGATCCGCCGGAACGCCGCCGAATAGACCGTGGAATCATGGGTCAGGTAGCAGCCCGAGCGCAGCACCTTGATCACCGGCCGAGAGAAGGCGGCTGCGTTGAAGGCTTTGCCGACCCGGTCGAACAGCGAGGTCCCGCCAGCAGAGAGCACCATTGGCTCCGGGCCGAGCAGCCCCTCGCCTTCCGCAGCCGCCGCGACCGCGACCACCTCGCCGAGCAGCCTGTCGGCGCCGACAGTGTCGCTGATGAGCCCCTCGAAGCACTCGAAGCCGGCGAGCCGTAAGCCCGGCGCGGCAGCAACCGCGCGGGCCACCGCCAGCGCCTCATCGCGGCTGCGCGCCCCTGTTCGCCCGCCCATGAAGCCGATCTCAACGAGGATGCGCAGCGGATTGGCGGCAGCGCCGCCATGCTCATTAGCAGCCATCGCGAGCAGAGCGACGCCAGGCAAGCTGTCGGCGAGGCAGTAAAGCTCGAAGCCCGGCTCCCGCAGCGCCTCGAAGCAGGCGGCAACCTCCTGCCGCCCGACCGGCTGGTTGGCGAGGATGACGCGCTTCACACCGAAATGCCGGGCGACCGCGAGCTGCTGCATCGTGGCGACCGTAATCGCCCAGGCGCCGTCGGCGATCTGGAGATCGAAGAGCTGCGGCGCCATCGTCGTCTTGCCATGAGGCGCGATCAGCAGGCCGTTTGCGGCGGTGAAAGCGCTCATCCACGCACTATTGGCCTTCAGCACGCTCTCGCGGATCACCGCGAGCGGCATCGGCATGTCACCGGCCAGCACGTTCCAGCCCTGCTTGCCGATTTCGCCGAGCCGAAGGGATGCGCCCGGCGGCAGGCCTTTCACGAGCATATCGAGGCGCTGATCCTCGATCTCGCCCAGCGACAGGCGCGGAAGAACCGCGGCGGAAGCAGTCATAGCCATGGATTCGGGTCCAGCGGAGAGAAGGGGCGCTTCACCTTGGTATAGGGGATCTTGCTCGCATCGGGCGGGTAAGGTCCACCGCTGTCGAGATAGAGCACGGCCGCCGCGATCGGCGCGAAGGCGGCGTGGAAATGATTGGAGGATTTCACCACCACGACCGTCTTGGCGCCGAGGTCGATGCCGAGATCGGTGAAGACCGGCGGGCTGAAGGTCTGCGCCCGCGTCGAGGCCAGCACGATGTCGAGCTTGCCGATCCGGATCGCGGCGGCCGGGCCGAGCGAAACCCAGCTCTGCTCGAACGGGATCAGCAAATCCCCGATCGTCCCGATGATCTGGACCGTCGCATCAATCGGCCTGCCTGAGGAGGGCGCGGCCTTGCCGATGAAGCGCAAAGGGATTTCTGCGCCGACGCCAGCGGCCCGGCAAAGGCTGACCGCGACGGGGTCCCACAGCGCCCCGATCGCCGCCGGCACGTCCGGATGCCGCAGCAGCGCCTCGACCATCACCGAGGAATCGCCGGCGACGCCGCCGCCCGGATTGTCCCAGCGATCGGCGAGCACGACCGGCTTGCCGGGCTCAGCCAGTTCGAGCGCCGCCGCGATGGCCTCCTCCGGCTTGTAGTGCCTCGGCGAAGCGCCCTGCCCCCAGCGCAGGATTTTGAGGCCGAGTTCCTTCGCCAGCGCCGCCGCCTTGGCACTGTCGCCATCGGCAATGACCAGCACCTTCGTCCCGACATCGGCGACATCCGCGGCCTGGAAGCCGTGCGCGACCGAGATCGAGAGGATTCCGTCCCGTCCCTCCATCGCCATGAGCCGGTCGACGAAGCTGCGGCCGGGCTCGCGGCTGGTCATGAAGGCGGCGAGCCCTCGGCAATCGAACACGCCGCTGACCGGCTTCACCTGCCTGCGGGCAGCCTTCAGGCAGAGCTCCAGCAAATCCTCGGCCCGCGCTAGGAAATCCGTGTGCGGAAACTCCTTGAAAGCGACGATGATGTCGGCACCCGCGACCATCTCGGCCGTCAGGTGGCAATGCATGTCGAGCTCGGCTCCGATGACACAATCTGGGCCGGCCAGCGCCCTCACCCGCGCGATCAGGTCGCCCTCGCAGTCGTCATAGCCGCGCGCCACCATCGCGCCGTGCAGGCCGAGCAGCACGATATCGACGGGCAGCGCCGCCTTGAGCTGGCCGAGGATTTCATCGCGCAGGCTTTCATAACCCTCCTGCGAGACCAGCCCCGCTGGCTCGGCCCAGGTCGCCGTGCCCTCGATGAGTTCGTAGCCCTCGCGGGCGGCGCGGCGCCGGGCTGCGACGATCGGCGCGGAGCACAGGGTCGGCGTCTCCGGATGGGTGCCGGGCGGGCAGTAGAAGCCGCTCTCGAAGGCGCTGCGATCGACGAAGAGCGGCGCGAAAGTGTTGGTTTCCGTCGCCAGCGACGCAGTGAAGACGCGCATCCGCATGCATTCCCGACCAGCAGCAGCACGTCCCCTCCGACGCGCCCGACCAGCGCCATGAAACGGGAGGTTGGCGCAACCTGTCAAAGCACCCGCGTTCCTTCGAGCGGAACAATGCCGGCTTGATTCGGAACAGCGCAGCGGCCGAGATGAGGAGGCTTCAGGGAGCCTTGCCGATCATGCCGCAGCCTCGCCGGATCCTGCTGGGGTCCCTCTTTCACGAGACGCACAGCTTCGTCGACGAGGTCACGCGGCTGGCCGATTTCACCATCCGCACCGGCGACGAGCTATTGCGCCGGCGTGGCGACGGCTCGACCATCGACGGCTTCCTCGAAGTGGCCGAAGCCGAGGGCTGGCAGGTCGTGCCAACGGTCGATTACACGGCGCTGCCGGCCGGAACCGTCGATCACGCCGTCTTCGCGCGCTTCCTGTCGGAATTCGATGCCGGGCTGAGGGCCGCGCTCGCCGATGGCGGTCTCGACGGTATCTGGCTTGCCCTGCACGGCGCCATGGTCACGGCCGATTGTCCCGATCCGGAAGGCGCGCTGCTCGCTCATATCCGTTCCGTGCCCGGCTGCGAGACCCTGCCGGTTTTCGGCGTCTTCGACCTGCACGCCAATTTCACCGCGGCGATGGCTGAGCATGCCAACGCCCTCGTCGCCTATCGCGAGAATCCGCACACGGATGCCCGCGCATCCGCCCTGCGCGCGGCCGGTCTGCTGGCGCGGGCGCTCAGGGAAGACGTTCTGCCGCGGATGCTCTCGACCAACGCACCCGTGGTCTGGCCGCCGACCGGCACCGGCACGGCCGACCGGCCGATGCGAGACCTCGAAGCGCTGGCGCGCCGGATCGAGCAGGAGAACCCGGCGATCTGGGTCGCGAATGTCGTCGGCGGATACTCCTTCTCCGATGTGCCCGAGGCGGGCGCCGCCTTCGCGGTCGTCTTCACCGGGCCGGAAGCCGAGGCGCATGATGCCCTCGCCCGCCTGACCGGGACGGCCGTCGAACTGCAAGAGCTGGGCCTGCCGGCGGAATGGGATATCGACGAAGCCATCACGGGAATCCAGCGTTTGCCGGGCGGCCCCTATCTCGTCGTGGAGCCCGCCGACAATATCGGCGGCGGCGCGCCGGGAGACGGCACCTCGGTGCTGCGGGCCTTCCTGCGTCACGGTGTCGAAAATTGCGCCGTCGCCATCGCCGATCCCGCGGCCGTCGCGGCCATGGCGGGGGCGCAGCCGGGCGAGATCCGCAAGCTCTCGATCGGCGGCAAGGGCAGCGCCATCGCCGAAGGCCCTGTGGAGATCGAGGTGCGCTTCGTCAGTGCCAGCGACGGGCAGTTTTCGTTGGAAGACCTCAACAGCCACCTCGCCGCCTCGCAGGGCTCGCGCTTCAGCATGGGGCCGAGCGTCGTGGTCGAGGCCGGCGGCGTCACCATCCTGTTGACCAGCCGCAAGACCCCGCCTTTCGATCTCGGTCAGTTCCGCTCGCAGGGCATCCACCCCGAGACGCTGAAGGCGATCGGCGTCAAGGCGGCGGTGGCGCATCGGCGCGCCTATGACAAGATCGCCAAGGGCAGCTTCACGGTCTCGACACCCGGCCCCTGCACCAGCAAGATCGCGGGGTTGCCCTATACGCGTTTGCGCAAGCCGGTCTTTCCGATCCACGCTGGCGCGTCGCATCGATAGTGCGACGTTGCCTGCGCCACGCAGAAGCGCAGCGGCGAATGGCCTGTTCCCTCTCGCGAAACAGGCGCATCTTGCTTGAGGTGGGTGGCGCGTCGTCTGCTGCTGCCGCGCTGGCCATCGAACGGTTTTCAGCAATAGGCGGAGGGGAAGCCATGTTTCACAATCTGATCAAGATCGCCGCTGGGCTTGGCGTGGTCGCCTGCGCCCTGCTGCCCGCCACCGGGGCTTCGGCCCAGGGCAAGCTCAAGGAAGTGCTGAGCCGCGGCAAGCTCATCGTCGGCACCGGCAGCACCAATCCGCCCTGGCATTTCCGTAACGAAAAGGGCGAACTCGTCGGCTTCGACATCGAGATCTCCAAGATCATCGCGCAGGGACTGTTCGACGATCCCAACAAGATCGAGTTCGTCAACCAGGCCTCGGATGCCCGCATCCCGAACATCGTCACCGGCAAGGTCGACATCGCCTGCCAGTTCGTGACCGTGACGGCGGCGCGCGCGCAGCAGGTCGCCTTCACCGTGCCCTATTACCGCGAAGGCGTCAGCCTGATGCTCGTGGCCGGCGGCCCCTTGGCCGATTTTGCAGCGTTGAAGGCGGCCGGCAGCAAGGTCACGGTTTCGGTGCTGCAGAACGTCTTCGCCGAGAAGATGGTCAAGGACGCGCTGCCTGAAGCGAAGGTCGATCAATTCGAGAGCGTGGACCTGATGTATCAGGCGCTGAACTCGGGCCGCGCCCAGGCCGCCGCGACCGACTCCTCGTCGCTGCGCTTCTACATGAAGCAAAACCCCGGTCGCTATGTGGATTCCGGCTATAGCTGGAACCCCCAGACCTATTCCTGCATCGTCAAGCAGGGCGATCCGGACTGGCTCAACTTCGTCAACGTGGCGCTGCGCGAGTCGATGACCGGCACGACCTTCCCGATCTACAAGGCGGCCTATGAGCGCTGGTTCGGCGAGACGCCGCCGGAGCCCAAGATCGGCTTCCCGCAGGAGTTCCGCTGAGCCTTAGGCTAGCTGCCCCGTGGACTACTCGCTGCATTTCGGCGCCGTCTGGGCGAGCTTCGACAGGCTTCTGTTGGGGCTCGCCATCGGGCTGGGGCTTGCCGTCGTCGCCGTGGCGATCGGCACGGTGCTCGGCCTTCTGTCCGCTTTCGCCAGCGTCGCGCCCTATCGGGCGCTGCGCAGCCTTTCCGCCCTCTATGTCGCGCTGATCCGCAACCTGCCGCTGCTGGTGCTGGTGCTGCTCGCCTATTTCGCCCTGCCCCAGGCCGGCATCACGCTCGACAAATACCAGAGCTTCGCCGGCGCGCTGGCGCTCTATTCCGGCGCCTACCTCACCGAGGTGTTCCGCGCCGGACTGATCTCCGTGCCAAAGGGTGTGATCGAGGCGGCCCGCTCGATCGGGCTGACGCGGCTGCAGACCAATACCTCCGTCGTCGCGCCGATCATGCTGCGCAACGCCTTGCCCTCGCTCGGCAACACCTTCATCGGCATGTTCAAGGACAGCTCCATCGCCGCCGCCATCGCGGTGCCGGAACTCACCTTCGAGGCCCGCAAGATCAACGTCGACACCTTCCGCGTCATCGAGACCTGGACGGTGGCGAGCGGGCTCTACATCGCTGCCTGTGTCGTCATCGCCATGCTGCTGCGCGGCCTCGAACGCCGTTTCCCGAAGTTCTGAGCCGCTGATGCAAGCTTTCCTCGATCAGCTCTGGATCGCCCGCTTCGCACTCTGGGACGGCTTCGTCCTGACCGTCGAGATCGCCGCCGCCTCGATCCTGTTCGGCACGCTGCTCGGCGGTCTCGTCGGCATCCAGCTGTCCTATGCACCCTGGTGGCTCAAGCTGCCGTTCCGGCTCTATGTCGACATCATGCGCGGCACGCCCGTGCTCGTCCTGATCCTCGCGGCCTTCTACATTCCCGCCGTCGCGGGCCTGAACCTCGGCCCGACCCAGGCCGGCATCCTGGCGCTGTCGCTCTTCGCCGGTGCCCATATCGGCGAATTGCTGCGCGGCGCGCTGCAGTCGATCCCGCCGGGGCAGGCAGAGGCAGGACGCAGCATCGGGCTGACCTTCCCGCAGCTCCTGGCCTATGTGTTGCTGCCGCAGGCGGCGCGCAGCGCCCTGCCGCCCTGGATCAATACCGGCGTCGAGCTGATCAAGGGCTCGAGCCTGCTCTCGATGATCGGCGTCGGCGAACTCCTGCTCAAGACGCAGGAGATCATCGGCCGCAACTTCATGACCATCCAGTTCTATGTCTTCGCCGGCATCCTCTATCTGGTGATCAACATCGTGCTGGACCAACTGGGCAAGGCCGTCGAACGGCGGGTCGGGCAGCACTGATGGACAAGCAGCACCCTCTCCTCGCGATCCGCGGCCTGACCAAGCGATTCGGCTCCACCGAGGTACTCAAGGGCGTCGATCTCGACCTCAACCAGCGCGAGGTGGTCTCGATCATCGGCTCCAGCGGCTCGGGCAAGACGACCCTGCTGCGCTGCGTCAACCTGCTGGAGGAATACCAGGGGGGCGACATCGTTCTCGATGGCGAGACGATCGGCTACCGCTCGGCCGCCGGGCGCCGTCATCGGCTCGGCGACCGCGAACTCTCGCGCCAGCGCGCGATGACCGGCATGGTCTTTCAGAGCTTCAACCTGTTTCCGCATCTGACGGCGGCCGGCAATGTGATGCTCGGCCTGCGCAAGGTGCTGCGGCTGCCCAAGGCCGAAGCCCGGGCCATCGCCGAGAAATGGCTGGCGCGCGTCGGCCTCGCAACGCGGGCGGACCACTATCCGAGCCAGCTCTCCGGTGGCCAGCAGCAGCGCGTCGCCATTGCCCGGGCGCTCGCGATGAACCCCAAGCTCGTGCTGCTCGACGAGGTGACCTCGGCGCTGGACCCCGAGCTCGTCCAGGAGGTGCTCAATACGGTGAAGAGCATCGCGGAGGATGGAGCGACGCTCTTGATCGTGACCCACGAGATGCGCTTTGCGCGGGACGTCTCGAGCCGCGTTGTCTTCATGGAACATGGGCGGATCGTCGAGGAGGGGCCGCCCGCGGAGATCTTCGGCAATCCCAAGAGCACCCGGCTGGCGGAGTTTCTGCGCAATACGCGGGGCTAGCGGCCGGCCGCGGCGAACTGGCCTGCTCGCACTGCCCGCGTCCTCCCGGTCATCGTTCGCGCGCGCCGACGCGCGGGCGAAGTCCCGCTGCTTTGTGCCGGCGCCGGAGAAGCAAGACGGCATGATTGACCCGCTCGCGCGGGTCCCCGAGAGAAGGAGAATGTCGGCAAGGCCGGCGGCGCGAATGGCGCGCGAGGCGCTGCAATCAACCTCGGCCGGTGGCAACACGGCAGCCGAATTCGGCCGCCGATGCGGCAAACCAGGACCAGAAGCTCCCTGCCATGCTGCGTGCGACCATGATCTCGAATACGGGCCCGTCCGGGCCGTCGGCGAGCCGCCACAGCTGCACGCCGACATAGGCGACGCTGATCAGAGCGGTATCGCCGACGGCGAAGGCCGCCGGGTGCAGATCGAGCATCACGCCCTTCGCCAGCACATCGCGAACGCGCGAACCCGAGAGCCTGAAGGCGGCGCGCGCATCGCTCTGATCGCTGACGGCAGCATGGGCCGAGAGCTCGCCGAGAAGCCCGGCAAAGCCATCGCGCGAGGCCGCGCGCAGCAGCCATTGCCCCGGCCCCGCCCAGACCACGTCATGCGCCGCGGCCTGCGCAATCCTCGGTGTCTCCGGCAGGGCGATGCCGAGCCTGCCTTCGACGGCCCGCGACAGAGCCGCTGCCCGGCCGGGTTCGGCGATCAGCGTCGCCAGACCAAAGCCATCGAGCAAAGTCGCACAGATGCCAGCATCCCCCTTCATGCCGAAGGAGCCGGGCTGCGCGATCCCGGCCCAGGCGCCGCGCGGGACCCAAGAGATCGCTGTCTCAGCCATGGAGGTGGTTTCCTTCGGGATCGACGAAGACCGGCGAGCAGATCTCGACGACGATGTCGCCGTTGCGGACGGGGTCGTAGGCGCGGACGCGCTCGCCGATGCGGCTGGTGCCGTTCCGGATCAGGCCGAGGCCGATCCAGTGGTTCAGATGCGGCGAATGGGCGACCGAGGTCATGTAACCCTCGTCGTTTTCCATCACCGCCGCCTTGCCGATGCCGATGAAATGGGCGCCCGCACGCAGGCGCTGGGACGGATCGACCGGCTTGAAGCCGACGAAGGACGGCCGGTCCCCCTCGACCAGGGCCTGCCGGCCCGCCATCAGCCGCCCGACGAAATCCTTCTTCGTCGACATCATCTTGCCGAGGCCGAGATCGCGCGCCGTGGTCTGGCCGTTGAGCTCGTTGCCCGCGACATGGCCTTTCTCGATGCGCAGCACACCGAGCGCCTCGGTGCCGTAGGGCGTGATGCCGAAGGGCTCGCCCGCCCGCATCAGGGCGCGCATCATCGCGTCGCCATAATCGGCCGGGACTGCAAGCTCGAAGGCCAGTTCACCCGAGAAGGAGATGCGGAAGAGCCGGGCCGGAATCCCGCCGCCGACCGTCACGGTGCGCGCCGCGAGATAGGGGAAGGCCTCGTTCGAGATGTCGTGCGGGGGATCGACGACGCCACGCAGAGTTTCGCGCGCCTTCGGGCCGGCCACGGCCACCTGCGCCCATTGCTCGGACACCGAGACCATGCGGACATCAAGCTCCGGCCACAGCACCTGATGGCAGAATTCCAGATGTTGCATCACCCTGCCGGCGTTGGCCGTCGTGGTCGTCATCAGGAAATGATGCTCCCCGACGCGGGAGGTGGTGCCGTCATCCATGACGAAGCCGTCCTCGCGCAGCATCAGCCCGTAGCGGGCCTTGCCGACCGGCAGCGCCTTCCAGCCGTTGATATAGACCCGCTCGAGGAATTCGGCGGCGTCTGGGCCCTGGATGTCGATCTTTCCGAGCGTCGAGACATCGCAGATGCCGACGCTCGCGCGCACGGCCTCCACCTCGCGATTGACGGTCGTCAGCCAATCGCCCTCCCCGGGCTTCGGATAGTACTGGGCCCGCAGCCACTGGCCGGCTTCGATGAAGACGGCGCCCTCCTCCTTCGACCACTCATGGGTCGGCGCCAGCCGCACCGGCTTGAAGTCCTTGCCGCGGTGGTGGCCCGCCAGCGCGCCGATCGCGACCGGCGTATAGGGCGGGCGGAACGTCGTCGTGCCCGTCTGCGGGATCGTCCTGCCCGTCTGCTCGGCCATGATGGCGAGGCCGGAGAGGTTCGAGGTCTTGCCCTGGTCGGTCGCCATGCCGAGCGTGGTGTAGCGCTTGAGATGCTCGACGGGCCGGAAGCCTTCGCGCGCGGCCAGCTCGACATCCTTGTCGGTGACGTCGTTCTGATAGTCCACGAAAGCCTTGCCCTTGGCACCTGTCACCCGCCAGACGGGCTTCAGCGCGGTCGTCTCGGGATCGGTCGCGGGCGCGGGCTCAGCCGCCGCAGGCGTCAGCCCCGCATCGGCCACAGCCTCGCGGCCGAGCCGAGCGCCGTCCTCCAGCGCCTGCGCCAGGGTGAAGTGCCCGGCTGCGCTGCCGGCGACGGAGAGCCCCGGCGGCAAGGTGCCCGGCACGAAACATTGCAGGCCCTCGTCCCAGGCCGGCTTGCCGTTCTGGTGCGAGGTCAGATGCAGCGTCGGGTTCCAGCCGTTCGAGACGGCCAGCAGATCGCAGGCGAGAGCCGTCTTCGCGCCGGAGGCATCGCGGATGCTGACGCCGCCGAGCTGACGGCCCCCGCGCGTGCCTTCGATCACGGCGCCTGCTAACAGCCTTGCGCCGAGCTTGTCGGCGAGCGCCTTCCGCGCTGGATCCGCGTCGGGACGGCTATCGACGATGGCCGCCACCTTGCCGCCGGCGGCTGCGATGTCGCGCGCTGTCGTCCAGCCATCGTCGCCCGCCGTGAACAGCACCGTTTCGCGGCCCGGCAGGACGCCGTAACGGTTGACATAGGCGCGCGCCGCCCCGGCCAGCATCACGCCGGGCGCATCGTTGCCGGGGAATACGATGGGCCGTTCCAGCGCGCCCGCGGCGAGGATCGCGCGTTTGGCATAGATGCGCCAGCCGCGCTGGCGCGGCTGATGGGCCGCAGGCTCCGGCAGGTGATCAGCGACGCGCTCGACCGCGCCGTAGATGCCGTGGTCGTAGAGGCCGAAGATCGTGGTGCGCGGCATAATCCGCACTTCGGGCAGGCTTTCGAGCTCCGCCAGCGTCGCCGCCAGCCATTCGGCCGCCGGCTTTCCAGCGATCTGGCGCTGCTCCGCCAACAGGCGACCGCCCAGGCGGAAATCCTCGTCGCAGAGGATCACGCGGGCACCGCTGCGGCCTGCTGCCAGCGCCGCCGAAAGACCGGCGGGCCCGCCGCCGATCACGAGCACGTCACAGAAGGCGAAGGCCTTTTCGTAATGGTCGGGATCTTCCGCTCCGGCCGCGCGGCCAAGGCCTGCGGCGCGGCGGATCAGCGGCTCGTAGAGCTTTTCCCAGAACGCCGCCGGCCACATGAAGGTCTTGTAGTAGAAGCCGGCGACCAGAGCCGGCGAAACGAGCCCGTTGAGCGAGAGCAGATCGAAAGCGAGCGAGGGCCAGCGGTTCTGGCTTGCGGCATCGAGCCCGCCGAATAGTTCGATCACCGTGGCGCGGGTGTTCGGTTCCCGGCGGGCGCCGGTGCGCAGCTCGACCAGCGCGTTCGGCTCCTCCGGGCCAGCGGAGAGAATGCCGCGCGGGCGGTGATACTTGAAGGAGCGGCCCACCAGCCGCACCCCGTTGGCGAGCAGCGCAGAGGCCAGCGTGTCGCCGGCATAGCCCTGATATGGCTTGCCATCGAAGCTGAAGGTCAGCGCCCGGCCGCGATCGATCAGACCGCCGGAGGCGCGGCGGAAGGACTGCCCGCTCATGCCGCCGCTCCCGTCTTGCGCGTCTTTGCCGGCTCGACCGCCGCGATCGCATGAGTGCGGGTATCGCGGGTCACGACCAGCCAGGCATGGCAGCCGGCGCCGTGATACCAGAGCTCGCGGTGCGTGCCCGCCGGATTGTCGCGCAGATAGACATAGTCGGTCATCGCCGACTCTGTCGCCGCCATGCCGTCAGGGCGTTGCGGGTCGGCCGCGCCCAGATAGCTGAATTCCTGGGCGTCGCGCGCGCCGCAATGGGGACAGGTGATGCGCATGGTCAGGCTTCCACGATTTTCGGGATGCGACGCACCGCAACCGTCATGCTCGCCCTCGTGGCGAGCATCCACGTCTTGAACACAACGTTCGACCAGCGAAGACGTGGATGGTCGGGACAAGCCCGACCATGGCGGGGATGGTGAGCGCAGCTTGTCATCTCAGTGCAGGTTTGGCTGGGCGCCGGCGCCCTTCTCGTCGATCAGGCGCCCGGTGGCGAAGCGATCGAGCCGATAGGCGGTCGCGACCGGGTGCGGCTGTCCCGTCGCGATCAGATGCGCGAAGCAGAAGCCGGAAGCCGGCGTCGCCTTGAAGCCGCCATAGCACCAGCCGGAATTGAGGTAGAGCCCGTCGACCGGCGTCAGATCGATGATCGGAGAGCCGTCCATCGACATGTCCATGACGCCGCCCCAATGCCGCAGCATGCGCACCCGGCCGAGGCCCGGCCAGAGCGCCATGGCAGATTCCATCACGTCCTCGATCACAGGCAGATTGCCGCGCTGGGCGTAGGAGTTGTAACCGTCGATATCGCCGCCGAAGACGAGCCCGCCCTTGTCCGACTGGCTGATGTAGAAATGCCCGGCGCCGAATGTGACGACGGTATCGATCAGGGGCTTCAGTCCTTCGGAGACGAAGGCCTGCAGGACATGGCTTTCGATCGGCAAGCGCAGGCCCGCCATCGCCGCCACCCGTGAGGAGTTGCCGGCCACCGCCATGGCGATCTTCCTCGCCCGGATCGGCCCGCGCGAGGTCTCGACGCCGACGGCCCGCCCGCCAGCCATGGTGATGCCGGTGACCTCGCAGTTCTGGATCATGTCGACGCCACGGCTGTCGGCGGCCCGCGCATAGCCCCAGGCAACGGCGTCGTGCCGGGCCGAGCCGCCGCGGCGCTGCAGCAGCCCGCCCTGGATCGGGAAGCGGGCGTTGTCGAAATCGAGATAGGGCAGCATCGCCCTCACCTGCTCGCGGCCGAGCAGCTCGGAATCGACGCCGGCGAGCCGCATCGCATTGCCGCGCCGGGCGAAGGCGTCACGCTGCGCATCCGAGTGGTAGAGGTTGATCACGCCGCGCTGGCTGACCATGGCGTTGTAGTTCAGATCCTGCTCCAGCCCCTCCCAGAGCTTCATCGAAAGCTCGTAGAACGGCGTGTTGCCCGGCAGCAGGTAGTTCGAGCGGATGATCGTGGTGTTGCGGCCGACATTCCCGGAACCGAGATAGCCCTTCTCCAGCACCGCGACGTTCGTGATGCCGTGCCGGCTGGCGAGGTAATGCGCCGTCGCGAGGCCATGCCCGCCGCCGCCGATGATCACGACATCGTATTCGGCCTTGGGCGCAGGATCGCGCCAGACGGGGGTCCAGCCTTTATGCCCCTGGAAGGCCTGGGCGAGCAGCGAGAAGACGGAATAGCGCATCGAGGGGTCCGGGCGGTCTTGTCATCTGGAGATTGACCGACATAGGCTGCGTGACATGCTCGATAGCGACATCCGATTGCCCAGCAGCGACGACAGCGCACCGGCTCATGTCGGCTTTCTGCTGATCCCTGATTTCGCTCTGCTGCCCTATGCCTCGGCGATCGAACCCTTGCGCGCGGCCAACCGGCTCTCCGGCAGGCCGCTCTATCGCTGGAGCCATGTCTCGATCGACGGCGCGCCCGCTTCGGCCTCGAACGGCGTCGCCATCGCGGCGGATGCGAGCGTCGGCGCCGAATTGCGGCTCGACTACCTGTTCGTCTGCGCCGGGGGCAACCCGGCCCTCTTCCACCATCAGCCGACCTTCGCCTGGCTGCGCCAACTCGCCCGGCGCGGTGTGCGGATCGGCGGCGTCTCGGGCGGCCCCTATCTGCTGGCGCGCGCCAACGTGCTGACCGGCTATCGCTTCACGCTCCATTGGGAGCACGCGCCGGCCTTCCTGGAGGAGTATCCGGACCTCGATCTGCGCCGCTCGCTCTACGAGATCGATCGCGACCGGCTGACCTGCAGCGGCGGCACCGCCCCGCTCGACATGTTGCATGCCGTGATCGCGCGCGAACACGGCAGCGAACTGGCGCTGGCCGTGAGCGAGTGGTTCCTGCAGACCCATGTCCGGGAAGGAGCCGGTCCGCAGCGTATGCCGCTGCGCGAGCGGCTGGGCATCGCGCATGCGCCGCTGCTGCGCGTCATCGGGCGCATGGAGCAGACCATCGAGCATCCCGAACCGCGCGAGGACCTCGCCCGCCTCGCCAATGTCTCGCTGCGCCAGCTCGAGCGCCTGTTCCGCCAGCATCTCGGCCGGTCGCTCGGCGAGCACTACCTGGCCCTGCGCCTTGACCGCGCGCGCGACCTGCTGCGGCAGACAAGCCTCTCGATCCTCGAAACGGCACTCGCCTGCGGCTTCGCCAGCGCCAGCCATTTCTCCCGCAGCTATCGCGAGCGCTTCGGCCATCCCCCGCGCGGCGAGAGAGTGCAGCAAGCTCACTCTGATCGACGCTGACAGGCAAGAAAGCGTCGCACAGGATCAAATCCGCGCACCGATCCCCCGGAAGTCTAGGGCTTCAAATAAAAACAAGGGATCGCGACCGATGAAACGTTTGACCGCTCTGGCGCTGGCTGTCGCCGCCACGCTCGCCGCCATGCCGGCCCTCGCTCAGGACACCCTCGCCAAGATCAAGGAGAAGGGCGTCCTCACTGTCGGCGTGAAGAACGACTACAAGCCCTGGGGCTTCCTCGACCCGTCGGGCAAGATCGTCGGCCTCGAGATCGATCTTGCGCAGGAGGTTGCGGACAAACTCGGCGTCAAGATCGAGATGGTTCCCGTCATCGCCGCCAACCGCATCGAGTTCCTGCGGCAGGGCCGCATCGACATGATCCTGGCGACGCTCGGCGACACGCCCGACCGGCGCAAGCAGATCGGCATGATCGAGCCGAACTACTATGCCGGTGCCACCAACGTGCTCGCGCCGAAGAGCGCCGGTCTCAAGAAGTGGGAAGATCTGAAGGGCCGAAAGGTCTGCGCCGTGCAGGGCGCCTATTACAACCGCCGCGTCTCGCAGATGTATTCGCCCGAGCTGGTGGTGTTCCCCTCCGTGCCGGATGGGCTGAACGCGCTGCAGGGCAACAACTGCGTCGCCTTCCTCTTCGACGACACGCTGATCGTCTCGACGCTGGCGGGCGGCGATCCGAAATGGGCCAATTACGAAATGCCCCTGACCTCGGAGGATCCGCAGCTCTGGGCGATCGGCGTGCGCCTCGACGACCTCGACGGCGCCTTCGGCAAGCTGCTGAAGGACATGTCGGTCGAGTGGCACAAGAGCGGCAAGCTGCTCGCGCTCGAGAGCAAGTGGGGCATCAAGCAGAGCCCCTACCTGATCGAGACCAACAAGAAGCTGAAGGGCGGCTCGTAGCCTCGGGGCGTCATTCTCGGGCTTGTCCCGAGAATCTCATGACCAGAGGGCTCTGGTTTCCGAGATGGTCGGGTCAAGCCCGACCGTGACGCGCCAAGCCTACCCGAGGTTTCGGACATGATTGCCGCCTTCTTCGAGCGCCTGAACGATGTTCATGGCCTCAACTTCTCGATCTTCTACGACGCCTTCGATCGTTCCCGCTTCCTCACCGGGCTGTGGACCACGACCTATATCTGCGTCGTC
Organism: Allobosea sp. 05T438; assembly: GCF_056396025.1. Lineage (NCBI taxonomy): Bacteria > Pseudomonadati > Pseudomonadota > Alphaproteobacteria > Hyphomicrobiales > Alloboseaceae > Allobosea > Allobosea sp. 05T438. The sequence goes on from NZ_JBFTKQ010000005.1 coordinate 96,271, forward strand.
TCCATCCTGGCCTCGCTCGCGATCGGGCTCCTCGGGGTCTGGGTGGCCGGCAGCCAGTCGCGCCTCGGACGGCTGCTGGTGCGGATCTACGTCCAGTTCTTCCGCAATACCCCGCCGCTGGTGCAGCTCTCCTTCTTCTACTTCGCCGTCGGCGGCCTGCTGCCGACGGTGTCGGACGGTTTCGGCGGACAGTCACCGCTTGTCAGTGGCACAGGCTGGGCGATCATCGCCTTCTCGCTCTTCGCCGGCGCATTCAACGTCGAGATCTTCCGCGCCGGGATCGAGGCCGTGCCGGAGACGATGGTCGAGGCCGCGGAATCGCTCGGCTACACGCGCTTCCAGCTATGGCACCAGATCGTGCTGCCCCTCGCCTTCCGCATCTGCCTGCCGGCGCTCAACAACAACCTCGTCAATCTCGTGAAGACCACCACCCTCGCCTACGCGATCGGCGTGCCCGAATTGCTCTACGCCGCCTCGCAGATCTGGTCGGAGATGTTCAACGTCCGCGAGATGATGAACGTGTTGCTGGTGACCTATGTCCTGCTCGTCGCAGTGCTGGTCTGGGTGATGCATCGCTGGGAGAAGGCCATGCGCATTCCGGGCTACATGCCATGAAGAGGGACGCCACCGATCTCCCTGTCCTCAAGCCATTCCGCGCCGCGCCGATCGCGCCGAGCGGCCTTGCCGCACCTGCCCTCCTGAGCGCCGGGCTCGTCGCGGGCGCCGGAATCCTCTTCGCCGCTTCGCTGGCCGTGGCGCAGGTGACCGCACCGGCGGCGCGCGACAGTGCCGTCACCATCCTGCTGCGCTGGGCACCGCTGATCTTCCAGGGCTTCCTGTTCAACCTGCTGATCAGCTTCCTTTCGATGGTGTTGGGAACGGCGGTGGGCGTGCTGTTCGGCATCGGCCAGGTCTCGCCATCCGCGGCGCTGCGCAAGCCTGCCTGGGCCGCGACGCAGTTCTTCCGCAACGCACCCTGGCTCGTGCTGCTGTTCTACGCGATGTTCCTGCTGCCCTTCGAATTGAAACTCGGCCCGGTCACCCTGGCCTTTCCCGCCTGGGTCAAGGCCATCATCGGGCTGGCGCTTCCGGTCGCGGCCAACGTCTCCGAGATCGTGCGCGGCGGCATCCGCTCGATTCCGTCGGGCCAATGGGAATCGGCCGAGGCGCTCGCCTTCACCCGCCGCCAGACGATGTGGATGATCATCCTGCCACAGGCCTTCAAGCGGATGATCCCGCCCTGGATGAACCTCTACGCCATCCTGACGATGGCCACGACGCTGATCTCGGTCGTCGGCATTCAGGACGGGCTGACGGTGACGCGCGCCGCGCTCGTGGCCGAGAGCCGGCCGGAGCTGATGCTGCCGATGTATCTCCTGCTCCTGCTGATGTTCTTCGCCTATTGCTATCCGATCGCGCGCCTCACCATGGCGCTCGAACGCCGCTTCAACGTGAAGGGATGACCATGGTCGCCAAGCATCAACTCGGCGAGCCGGTCGTCGTCGTCGAGGGCGTCGAGAAGGCCTTCGGCGCCTTCGCGGTTCTCAAGGATGTGGGTTTCACCATCCGCCGCGGCGAGACCGTCTGCATCATCGGCCCTTCAGGGTCGGGCAAGTCGACGCTGCTGCGCTGCATTAATGCGCTGGTGCCGATCAGCAAGGGTTCGATCACCGTCGCCGGCCGGCAGGTCAACGACCCCATGCTCGACAAGCTCGCCCTGCGCCGCGACGTCGGCATCGTCTTCCAGCAGTACAACCTGTTCCCTCACAAGACGGCGCTGCAGAACGTGATGATGGCGCCGGTCCATGTGCTGAAGCAGGATCGCGCAGAGGTCGAAGAGCGGGCCAAGCGCCTGCTCGCCAAGGTCGGATTATCGCACAAGCACCAGGCTTATCCGGGCGAGCTTTCGGGCGGGCAGCAGCAGCGCGTCGCGATCGCCCGCTCGCTGGCGATGAACCCCAAGGTGATGCTGTTCGACGAGGTCACCGCCGCGCTCGACCCAGAGACCAAGAAGGAGGTGCTCGTCACCATCCGCGACCTTGCCGCAGAGGGGATGACCTGCATCCTCGTCACCCACGAGATGGGCTTCGCCCGCGAAGTCGCCGACCATGTCTATTTCACCGACGGCGGCGTCATCGTCGAGCACGCGCCACCGGCGGAGTTCTTCGGCGCGCCGCGAGAAGCCCGCACCCGCGCCTTCCTCGATCAGGTGCTCTGACGCGACATGTCGCGTCAGAGCCGGTCGATGTCGCAAACCGGCCTGCCACCGCAGGCCGCCCGTCCAAGAATGAACGCCGTCATTCGAGAGCGTGCCTCATGAACACTCCGGCCTCAGACCCCAAATCCGTCACCGGCAAGCCGCTGGCCATCGACGAGACGGTGGACGTCCTGGTCATCGGCGGCGGGCCCGCCGGGCTCGAGGCGGCGATCCAAGCCGCGAAGCGTGGGTTCGGCGTCCTGCTGATCGATGAGAACCCCGTGCCATTCAAGACGATGGGCGACGATGTGCCCTTGCATTTCGGGCAGGGCATGGCGGCCAGCGCCCGCAATCGCAACGCCATGATGGAGGCATTCGTGGCCTCCGAACCGCGGATCGCAGAGGCTTTCGAGGCCGGCATCGATGTGCGCCTCGGCACCGCCTGCTGGGGCCTTTATGCGAACGGTCCGACACTCGGCTGGATGCCCGGCCTCGTCGCGGGGCTCGCCGACGAGGAACGCAGCGCCCTGGTCCAGGCGCGGCACGTTATTCTCGCCTGCGGCCGACGCGACATGGGTCTCGGCTTCCCTGGCTGGGAGAAGCCGGGGGTGCTGGGCGCCACCGCCGCGCTCAGTCTCGCGACACGCTACGGCGCGCTCGGCCCGTGCCGGCTCGTCATCCTCGGCTCCAGCACGGAAGCCTTGACCACGGCGCTGGCGCTGCGTGAGACCGGCGCCAGCGTCGCTGCGATCGTCGAGCAGGCGTCCGATATCGTTGGCGACGCGGCGCTGCTGGCCAGCCTGCGCGAGGGCGGGACGGAGATCCTGACCCGCCATGTCGTCCGCGAGGCGGCCGGGCGCGATTCCGTCGAGGCGGCGATGGTCGCTGGGCTCGACGACGAAGGCCATCCGGCACGCGACGAGCGCGCCATCGCCTGCGATGGCATCGTGCTCGCGGTGGGAGCCACCCCGGTCGTCGATCTGATCGATGCCGCCGGCTGCAAGGTGGCGTTTCAGCCCGAGCGCGGAGGCTATGCGCCGGTCCTAGATGCGAACCAGCGCACAAGCATCGCGAACGTGTATGCGGTCGGCGACTGTGCCGGCATCTGGGCAGCGAAGACCCGCGACCGCGCGGTCGCCGAAGCGGAAGCCCGATGCGCCGTCGCGGCGCTCGGCACGGATGCAATGGCAGACAGCGCCACGAACCCGCCGGCACCGGAATACGACATCTCCGATTACCGCCTGGCCTGGGTGCGGGCGAGTGTCATCGAGGCGCGCGCGGAATTCCATGTCTGCCAGTGCGAGGAGGTGACGGCCCGCGAAATCCTCGAAGTCCGTCCACCGCGTTATCTCGACTGGCAGAACGAGCGCCGCAACGACCGTTCGCGCGCGGCCTTGCTCGGCGATGGCCCGCCCAACCCCGATCAGGTCAAGCGCCTGACCCGTGCCGGCATGGGCCCCTGCCAGGGCCGCCGCTGCCGCGAACAGGTCGCGGCGCTGCTGGCGCTCGGCGCCGCCCTGCCGCTCTCGGCGATCCCGCTCGCGGGCTATCGCGCGCCGACGCGGCCGATGCCGCTGTCGATGACGGCCCATGTGCCGGAAGCGCCGGAGCAGGCCGAGCATTGGGACACCTGGTTCGGCATGCATGCGCAGTGGGTGCCGTTCTGGGAGGTTCCGGAGCGCTACACCGTCGCGACCAACGACGCGACCGGCCCCGTCGCGAGCGAGTGAGAGCCAACATGAGCGAGATCAAGGGAGCTTCCGTCGTCATCGTCGGCGGCGGCGTGACCGGTCTCTCCGCCGGCTGGTGGCTGGCGCGCGAGGGCGTCGACGTGCTTGTGCTGGAAAAGGGCCTGATCGGCTGGGAGGCCTCCGGCCGCAACGGCGGCGGCTGCTCGCACCACCATTCGCCGCTCTTCGCTGAAGAACAGCGGCTCTGGCCGATCATGGACGAGTTGCTGGGATATCCGACCGAGTTCAGGGGCGAGCGCATCCGCCTTGCTTCCAGCGAGCACCAGATGGCGCTCTACGGCCGCGCCCTGCGAAACGCCGAGCGGCAGGGCTTCCAGTCGGACATGCTCGACGTCCGGCAGGCGAAGGAACTCGTGCCGCTGGCGGGCGACACCATCGTCGGCGGCTATCACTACAAGTTCGGCGGCCATGCCAATCCGCACCGCACGCTGCAGGGCTATGCCTGGGCGATGCAGGACCATGGTGGGCGCATCCTGCAGCATACGACGGTCACCGGCTTCCGCAGCGAAGGCGGGCGCGTGACGGCGGTCGAGACCGACCGTGGGGTCATCGGCTGCGACAGCCTGGTGCTCGCTGCCGGCCCACAGACCGGACGGCTCTCGGCGATGCTCGGGCAGGAGGTGCCGGTGCAATCGGCCCGCTGCGAGATGATCGTGACGGAGCCGTTGCCGCTGATGCCGCTCGGCGGCGTCGACGGCTGCGGCCTCTATGGTCGACAGACCCTGCGCGGCAACCTCGCCTATGGCGGCGGGCCGCATGAATGGCTGGCCATGGCCGAGGAAGGCACGCCGGCGAAGCCGACCACGCCGCTGATGCTGCATATGGGCAAGCGCCTGGCCGAGCTTCTGCCGAAGGCGGCACATGCCCGCATCATCCGCTCCTGGGCCGGCGTGATCGAGAATACGCCGGACGGCCGTCCCGTCATCGACCGGTTGGATTCACAGGCGAATGTCGTGGTCGCGACTCTGTCGAGCGTCGGCTTCGGCCTCTCGCCCGCGAGCGGCCACGCAATCCGGGACCTCGTCGTCGACGGCGCGTGCAGCTTCGCCGATATTTCCACCTTCAAGCTGTCGCGCTTCGCGAAGCTGGAGCCGAACTGGCGGGAATTGCAGGGCTGGCAGGTGACGGCGGCGACCGAAGCGCTGGTCGCGTGACGGTCCAAGACCGGAGCAAAGTCGTCAGGCAGCCGTGGCCTTCATCGCCGGTGGCCAATTGTGGGTCTCGCCCTTGCGGCGGGACGCCCAGGCGTAGAGCGCATCGTAGATGATGAAGCCGCGCTTCAGCACCTCGTGATCGTCCGGGGAGAGGTCGCGAAGCCCCATCGAGATCGCCAGAAGTCCGGCCGATTGCGGCGTGAGATCGTGCCGGTCCGTATCGGCGCCGCGAACGATCGCGGCAATCGTGGCGATGGCCGGATCCTTGGCCAGATCATGCTTCTCGACGAAGGCATCGAAGCTGCACCCCTCGCCGAAATGCGTGTATTCGACACCGGGTACGTCATAGGGAATGGCGCCGCTTTCCTCGGCCACCTTCCTGACCTGATCCGGCGGCACGAACAGGAACTCCGGCTCCTTGTCGATGAACCGCATGATCAGCCAGGGACAGGCGATCCGATCGATGACGGGGCGCTCGCGTGTGACCCATTTCATGGCGTAGGCCTCCCTTCAGCGATGATGAGCGGAACGGTTGGGGCGCCGATCGCATGCCAGGCGGCAATGCCGCCTGCGAGCGAGCGGGCATCGAGGCCGCGACGGCGAAGTTCGGCGACGGCGTTGCCACTGACCTGGAATCCGTAGACGCAGTAGGCGACGATCGGCTTGTCCTTCGGCAGGTCCCCGGCCCAATCGGCGATCTGTTCCGGCGCGCGCAGTTGCGCCCCCGGGATCATGTCGCTGCGCTTCGCCAGGTCCTCCGCGAGGCAGACGTCCAGCAGGAGGAGGTCTTCCTGTCGCTGCAAGCGCGCCAGCAGATCCTCGGCGGCTACGGTGTCTCCGGGAACGTCGGCGGCAGCTAAGCCGACCGCGCGTCGGTTCACGGCGAGCCGCTGGAACCGAGCGCCAACCCGCTCCCAATGGATGTTCTTCATGAAGGCGTCGACATAGGCTCCGGCTTTAGCCCCGAAATCGATGTGATAGGCGTGCTCGTACATATCGAGCGCCATGATCGGGATACTACCGGCGAGGTAGCTCGTGTGATCCTGCCCCCATTGGATCATCAGGCGTTCGTGGCGCTCCGACCAGACCAGCAAGGTCCACCCCGAGCCGCCGGCTTGTGCCTTGGCGCAGGCCGAGAATTTCGAGCGCCAACCGGCGACACTGCCGAAATCCCGCTCCAGCGCCAGCGCCAGGTCCCCCGCGGCATCGCCGGTGCCGCCGAGCCCGTCGAAATAGATCTCATGCAGGATCGCCGAATTGGCGGCGACGAGTTCCTCCCGCTTGAGGCCGTTGATGTCGAACACCGGCGCCTGGCTCCAGTCGAGCTCGTCGAGGCGGCGCTCGATGGCGTTGAGGCGTCGCACGGCGCCTCCGTAATTGTTCTCGTAATGGCTCGCCAGAAGCCGCTCGGAGAGCGCGTCAAGGCGCGGCGGCTTGAACGGCAAGGGCATGATCCGATGCATGGCACCCTCTCCAGGATACGCAATGACCGGACACTACGCTCGAATCAAAAATGATACAAGTGTTGCTTCTTACATTTCAAATGATACGGTACGAACATGAATGACGATGCGAATTCCGCGGAGCAGCGCTGGCTCCTGCTGATCCACCAGTTGCCGAGCAAGCCGGCGTATTTCCGGGTGAAGATCTGGCGGCGCCTGCAAGGGATCGGCGCCGTCGCAGTGAAGAGCACGGTCTACGCACTGCCCGCGAATGCCGAAACTCAGGAGGATTTCGAGTGGCTGCTGAAGGAGATCGTTGAAGGCGGCGGCGAGGCCATGATCTGCGAAGCGCGTCTGATCGACGGCCTCTCGGACAGCCAGGCACGAGCTCTCTTCGACGCGACACGCGATGAAGATTACGAGGAAATCTCCAAGGAGGCGCGCGCTCTTTCCGCCCGGCTCACGGCAACCGCCACGCCCGAGGACAAGGCGGAGGCTCGCTCGCAAACCGGTCGTCTGCGGAAACGGCTCGCAGACGTCGCCGCCATCGACTTCTTCGGAGCGACCGGCCGCCTTTCGGCCGAGAGCCTGGTCGCCGAGATCGAGCGCAGGCTTGCAGAGGATGCCCATATGACGACGCCGTCGCCGGAAACACCGACGCGAACTGCAGCCGACCTCAAGGGCCATGTCTGGGTGACGCGCAAGGGCGTGCATGTCGACCGGATCGCCTGTAGCTGGCTGATCCGCCGCTTCATCGATCCCAGTGCCGTCATCCGCTTCGTTCCGGGCAAGGGATACGAGCCCGAGCCAGGAGAGCTGCGCTTCGACATGTTCGAAGGCGAGATCACGCATGAAGGCGATCGTTGCAGCTTCGAAGTCCTGCTCTCTCGCAGCGGCATCGCCGATGCGGCGCTCCAGGCCGTTTCCGAGATCGTCCACGACATCGATTTGAAGGACGGCAAATTCGGGCGCGAGGAAACGACAGGCATTGCGAGCCTGATTTCGGGCGTCTGCACCGCATACCCTCAGGACGAAGAACGCATTGCGCAAGGCGCGGCTGTCTTCGACAACCTCTATCAATACTTCAGGTCGAAGCGCGCCTGACGACCGGGGAATGTGATGAACAAGAGCGAGACCATCGACGCTGCGCCTCCCAATCGGAGCGCCGAGCCCGACCATGGGATTTCATTCGGTGAGGCTCTGCGCGTCTGGGCGCGAGTCGCAGCGCTCAGCTTCGGCGGCCCTGCCGGGCAGATCGCGGTGATGCACCGCATCATCGTGGAGGAGAAGCGCTGGATCGGCGAGACGCGGTTCCTGCATGCGCTGAACTACTGCACCTTGCTTCCCGGGCCGGAAGCACAGCAACTGGCCGTCTATATCGGCTGGCTCCTGCACAAGACCAAGGGCGGCCTCGTCGCAGGAACCCTGTTCGTGCTTCCCGGCCTCATTGCCATCATGGCGCTGAGCTGGATCTACGCCATCTTCGGCAATGTCGGGAGCGTGCAGGCGCTGTTCTTCGGGTTGAAGGCGGCGGTGCTGGCGATCGTGCTCGAAGCCGTGCTCCGGATCGGCCGGCGCTCCCTCAAGAACGGAGTTATGATCGGCCTCGCCGCGGCCGCCTTCCTCGCCCTGGCACTCTTCCATGCGCCCTTCCCGCTTGTCGTTCTTGTAGCGGGCCTGATCGGCTATGTCGGCGGCCGCGCCGGCTGGTCCGCATTCCGGGTGGGAGGCGATCACGGCAAGGTCGGAGGTAAGCAGGTCGCCGACATCGATTCGGCGCTCGGCGATGGCATTCCGGCACATGCCAGGCCGCCGCTGAGTTGGTCTTTGAAGGTCGCCGCCATCGGCTTCTTCCTCTGGTTCGCTCCGATCGCCGCCTTGCTGGCGACGCTCGGCCGAGGCGACGTGTTCACCGAGATTTCCATCTTCTTTTCCAAGATGGCGATGGTCACCTTCGGCGGGGCCTATTCGGTCCTGTCCTATGTCGCCCAGCAGGCGGTCGAGCATTACGGCTGGCTGAAGCCGGGTGAGATGCTGGACGGCCTCGGCATGGCCGAAACCACGCCCGGGCCGCTGATCATGGTCACGCAGTTCGTCGGCTTCATGGGGGCCTACCGTGCGCCGGGCTCGCTGAATCCGCTGCTGGCCGGCACGCTCGGCGGATTGCTGACGACCTGGGTGACCTTCGTTCCCTGCTTCCTCTGGATCTTCCTGGGCGCGCCGTTCATGGAGACAATGCGCAACAACAGGGCGCTTTCCGCCGCTCTTGGGGCGATCACGGCCGCCGTCGTCGGCGTCATCCTGAACCTGTCGATCTGGTTCTCGCTGCACGTCCTGTTCGCCGAAGTCCGCCAGATCCGCGCCTATGGCATGGAACTCGACGTGCCGGTCCTGAGCACGGTCAACGTCGCCTCGCTGCTGTTGACGCTGGCCGCCATGATCGCCGTGTTCCGCTTCAAGGTCGGGATGATCAAGGTCATCGCAGCATGTTCGGCGGCCGGCTTGCTCTACGGGATGCTGCACGGCCTCACCTGACGGAAATATTGCCCGTCGACAGCACCAAGTATCGGAGCGTGTCGAGCCGGATCGCGCCCGCCGCCCAGCGCGGTTGCGCAGCATCCGCAACCCGTCAAGTCCTCCAGCTGGTCCGTAACAGTTACACGCTTCTGATGATCGGCCGAATGCTGTTCGATAGCCGCCCCGATGATGCGTGCGCGAGGCGTGTGATGACTCGTTCCACCGGACCTTTCCCGCTCGCGACGAGGCGAGACGCTCTCGTCACGGCTCTGATTGCCTCGGTGGCGATGGCCACTGGCATCAGCCCCGTCACGGCCCAGACCGATCCGCTGCCCTCCTGGAATGACGGGAACGCCAAGCAGGCCATCAAGACCTTCGTCGAGAAGGTCACACGGCAAGGAGGCCCGGATTTCGTCCCGGTGGCCGAGCGGATTGCCACCTTCGACAATGATGGAACGCTCTGGTCGGAGCAGCCGCTCTATTTCCAGGGCATGTTCCTGCTGGACCGGATCAAGGCGCTCGCGCCCGGCAGGCCGGAATGGCAGACGCAGGAACCCTTCAAGTCCCTGCTCGCCGGAGACCTGAAAGCCGTCACGGCAAGCGGAACCAGGGGAATCGAAGAGCTCGTCCTGGCGACCCATGCGGGGATGGACAGCGCCGAGTTCGAGCGGAGCGTCAAGGAGTGGATGGCGACAGCGCGGCATCCGAAGTTCAACCGCCCCTATAACCAGCTCGTCTACAAGCCGATGGTCGAGCTGCTGGCCTATCTGCGGGCAAACGGCTTCAAGACCTATATCGTCTCCGGGGGCGGGGTAGAGTTCATGCGGCCCTGGGTCGAAGCAGCCTATGGCATTCCGCCCGAACAGGTCGTCGGGTCCAGCATCAAGCTCAAATATGAACTCGTCGGCGACAAGCCGGAGCTGCAGCGGCTGGCCGAGGTGGATTTCATCGACGACGGTCCTGGCAAGCCCGTCGGCATCGCCAAGTTCATCGGCCAGCGCCCCGTCTTCGCCGCCGGCAACTCTGACGGCGACTTGCAGATGCTCCAATGGACGACCCTCAACACGGGTCCGCGCTTCGCACTCATCGTGCACCACACCGACGCCGAGCGCGAATTCGCCTACGATCGGCAGTCCCAGGTCGGGAGGCTCGACAAGGCCCTCGATGAAGCTCCGTCGCGCGGATGGCTGGTCGTCGACATGCGCAACGACTGGAAGACGATATACGGCCCGTAGCAGATCCGAAGGCAAAGCCGCCGATCTTCAATCCGCGGGAGCACGGCGCCGGTTTCGCCTGCGAGGCGCCGGCAAAATGTGCCGGCGGCCATTTCGATCTGCTGATCCGCTCGGTGACATTCGCGACATAATGAAATCGGCCGGGTAGAAGCCGTGCTTGACCAGGCCTGCCCTCCTGCCGGTCACGATGACGGCGAGAGTTCTGGACGCAAGGCGGCCTGCAATACTCCTGCCTCCCGGCGAAGGGCCGATGCCGGAATAATGGCAAGGCGCCTTTGCGCCGACTGCGCCGAAAATCTTCAGCCCGGTTCGCTCAGCCGAGCGCGCTTCGGAACGGCATACCCGCCTGCGCTCCCGGTGCAAGGCAGGAGAGAGCGGCGGCGCGGCAGCCGAGGTCAAGCGCCTGCTGGAGATCCAAGCTCTCATCGAGAGCAGCCGCGATCGCGCCGACGAAGGTGTCGCCGGCGCCTGTCGTATCGACCGGTTCGATATGCGGAGCGGGCACGTGGAACGTTTCGCCCTCCGGCGTGTACGCGAAGGCGCCCTCGGCACCGGCCGTGACGATGCAGAGCGTCGCGGTGCCCGCGATCAGGCCCGCGATCTCGCCGCCCGGTTTCCCGAGAATGGCGGCGATATCGGCGGCCTCGTGCTCGTTGACGATCAGGACATCGCTGGCGGCGAGCAACGCCGCCGCATCCGCCGCCGGGAAGCCGTCCGGCACCGGCGCGCAGTTCCAGATGACGCGCCCGCCCGATTGCCGGACGCGCCGCGCAAGCGCCAGCGACTGTGCGAAGGGCACCTCCATCTGCAGCACAAGCGTCGTGCCGGCGGTCAACAGCGCCCCCGGCACGTCGTCCGCGCTGGGCTCGAGGTTGGCGCCGCTGGCGACGGTGATCGCATTCTCCGCGCGCGCATCGACGGTGATGAAGGCGCAGCCTGTCGGAGCCGCGCCGGCACCGACCAGATCGGTCCCGACGCCGTTGGCGACGAGGTTGTCGATCGACTCGCGGCCGAAGCCGTCATCGCCGACGCGGGCCGCCATGGCGACCCGGCCGGGCGCAGCCAAGCGCGCCGCGGCAACGGCCTGGTTCGCTCCCTTGCCGCCGAAATGGCGCTCATAGGACGGAGCGAGCACCGTCTTGCCCGGTCCTGGAATGGTCGCGACCCGCGCGACCAAATCGACATTGATCGATCCGAAGACCAGGATCATCGGGCCCTACCCTCGTTTCAGCCTTCGGCATCCATCTGATGCAGCTTCTCGACACGGCGGCGGAAATCCTCGTCGGTCGAGAACTCGGCGGAGAGATAGGACGAAATCAGATCGCTGGCGAGCCAGGGGCCGACGATCTTGGCGCCGATACACATGACATTGACGTCGTCATGCTCGACGCTCTGATGGGCGGAGTGGATATCGTGGCAAACCGCGGCGCGGATGCCCTTCATCTTGTTGGCGGCGATCGAGGCGCCGACGCCGGTGCCGCAGACCATGATGCCGCGCTCGGCCTCGCCGGACGTGACCTTGCGGGCGACTTCGCGGGCGATGTCGGGGAAATCGACCGGCTTGTCGTCATGGGAGCCGACATCGATGACCTCGTGGCCCAGCGATTTGATGTGGTCGATGACGTGCTGCTTGAGGGACCAGCCGGCATGGTCGGAGCCGATGACGAGGCGCATGGGAGTTCCTGTTGGTTGGAGCGAAGCGCCGGCGCCCTTGTCGGGCGCCGGCGAGGAATGGATCAGCCGCGCATGTTCGCGGGCAGTTCGGTGCCGTGGAACTTCTTGTAGATCGCGTTGAGCTTGCCGTTCTTGAGGTTCTGCTCGACCCAGGCGTCGAGCTTCTCGAGCAGCTTGGGCTCGCCCTTCTTCACGCCGACGGCGAGATCGAAGTTGGTGATCGAGACCTTCGGCTCGAAGGGACGCGCAGGCGCCTTGACGCCGATCTGCGAGACGATCGTCGCCGAGGTGGCGACGCAGTCGGCCTGGCCGGAGATGGCGGCGGTGACCATCGTCGCATCGTCCTCGAAGCGGGCGAGCTTGAGGTCGCGCTCCTTCATGTTGGTCAGCGTCGTGTCCTGCGTGGTGCCGCGCGAGACCGCGATCGTCTTGCCCTTCAGATCGTCCCAGCTCTTCACATCGAGGGATTTCAGGCAGCCCACGACCGACTGCAGCGCGGCATAGGGCTTGGAGAAATCGATGACCTTGGCGCGCTCGGGCGTGACCGAGAGCGTCGAGATGATGATGTCGGCCTTGTTGGTCTGGACGTTGGGGATGCGGGTCGCGCCGGTCGTCTGGACGAATTCGAGCTGCAGGCCCCAATCCTTGGCGAGGAGCTCGGCGGTCTCGACATCCGAGCCGGTCGGCTTCATCGCGCCGTCGATCATGCCGGACGGCGGGATCGCGAGATCGGTCGCGATGCGGATCTTGCCGGCCTTCATGATGTCGTCGAGCATGTCGGCGCGGGCGGCCTGGCCGGCGCAGGCGAGCGCCGCCGTGCCGAGCAAGGCAATCGTGAGAAAGCGTTTCATCTTTGGTTTTCCTTCCCTTTTTGGTCGTTAGAGCCCGGTTCCGACGAACTGGGCGAGTTCCGGCGTGGCCGGTGCCGACAGGATCGAGGCACTTCCGGCCTCGTGAACCCTGCCCGCGTGCATGAACACCACCTGATCGGCGATGCCCCGTGCGAACCCCATCTCATGGGTGACCATGACCATGGTCATGCCGTCGGCAGCGAGCTGCTCGATGACCTTGAGCACCTCGCCCGTCAGCTCCGGATCGAGCGCGGAGGTGACCTCGTCGAACAGCATCACCTTGGGCTGCATGGCGAGCGAGCGGGCGATCGCCGCGCGCTGCTGCTGCCCGCCGGAAAGCTGCTCGGGATAGGCGTCGAGCTTTTCGGACAAGCCCACCTTCGCCAGCATCACCTTGGCGAGCTCTCGGGCCTCGGCCTTCTTCATGCCCTTCACCGAAACCGGCGCCAGCGTGATGTTCTGCTCGATGGTGAGATGCGGGAACAGGTTGTAGCTCTGGAAGACGATGCCGACATCCTGCCGCAGCGCCCTGAGATCGATATCGACAGCGTCGACCCGGTGATCGCAGACGCGGATCTCGCCGGAATCGATCTTCTCGAAGCGGTCGATGCAGCGCAGCGCAGTGCTTTTGCCGGAGCCAGAGCGGCCGATCAGCACCAGCACGTCGCCGCGCGCGACCGTGAAGCTGACGCCGTCCAGCACCTTGAGGGTGCCGAAGCTCTTGTGGACCTTGTCGAGGACGACGATGGGACGTTCAGCGGTGGGACGTTCCTTGCTCATGGCTTTGAGTCTCGTCAGGCCGGCATCAGCTTCGCGCGGCCGACGCCCATGCGGCGTTCGAGACGCCGGCTTAGGAGCGAGATCGGGAAGCATAGCGCGAAGTAGATCAGGGCGATGATCGCGTAGATCAGGAAGGGTTCGAACAGCGAGTTGTTGATGATCTGGCCGGAGCGGGCGAGCTCGACGAAGCCGACGACAGAGGCCAGCGAGGTGTTCTTGATGATCTGCACCATGAAGCCGACCGTCGGCGGCGTCGCGATGCGCATGGCCTGGGGCAGGATGACCTTGAGCATCCGCTGCGTGCGGCTCAGCCCCAGCCCTTCGGCCGCTTCCCATTGCGGGCGCGGCACGGCCTGAATGCAGCCGCGCCAGATCTCGCCGAAATAGGCGCCGACATAGATCGTCAGCGAGGCGCCGGCCGCCCAGAGCGGCGTGATCGCGAAGCCGAGCGCCGAGAGCCCGAAATAGCCGAGGAACATGATCACGAGCAGCGGCGTGCCCTGGACGAGCTGCACATAGGCGCCGCTGATCAGCCGCACGGCCTTGCTCGGCGACACCCGGGCAAGCGCTATCAGGAAGCCGACGAGGCCGCCGCCGATCAGCGCGACCGCCGACAGCCCGATGGTCCAGAGCGCGCCCTGGCCCAGAAACAGGAGATGGTTCGCGTTGAGGGAGCCGCCCATGACGATCCTCTAGAGCGGCGTGCCGAGGCGCCGGCGGCGCGGGAAGAGGACGAGCCCGAGCGCCCAGAAGGCGGCGCGCAGGACGAGCGAGAGCGCGATGTAGCCGAGCGCGACGAGGATGTAGGTCTCGAAGGCGCGGTAGGTGTCGGACTGGACGTAGTTGGCGACTGCCGTCAGCTCCTCGGCCGAAATCTGCGAGGTGACGGAGGAGGCCAGCATCAGCAGCACGAACTGGCTGGTCAGCGAGGGATAGACCTTCTCGACCGCCGGCAGCAGGATGACGTGCCAGTAGATCTGGAAGCGCGAGAGCGCGAGACCTTCCGCCGCCTCGATCTGGCCGGGCGGGATCGACTCGAAGCCGGCCCGCATGATCTCGGCGGTATAGGCGCCGACATTGATCGCAAGCGCCGCCGCCGCGACCGAAAAAGCCGAGAATTTCAAGCCGATGCTGGCGAGGCCGAAATAGACGAGGAAGATCTGGACGAGCAGCGGCGTGTTGCGGATCGTCTCGACATAGCCGGCGCAAAGCCCGGCAATGAAGCGGTTGCTGCTGCCGCGGCCGATGGCGCAGAATGTGCCGATCGCGCCTCCGATCAGGATCGCCATGAAGGCGAGCTGCAGCGTCATCACCGCACCGTCGAGGAAGAGCGGCCAGCGCTCCAGAACGACGGAGAAGTCGAGGTCGAGACCCATCGCCGCCGTCAGGCCCGGTTCGTCATGCGGTCATAGACGCGGAAGAGCGCCTGATTGCCGTTGCCGCCCTCACCATGGGCGCGGGCCTCGATATACTGGCTGGTGACGAGCGCAGTGCCCGGCAGTGGCACCGAGAGCGCCTGCGCCTGCTCCTGCACGAGGCGCAGATCCTTCAGCATCAGGTCGATGCGGAAGCCCGCCCCGGCATCGCCGGCGATCATGGCAGGGCCGAGCTTCTCGAGCATCCAGGACGCCGCCGAGCCTCCGAGCAGCACGCTGCGCATCTGCTCGAGATCGACGCCCGAGGCGCGGCCGAGCGCGATCGCCTCGCAGACCGCCTGGATGTTGATGCCGCAGATCAGCTGGTTGCAGAGCTTCACCGCCTGGCCGGCCCCCGGAGCGCCGACATGGGTAATGGTCGTGCCCATGCCGCGGAAGAAGGGTTCGGCCCTGGCGAAGGCGGCGGCGTCACCGCCCGCCATGATCGTCAGCGTCGCGTTCTTGGCGCCGATCGGGCCGCCGGAGACCGGCGCATCGATGAAGTCGGTGCTCGCAGCCTTGAGGTCGGCATGGATCCTGCGGACGGCGACCGGCGAGATCGTGCTCATGTCGACGATCAGGCGGCCGCGCGGCGGCGAGGCCAGGAGACCACCCTCGCCATAGACGACATCCTCGACCTGCGGCGTGTCCGGCAGCATGGTGATCGCGATATCGGCCTCGGCCGCAGCCTCGGCCGGGCTCTTCGCCGGCTTTGCGCCTTCCGCCGCCAGCGTCGCAACCGCATCCTCAACGATATCGAAGACGGTGACCTTGTGCCCAGCCTTCAGAAGATTGCGCGCCATCTCCCGGCCCATCGTGCCGAGGCCGATGAAGCCGACGCTGCCCGTCTGGTTCTGTCCCATGCTCTGTTCTCTCGGCATTGTCTCTGGAAACCGGAGCCTCAGGCCCCCTGCGCGCTGCGCGTCTCGGGCCGGTCGCCTTCGCCGGTGACGGCGCGGCGGCGGTACTCGTCGCCGATCGCGAAATGGCGCCGCAGCGTCACCTCGGCACGATCCGGATCGCGCCCGACGATGGTGTCGAAGACGCGCTTGTGGTCGTCGATCAGGTAGCTCTTCATCGAGCCGAACTGCTGGACGAGCTCGCGGCGGCTGCGATGCGAGCGCGCGAGCAGCGTGGACATCGATTCATGCAGCACTGCGAGCGTCGGCGAGCGCGACGCCAGCACGATGGCGCGGTGGAACTCGAAATCGGCCGCACCACCCGCATCCGCATCGTCGATCGTCTCGCCTATGCGGACGAGCGCGCGCTGCAGCCGCTCGAAATCGGCAATGGTGGCCCGCTCGCAGGCCAGGCGCACGGCCTGGCACTCAATCGCGATGCGGGCCTCCATCACGTCGTCGATGAGGTCGGCCTGCTGTGCCAGGGCGAGCGTGAAGAAGTCCTTCAGCATCGAGGCGTCCGGCCGCTTCACGATGGTGCCGACGCGCTCGCGGATCTCGACGATGCCGAGCATGTGCAGCGCGCGCAGCGCCTCGCGCACGATCGGCCGGCTCACCCCGAGCTGGGCGGCCAGTTCGCGTTCGGCCATGAGCCGCTCGCCCTGCTTCAGCGTGCCGTCGAGCAGCCGCTCCCGCAGATAGGCGAAGACGCGCTCGAACCCCGACGCGCTGTCGGTACCTTGAGCATCCATCCCTGAAACCATTCTTCTTCGTTCTGGTAAGACCAGTACGATGACCAGATTGAAAGGTCAATCGGGGGGCGCAATGACGAAAGGGGCGCCCGGCGAGCAGTGCTGCAAAGCTCAGCGCACCGGCGTTCGCGAAGCCTTCATCCTCAGCCGGGCCGGCCCGCTCCGGGCGCTGCTCGCGCTGGCCGTGATGGGCCTCTCGCTCACGGCGCGGTCGCGGGTCGTCTCGCCCCCCTCCGCATCCGGCGCTGAAACGGCTTCCGTCCGATGGTCCGGGCGTGGCATGCAGGGCGCGGCGTTTCCGCCCTTCACCGCCTGCTCGAGATTCCGCCATGTCCCAGACCTCCATCTCCTTCGGCCTGATCGGCGCCGGCATCATGGGCGAGCGCATGCTGCGCGCGGCGCTGGACCAGCCGGCGACGGCCCTGCGCGTCTGCGGCATCTGGGACCCTTCCGCCGAAGCCATGGAGCGGATCGCCACTGCCCTGCCCGCAGTGGCGCAGCAGCCGGACGCCGCTGCCCTGATCGCGGCGAGCGATTGCGTCTACATCGCCTCGCCGCCCTCCTCCCATCTCGCCCACGCCCGCGCGGCGCTCGCCGCCGGCAAGGCTGTGTTTTGCGAGAAGCCGCTTGCCGTCGATCTCGCGGATGCGCGCGCCTTCGTCGCGGAGGCAGGAGAACGCGGCGCGGTGAACTTCCCCTTTGCCTCCTCGCCCGCCGTGGCACGCTTGCGGGACTGGATCGCCTCCGGCGTGGTCGGCACGCCCGAGCGCGTCACGATCGAGGTCGCTTTCGCGAACTGGCCGCGCTCCTGGCAGGTTGATGCCGCCGGCTGGCTCGACGGCCCCGCGCAGGGCGGCTTCACCCGCGAGGTCGTCTCGCATTTCCTGTTTCTGACCCGGCGCATCGCCGGCCCCTTCGCCGACCTTGCCGCCAAGGCCAGCTTCCCCGAAGCCGGCAAGAGCGAACGCCGCATCGAGGCGACGCTGACCGCAGGCGCCCTGCCCGTCACCCTGACCGGCAGCGTCGGCACGACCGCCAAGGACGACCACAACGTCTGGACACTGGAAGGCGACAAGGGCGCGGTGCGGCTCTGCGACTGGTCGCATGCCGAGCGCCGTCGTCCCGACGGCAGCTGGGAGCGCGACCCGGAGGCGCTCTCCCAGAACGAGGCTCGGCCGCTGGCGCTGCGCCGCCAGCTCGAAGGCGTGGCGAAGCTCACGCGCGGGAAGCCGCACCACCTTGCAACGCTGCGCGAAGCGTTCGATGTGCAGGAAATCGTCGAAACGATCCTGAAGAGCGCCTGACGCGCCCATCGGACGGTGGCGGCGCCCCGGCCTCATTCCGGGCGCCGCCTGAACTGGCATAAATTTGCGGCGGAAGGGCCAGGAATCCGGTCCGCGAGATGATTTTACTCCCTGACCCTGAGAATACAGAAAAACACCCTATCTGATGTGAATTGAGCTGCAGCCCGCTCGTAGCGTAAAATCCCTGTTCGAAAGACCGAACGGGGATGGGTATTGCTGTGGCGATTCTGGACGTCATCGATCGACAGGGCCTGAGCCATCACAATGGGTCGTCGCCGACGCTCGCGGAGGCCACGTGATGGCCGCCACGACGAAACGCGTCCCGCTGCCGGCAATCCTGCTCGCCAACGACCTTCTCGACGGCGATGTCGTCTTCGCCGCAGCCGGCGATGCCGGAGCCCTCATCTGGACGCGCGATCCAGCGCCGGCCCTCGTCGCCGCCGACGAGGCCGCGGCGGAGCGGCTGGAGGCCTTCGCTGCCGCCGAGCTGCGCGGCAACAAGGTCGTCGACGCCTATCTCGTTGACGTCGCCATCGAGAGCGGCAGCCCCGTACCGCGCCATTTCCGCGAGCGCTTCAAGACGCTCGGCCCCAGCAATCGTCCCGATCTCGGCAAGCAGGCCGGTGAAGGCATCGCCTCCGCGCCGAAGGGCTGATCCATGTATCGTTACGACGAATTCGACGAGCGTTTCGTCCGGGAGCGGGTGGCGCAGTTCACCGACCAGGTCGCGCGCCGGCTCGACGGCTCTCTGACCGAGGACGAGTTCAAGCCACTGCGGCTCAAGAACGGCGTCTATCTCCAGCTCCACGCCTATATGCTGCGGATCGCCGTTCCCTACGGCACGCTGAACTCGCGGCAGCTGCGCCAGTTGGCCCTGATCGGCGAGCGCTATGACCGGGGCTACGGCCATTTCACCACGCGCCAGAATCTGCAGTTCAACTGGCCGAAGCTGCGCGACATCCCGGCGATCCTCGGCCTGCTCGCCGATGTCGAGATGCATTGCATCCAGACCTCGGGCAACTGCATCCGCAACGTCACCGCCGACCACTTCGCCGGCGTGGCGCAGGACGAGATCGAGGATCCGCGCCCGACCGCCGAGCTGATCCGGCAATGGTCCTCGGCCCATCCCGAGTTCAGCTACCTGCCGCGCAAGTTCAAGATCGCTGTGACCGGCGCCGAACACGACCGGGCCGTGACCAAGGCACACGACATCGGGCTCAGGCTCCGTCGCCACCCCGATACACATGAGGTCTGCTACGAGGTCAGCGTCGGCGGCGGGCTCGGCCGCACGCCGATGATCGGCAAGGTGGTGCGCGACTACCTGCCGAAGCAGGACCTGCTCGCCTATCTCGAAGCGGTCATGCGGGTCTACAATCTCGAAGGCCGGCGCGACAACAAGTACAAGGCCCGCGTCAAGATCCTCGTCCACGAGATCGGTGCCGAGGAGTTCACCCGCCGCGTCGAAGCCGAGTTCGCCGAGCTCAACGGTCCTTCGATCAATGCAGATCCCGACGAAGTCGCGCGGATCGCCGCCTATTTCGCACCGCCGCGCTACGAGGCGCTGCCGTCCGTCAGCAACACGCTGGAGGCGGCCAAAGCCGCGAACCCGGCCTTCGCCCGCTGGGTCGAGGTCAACACCCACAAGCACAAGGCGCCCGGATATACGGCGCTGACGATCTCCCTGAAGCCGCTCGGCCAGGCGCCGGGCGACGCGAGCAGCGAGCAGATGCGCCTCGTCGCCGATCTGGCCGAGCGCTACTCCTTCGACGAGCTGCGCGTTACCCATGCGCAGAACCTCGTGCTGCCGCATGTGCGCCAGCGCGACCTCCCCGCTATCTGGCAGAGGCTCGGGGAAGCGGGTCTCGCAGAAGCCAATATCGGCCTCGTCACCGACATCATCTCCTGCCCCGGCCTCGACTACTGCGCGCTGGCGACGGCCCGCTCGATCCCGATCGCGCAGGCGATCCAGCAGCGTTTCGCCGATGCAGCGCGCCAGCGCGAGATCGGCCCGCTCGGCATCAAGATCTCCGGCTGCATCAACGCCTGCGGCCACCACCATGTCGGCCATATCGGCATTCTCGGCCTGGAGAAGCGCGGCATCGAATCCTATCAAATCACGCTCGGCGGCGACGCCACCGAGAACGCCGCGATCGGTGAGATCCTCGGTCCAGGCCTCGCTGCCGAGGAAGTGCCGGACGCGATCGAGCGGATCGTCGCCGTCTATCTGACCGAGCGAAGCGAGGGCGAAAGCTTCATCGACAATGTCCGCCGTATCGGCCTTGCGCCGTTCAAGGCCGCGTTCCAGGAGACCGCCCGTGCCGCTGCTTGACCGGAATGGAAGTCGGGAAGATCGCTGGACCCGCAGCGAAGGCGCCGCGATCGGCAACATCCCGGCCGCGCTCGTGCCGTGGGAGGCTCTGGCTGAGGCGCTCGAGGCGCGAACGCCCGATCAGCAGATCGGCGTGATCCTGCCCAACTCCGTCCCCTTCGCCGCGCTCGCGCCGTTCCTGCCACGACTTGCGCTGGTCGCCATCGCCTTTCCCGCCTATTCGGACGGTCGCGGTTTCAGCCTTGCCCGCCAGATCCGGCGCGCCGGCTTCGAAGCTGAAGTCCGCGCCAGCGGCCCCCTGATCGCCGACCAGTTCGCCTATGCCCTTTCCTGCGGCTTCGACACCATCGAGCTGCCTGAGGCGAGCGCAGCCCGCCAACCCGCGCCGCAATGGCTGCATGCTCGGGAATCGTTCAGCGCCACCTATCAGCGTGGCTATGGCGAGGCCGGGCGCAACATCCTCGACCAGCGCCGGGCGGCGGCAGCCGCGGCCCCCATCGCGGCGGAGTGAGCATGACGATCTCGACCGCCGCGCACAGCTCCGTCGAACGCCCCGGCGGCGCCGCGGGCATCAACGAGGACGGCCTGAACGCCGAGTTCGAGGCCATGCTGCCCCGCCAGTCTGCGAGCGAGGCACGCGGGCGCTGGTTCGATCTTTGCTTTCGCCTTATCATCCTAGCACTGGCCGCGTTGTGGCTGCTGACTCCACCGGCGGGCGGCGAGCACAGTGCGGCAGATCAGAAGGCCGCAGCGACCACGCAATGATCGACAGACAGCCCGAAACCACCGCGGCGCGCATCGAGCCGCTGGCGACGCTGCCGCTCTTCCACAAGCTGGACAGGCGCAAGGTTGTGCTCGCTGGCGCGACCGAAGGCGCGCTGTGGAAGGCTGAGCTGCTCGCCGCGACCGGAGCGGAGCTTCATGTCTTCGCCGATGGCGAGGCTGGGCTGTTCGCGGGACTTTCGCAGGGCGAGACCGGCGGTCGCGTCCATCTGCACGACCGGCCCTGGCAGGCTGGCGACCTCGTTGACGCCGCGATCGCCGTGGCCGATCTCGACGATGCCCATGCGGTCCGCGCCTTCGTGGCCGCAGCCCGGCAGGCGGGCGTCCCGGTCAACATCGTCGACAAGCCGGAATACTGCGATTTCGCCTTCGGCGCGCTGGTCAACCGCTCCCCGCTGATCGTCGCCGTGTCCACGGATGGCGCCGCGCCGGTTTTTGGCCAGGCGATCCGCACCAAGATCGAGGCTCTGCTGCCGGCAGGGCTGAAGAATTGGGCGCAGGCCGCAGCCGACTGGCGCCCGTCGGTCCAGGCTCGCGAACTTCCCTTCGCGCTGCGGCGCGCCTTCTGGGAGCTCTTCGCCGGTAGGGCGATGGCCGAACCGGGGCGCGCCCCTAGCAAGCAGGACGAGGCGGAACTCTTCGCGCGGCTCGCACTGATCGAGGCCGCGCATGACGGCAAGGGCCGAGTCACACTGGTCGGTGCTGGCCCGGGCGATCCCGAGCTGCTGACGCTGAAGGCGATCCGCGCCCTGCAGAGCGCCGACATCATCCTCTACGACGATCTCGTCTCGCCCGGCGTGCTCGAGCTGGCGCGGCGTGAGGCCAAACGCATGCTGGTCGGCAAGACCGGCTACGGCCCCTCGGTGAAGCAGGGCGACATCAACGCGCTGATCGTCTCGCTGGCGTCACAGGGCAAGCATGTCGTGCGGCTGAAGGGCGGCGACCCCGGCATCTTCGGACGCGCCGGCGAGGAGATCGAAGCCTGCCAGGCTGCCGGTGTTCCCGTCGCGATCGTGCCGGGCATCTCGGCCGCGCAAGGCGCGGCCGCCTCGCTCGGCCTGTCGCTGACCCATCGCGACCATGCGCGGCGCCTGCAATTCGTCACTGGCCATTCGCGCAAGGGCGAGTTGCCTGATGATCTCGACTGGCGCGCCATGGCCGATCCTGCCGCCTCGACCGTGATCTACATGGCGCGTGCCACCTTGCCCGGCTTCCGCGAGCGCGCCATCGCCGCCGGGCTCAACCCGGAAACGCCGGCCGTCGCCGTGCTCTCCGCCACCCGCCCGGACGAAACGCGCGTCGCTGCGACCATCGCGACCCTGCCGGAGCGGCTAGGCGAACTACCGGCGAGCGGCCCCGTTCTGGTCCTGCTCGGCCACGCCTTCGGCCCGGCTCTGGCCGACGCCAATCCGGCAGCTGACCGCCGCCGTGCCTGATAGCGGCCCGGCCTCATCGCCGGGCGGGAACGTCATCGCCGGAGAAGCGTTTTCTCCTCCGGCGCCCAAGTTTGGAAGGCGCACATTGCGCTAGGTCATTGAGAAAAAACCGACAATTCAGTACGTTTCGTTTGTTTTTCAGAACGGATCGAAGCTTGAACCGAGCCTCGCCGTGAACGCAACGGAGCCCTGACATGACGCGACCCGTTTACAGCCGCCTCCTCCGGGCCGGGCTTGTTCTGGGAGCCTTCACCCTCTGCTTCGGCGTCGTTGCCGGAGCCCGCGCCCAGACCGAGCTCCTGAACGTTTCCTACGACCCCACCCGCGAACTGTATCGTGACATCAACGCGGCCTTCATTGCCGAGTGGAACGCGAAGAACCCCGACAAGAAGATCAGCACGATCCGCCAGTCGCATGGCGGCTCCGGCGCACAGGCTCGCACCGTCATCGACGGGCTCGATGCCGATGTCGTGACGCTGGCGCTCGCCGGCGACATCGACGCCATCGCCGAGCGCTCGAAGAAGCTGCCGCTCGACTGGCAGGCGCGTCTGCCGCATAACTCTTCGCCCTACACCTCGACGATCGTCTTCCTCGTCCGCAAGGGCAATCCGAAGGCGATCAAGGACTGGGGCGATCTGGTGAAGCCGGGCGTGCAGATCATCACGCCGAACCCAAAGACCTCGGGCGGTGCACGCTGGAACTATCTCGCCGCCTGGGCCTATGCCGAGAAGGCCTTCAACAAGGACGAGGGGAAGGTGCGCGACTATATCGGCAAGCTCCTCGCCAATGTCCCGGTGCTCGACACCGGCGCGCGCGGCGCGACCACGACCTTCACCCAGCGCGGCATCGGCGACGTCTTCCTGTCCTGGGAGAACGAGGCTTTCCTCGCTCTGAAGGAATTCGGCGCCGACAAGTTCGACATCGTGGTGCCCAGCCTGTCGATCCTGGCCGAGCCGCCGGTCGCCCTTGTCGACGCCAATGTCGACGCCAAGAAGACCCGCGGGCAGGCGCAGGCCTATCTCGAGTTCCTCTATACGCCGAAGGCGCAGGCGATCATCGCCAGGAACTTCTATCGCCCGCGCAACCCGGAAGCCGCCGACAGCAAGGACGTCGCCAACTTCCCGAAGATCGAGCTGGTGACCATCGATGGCGTCTTCGGCGGGTGGAAGAAGGCGCAGCCGACCCATTTCGGCGATGGCGGCACCTTCGACCAGCTCTACAAGCCGGCGCGCTGACGCCATGGCGGCGGCGACGACGAGCTTCCGCTGGCGCGAGCCCAGCATCCTGCCGGGCTTCGGCCTGGCGCTCGGCGTCACCGTCGCCGCGTTGTCGCTGATCGTGCTGATCCCGCTGGCGGCCCTCTTCCTGAAGGCCGCCAGCGCGGGCCCCTCCGACATCTGGGCGGTGGCGACCTCCCCGCGCACGCTTGCGGCGCTCAAGCTTTCCTTCACGGCCGCGCTGTTCGCGGCGCTCGTCAACGCCGTGTTCGGCCTGATCCTGGCCTGGGTGCTGGTGCGCTACGAGTTTCCGGGCCGGCGCCTGATCGACGCGGCCGTCGACCTGCCCTTCGCCCTGCCGACCGCGGTGGCCGGCATCTCGCTGGCGGCGATCTATGCGCCGAACGGCTGGGTCGGGTCGCTGCTGGCGCCGCTGGCCTTCCGCGTCGCCATCCCCTTCACCGATCTCTCCTTCGGCTTCGACGGCAAGGTCGCCTATACGCCGCTCGGCGTGATGGTGGCGCTGATCTTCATCGGCCTGCCCTTCGTGGTGCGCACCGTGCAACCGGTGCTGGAGGAGTTGCAGAGCGATGTCGAGGAGGCCGCGGCGCTGCTCGGTGCCAGCCGCTTCAGGACGATATTCCGGGTGATCCTGCCGCAGGTCGCGCCGGCGCTGCTGACCGGCTTCGTGCTCTCCTTCGCAAGGGCCGTCGGCGAATACGGCTCGGTGATCTTCATCGCCGGCAACGTGCCGATGGTGTCGGAAATCGCGCCCCTCCTGATCGTGATCCGGCTCGAGCAGTTCGACTATGCCGGAGCGGCCGTGGTGGCGACGACGATGCTGCTGATCTCCTTCGCACTGATCCTCGTAGGCAACCTGATCCAGGCCCGCGCCCGCAGGAGGTTCGGCGATGTCTGACGCCATTCTGCCCTCGGCCGTCGCGGCGCAGCCACCTCGCAGCGCCAGCCGCGCACGCGGCGAAAGCCTCGGCGTGCAGATCGTGCTGATCGCGATCTCGCTCGCCTTCCTGCTGCTCTTCCTGCTGCTGCCGCTCGTGACCGTCTTCATCGAGGCCGGCGCCAAAGGCTGGGAAGCGTATCGCGCCGCGATCACGGAGCCCGATGCGCTGTCGGCGATCCGGCTGACGTTGCTCGTTGCGGCGATCGCGGTCCCGTTCAACATCGTCGTCGGCATCGCCGCTGCCTGGACCATCGCCAAGTTCGAATTCACAGGCAAGAACCTGCTGATCAGCCTGATCGACCTGCCCTTCTCGGTCTCGCCTGTGATCTCCGGCCTCGTCTTCGTGCTGCTTTTCGGCGCGCAGGGCTATTTCGGCCCTTGGCTGCAGGCGCACGATCTCAAGATTGTCTTCGCCCTGCCGGGCCTGATCCTGGCGACGGTCTTCGTCACTTTTCCTTTCGTGGCGCGCGAGCTGATCCCGCATATGCAGTCGCTCGGTTCGGCCGATGAGGAGGCGGCGCTGACGCTCGGCGCCTCACCCTGGCGCGTCTTCTTCATGGTGACGCTGCCGAACGTGAAGTGGAGCCTGTTCTACGGCGTCCTGCTCTGCAACGCTCGCGCCATGGGCGAATTCGGCGCGGTCGCGGTCGTCTCGGGCAAGATCCGCGGCGTGACCAACACCATGCCGCTGCACATCGAAATCCTCTATAATGAGTACATGGGAGCGGCCGCCTTCGCGGTGGCTTCGCTGCTGGCGGGCCTGGCCCTCGTCACCCTCGTGCTCAAGACCCTGCTGGAATGGCGCTACGGCGATGCGATCGCCGCCAGCCGCCGCCACTGACCCCGCGGACGAAGGAGCTGGGCCATGTCGGTCGCCGTCACCATCGAGACCATCGAGAAGCGCTTCGAGAACTTCCCGGCGCTGCGCGGCGTCTCGCTCGACATCCAGCCGGGAGAGCTCGTCGCGCTGCTCGGCCCTTCGGGCTCGGGCAAGACCACGCTGCTGCGCCTGATCGCCGGGTTGGAACAGGCCGATCGAGGCCGCGTCCTCTTCGGCGAGACCGACACGCGCGACCTCTCCCTGCGCGACCGCCGCATCGGCTTCGTCTTCCAGCAATATGCACTGTTCAAGACGATGAACGTCGCCGAGAACATCGCCTTCGGGCTGAGGTCCCGGCCGCGCCGCGAACGCCCGAGCAACGATGAGATTCGCAGGCGCGTCAGTGTCTTGCTCGAACTCGTTCAGCTTCCGGGTCTGGAGAAGCGCTATCCGAGCCAGCTTTCCGGCGGCCAGCGCCAGCGCGTGGCGCTGGCGCGAGCGCTCGCGATCGAGCCGCGGGTGCTGCTGCTCGACGAACCCTTCGGGGCCCTCGACGCCAAGGTCCGCAAGGACCTGCGCGCCTGGCTGCGCGAGCTGCACGGCCGCACAGGCCATACCACCGTCTTCGTGACGCACGACCAGGAAGAGGCGCTGGAGCTCGCCGACCGGGTCGCCATCCTCAATGACGGGCGCATCGAGCAGGTCGGCTCAGCCGACGACGTCTACGACCATCCGGCGACGCCCTTCATCTGCGAATTCCTCGGCGAGGTGAACAAGCTGCCGGTCAAGGTCGTCGGCAGCCAGGCCTTCTTCGGCGACCGGCCGGTGCTGGGCGGATTGTCGCAGAACCAGGGTGGCCCGGCCTCGCTCTATGTCCGCCCGCAGCATCTGCGCATCGTCGACGAGACGCCGCTGGCGCTGCCCGGCGTGGTCGAGCATCTGCGCCGCAACGGGCCGCTGCGCCGGGCTGAAGTGGCGGTCGAGGGGCTGAAGAAGCGTCTCGACGTCGATCTCGCCAGCCAGGTCGCGCCGGCGATCGGCGAGCGAATCCGCCTGCGCATCGCCCACGGCAATCTATTCGCGGCGGCGTGAGGGGGATCGCCGTCATGCTCGGGCTTGACCCGAGCATCTCAGGACGGAGGGGCGCCTCTTCCTGCAAGAGATTCTCGGGTCTGCGCTTCGCTTCGCCCGAGAATGACGCCCGGCATCGCGGCAGCGTCATGAAGCCGCCCTCGCCTCGGCCAACCCGTCAGGCTATGCCTGTCGCATAGCGGATCACGCCGACAGGAGATCGCGATGAAAGCACGCGCGAAATGGGTGGAAGGCATGGCCTTCATGGGCGAGGCCGGCAGCGGCCATGCCGTGATGATGGACGGCGCGCCTGAATATGGCGGGCGCAACATCGGCATCCGGCCGATGGAGATGCTGCTGATCGGGCTTGCCGGCTGCACCGGCTTCGACGTCGTCAGCATTCTCAAGAAGGGCCGCGAGTCGGTCACTGGCTGCGAGGTCGAGGTCGAGGCCGAACGTGCCACGACCGACCCCAAGGTCTTCACCAAGATCCACCTCGCCTACCGCATCACCGGCAAGGGCCTGTCGCACGCCAAGGCGGAGCGTGCCGTCACATTGTCGAAGGAGAAATACTGTTCGGCTTCGATCATGCTCGGGGCGACCGCCGAGATGACCTACAGCCTCGAAGTGATCGACGAACTACACAAGGAGGCTGCTGAATGAGCAGGGGCGAACTCGCAGGGCTGATCTCGCCGGAGGCGCTGGCCGCGCGGCTCGGAGACCAAAATCTTGTCGTCATCGACATCCGTACCGCCGCCGATGGCGGAAAGGCCGCCTTCGAGGCCGGGCATATCCCCGGCGCGGTCCATTCCGACTACGCGGCCGCTGGCTGGCGGGCGAAGATCGGCAACGCGCCGGGCATGCTGCCGCCGCTCGACCATCTCGCGGCGCTCGCGGGAGGACTCGGCATCAAGCCGCATGACGACGTCGTCATCGTTCCGGCCGGCACCGCCGCCACCGATTTCGCCGCGGCGGCGCGGGTCTACTGGACTCTGAAGCTCATCGGCCACGGCCAGCAGGCGATCCTCGACGGCGGCTTCAAGGGCTGGACCGCCGATCTGCAGCGGCCGGTCGAACGCGGCGCTTCCGCGCCGAAGAGCACGGCCTCCTATCCCGTCGTGGCGCAGCAGCGCCTGCGCAGCACGACCGACGCCACCCTCGTCGCGTCGCGCAGCAAGCAGGCGAGCCTCGTCGATGCGCGCGGGCCGAGCTATTTCGAAGGGCGCGAGAAAGCTGCCGAGGCGACCCGCGCCGGCCATATCCCCGGCGCCATCCAGCGGGACTATGCCGGCGCCTTCGAGCCCGGCAGCGGCAAGCTCAAGGCGCCGGGCGAACTGGAGAAGCTGTTCTCGACCGTGCCGAAGGGGCCGGTCGTGTCCTACTGCAATACCGGCCATTCCGCTGCGGCGAACTGGTTCGTGCTGTCGGAAGTCCTCGGGCGCGACGAGGTCGCACTCTACGACGGTTCGATGACCGACTGGACGCAGGACCCCGAGCGCCCGGTGGCCACCGGCAAGGCGGCATGACGCGCTTTCGATTGCAAAACTGGTTGAAAAGGTTCAAAGGAAGCGCCGATCGCGTGCTGTGACGCGCGGCGCTTCCTGACATTTTTGACCGAGCCACCAGCCGATGAACGCCGTCGCGCCGAAAATCTCCTTCGTTTCGTTGGGCTGCCCGAAGGCGCTCGTCGATTCCGAGCGGATCATCACCTCGTTGCGCTCCGAGGGCTATGAGCTCTCCAAAAGCCATGCGGGCGCCGACCTCGTCATCGTCAACACCTGCGGCTTCCTCGATTCCGCCAAGGCCGAGTCGCTCGAGGCGATCGGCTCGGCGATGGCCGAGAACGGCAAGGTCATCGTCACCGGCTGCATGGGCGCCGAGCCGGAACAGATCCGCGACGCTTTCCCCAACGTGCTCGCGATCACCGGCCCGCAGGCCTATGAAAGCGTCGTCTCGGCCGTGCATCAGGCGGTGCCGCCGAAGCACGACCCCTTCGTCGACCTCGTGCCCGACCAGGGCGTGAAGCTGACGCCGCGGCACTACGCCTATCTCAAGATTTCAGAGGGCTGCAACAATCGCTGCACCTTCTGCATCATCCCGAAGCTGCGCGGCGATCTCGTCTCCCGGCCGATCGGCGACGTGCTGCGCGAGGCCGAGAAGCTGGCCAAGGCCGGCGTCAAGGAATTGCTGGTGATCTCGCAGGACACCAGCGCCTACGGGCTCGACATCAAATACGCGCCCTCGATGTTCAAGGATCGCGAGATCCGCACCCGCTTCTTCGAGCTCGCCCGCGAACTCGGCCAGATGGGGATGTGGGTGCGCCTGCACTATGTTTATCCCTACCCGCATGTCGATGAGGTGATCCCGCTGATGCAGGAGGGGCTCGTGCTGCCCTATCTCGACATCCCCTTCCAGCACGCCTCGCCGAATGTCCTGAAGGCGATGAAGCGCCCGGCCCATCAGGACCGCACGCTCGACCGCATCCGGAAGTGGCGCGACATCTGCCCGGACCTCGCGATACGCTCCACCTTCATCGTCGGCTTCCCCGGCGAGACCGAGGAGGACGTGCAGTTCCTGCTCGACTGGCTGAAGGAAGCGAAACTGGAGCGCGTCGGCTGCTTCAAATACGAGCCGGTGAAGGGCGCGCCCGCCAACGACCTCGGCCTCAACCTCGTCCCCGAGGAGGAGAAGGAGGCTCGCTGGCACCGCTTCATGAAGGCCCAGGCCGAGATCTCCGCCCGCATCGTCAGGGGCCGCGTCGGCAAGCGCATCCCGGTGATCATCGACGAGGCCGGGCCGACCGTCGCCAAGGGCCGCTCCAAATGGGACGCACCCGAAATCGACGGGAATGTCTTTGTCGCGAGCCGGCGTCCCCTGCGGCCCGGCGACATCGTCACGGTGAAGATCGAGCGCGCCGACGCCTACGATCTTCATGGCGTCGCCGTCTGAGCCCGACCACCCTCAGTTGAAGGTGCAGAGGCGGCGGATGGTGCGGCCGTTGCGGTCGCGCGCCGTGCCGAGACTGCTGCAGGCGTCGGTGGACGCCACGGTCTCGACCTGCGCCACCTGCCGGGGAGGCTCGCTGCAGACCCCGGCCTTGCAGCCGGTCTCGGCATAGCGCAGTCGGACCGGGCCGGGGACGCGCACGCGTCCCTTGTCGACGCCCTGCAGGATTGCATTGGTGTGGGTGGCGGCTGCTTCACCGATCCCTTTGGCCTGCTGAGCCAGCGCGACGCCCGAAAGGGCGACGACAGCGAAGAGGAACGCGGCGGCCTGAAACTTGGACGACATGAGCGTCGGGGTCCTGAATGGTCGCCAGCATGCGCTGGCACCGATTCGTCGCGGCACCCTGTGTCCCGGTTCACGCTTCGCATAAAAAACGCGCCCGGATGGCCGGGCGCATTGCTCCCACTTGGCGTCATTCCGGGGCTTGCCCCGGGAATCTCATGCCGAAAAGTCTCTGGTTTCCGTCATGCTCGGGGCAAGCCCGAGCATGACGGCCTTGGTCGAGCCCGATCAGGGAATCAGAACGGTCGAACCCGTCGTGCCGCGCGATTCCAGCAGGCGATGGGCTTCGGCCGCGTCCTTCAGCGGGAAGGTCGCGTTGACCGGTACCTTGACCTTGCCGCTCGTGACGGCGTCGAACAGGTTCTTCGCCATCGCGATCATGGTCTCGCGCTTGGCCGTGTGGGTGTTGAGCGTCGGCCGGGTGACATAGAGCGAGCCCTTGCTGGCGAGGATGCCGAGATTGAAGGCCTCCACCGGGCCCGAGGCATTGCCGAAGCTCGCCAGCAGGCCGAAGGGCTTCAGCGTATCCAGCGACTTCATGAAGGTGTCCTTGCCGACGCCGTCATAGACCACGTCGCAGAGCTTGCCGCCGGTGATCTCCTTCACCCGCGCCGCAAAATCCTCCTCGCGGTAGTTGATGACGTGGTCGGCGCCATGCGCCTTCGCCAGCTCCGCCTTCTCCTTCGAGCCGACGGTGCCGATCACGGTCGCACCCAGCGCCTTGCCCCATTGGCAGAGGATGAGGCCGGTCGCGCCGGCCGCGGCATGGACAAGGATCGTGTCGCCCGGCTTCACCTTGTAGGTCCGGTGCAGCAGATACTCGGCGGTGAGGCCCTTCAGCATCATGCTGGCGGCGGCCTCGTAGGAGATTCCTTCGGGCAGCGCGACGACAGAAGCCGCCGGCACGATGCGCTCCTCGGCATAGGCGCCGAGCGCCGAGACGACCGCGACGCGATCGCCGGCCTTGAATTCCGCAACGTTCGGGCCGACAGCGAGTACCTCGCCCGCGCTCTCATTGCCGAGCACGAACGGCAGTTGCGGTGCCGGATAGAGGCCCGAGCGGAAATAGGTGTCGATGAAGTTGAGGCCGATCGCCCGGTTCCGGATCAGGATTTCGCCGGGCCCCGGCTGCGGCAGGGTGATCTCTTCGAACTGAAGGACTTCCGGACCGCCGGTCTTGTGGGCGCGAATGGCTTTGACCATGAAATTCATCTCCCTCGGATGGATGGCCGACCATAGTTCATCGCACAGGAAAGCAGCATCCTTGCCGAACGCAGAACGCACCTTGCGACTTTGCGGACCGTGGCCAAGTCGCGGCTCATCGGATAGCGAAGAGCTATGAGCACGCACACCGCCGATCCGGTCGACATCGCCATCGTGGGCGCGGGCGCCGTCGGCCTCGCAGCCGCGCTGGCGTTGAGCCGCGAGGGGCGCAGCGTCGCCCTGCTCGGCCCCGTCGCGACGCCCCGCGACGGACGCACCGTCGCTCTGCTCGACGGCTCCTGGCGCCTGCTGGGCGAGCTCGGCGTCCAGGATGCCCTGCTGGCCAAGGCCGCTCCGCTCACGGTGATGCGCCTCGTCGACGACACCGGCAGCCTGTTCCGCCAGCCGCCGGTCGAGTTCCGCGCCTCCGAGATCGGGCTCGAAGCCTTCGGCTGGAATATCGAGAATGCCGACCTGACCACGATGCTGGCCGAAAAGGCCGGCAAGCTCCACGGCCTGCGGATGATCCCCGGCCTTGTGCGCGCCATCGAGCCGGAGGCCGGCGGAAGCCGCCTCTCCGGAGATGATTTTGCCGTGCAGGCCCGGCTCGTCATCGGCGCCGACGGCCGCAATTCGCAGGTGCGTACCGCGGCCGGAATCGCGAGCCGGGACTGGCGCTATCCACAGGTGGCGCTGACGGCGATCTTCGAGCACCGCCGCGACCATCGCGAGGCCTCGACCGAATTCCATACGCGCCAGGGGCCCTGCACGCTCGTCCCCCTGCCCGGGCGCCGCTCCTCGCTGGTCTGGCTGCTCGAGCCTGCGGAGGCGGAGAGCATCGCCGCGCTCGACGACGCAGCCTTCGCGCTGCGGGTCGAAAAGCAGGTGCAGTCGCTGCTCGGCGCCATGACCGTGAAAGGGCCGCGCGGCAAGGTTCCGATGGGAGGGCTTTCGGTCGATCGTTTCGGCGCCGGCCGCATGGCGCTGATCGGCGAGGCCGCACATGTCTTCCCGCCGATCGGCGCGCAGGGGCTCAATCTCGGCCTGCGCGACGTCGCGGCGCTGCGCGATGCGCTCGAAGGCGCTTCGGACCCCGGCGGCGAGGCCGTGATCGCAGCTTACGACGCCGCGCGGCAGACCGATGTCCGGCTGCGGACCGGCGCGGTCGATGCGCTCAACCGCACGCTGCTGACCGATCTGCTGCCTGCCGACCTGATGCGCGGCGCGGGATTGCTGGCGCTCTCGCGGATCGGCCCCCTGCGGCGCTTCGTGATGCGGCAGGGGCTGGCGGGCGGCGCGGAGCGCTGAAAACTGAGCGTCATGCTCGGGCTTGACCCGAGCATCTCCTGCCGGAGGAGGCTCCTGCTTTTTTTCGGCCAGAGATTCTCGGGTCTACGCTTCGCTTCGCCCGAGAATGACGGCCTGCAACACCCTACTCGTGTCAGCGCCGCTGGCCGCGACCTTCCGCAACCCCTCGGCCCGCTCCCGAAACATTGGTGCCAGCGGGAGCGGCGTCGAGACCAGGCGTCGGCCGCCCGGCTCCTCAACCTGCGCATCGAGCAGGCCGCGGACCGTCATCTGCGGATCGGAGACCGCCTCTTCCAGCGTGCGCACCACGGTGCAGCAGCAATCCAACGGCTCGACCACGGTGCGCCAGTAGTCGGCGCTTTCCCTCGCGATGATCTCCGCAATCGCGGCGCGGGTCGCTTCCGGATCGCGACGGTCGTCGCGCAACCGCTCGTCGAGACCGATCCCGTCGCAGAAACTCTGCCAGAACTTGGGCTCGAGCGCCCCGACCGCGAGAAACCAGCCATCGGCCGTGGCGTAGAGCCCATAGCGCGGGCTCGCCCCGGTCAGGAGCCCCTCGCCGCCATCCGGGAAGGAGCCGGTCACCTGGCCCTGCGCCAGCCCGTACCAGGCGAAGGTCGGCATGGCATCGGCCATGGCGATATCGAGATGGCAGCCCTCGCCGGTGCGCTCGCGCTGGCGCAGCGCCAGCAGGATGTTGAGCACGGCCGGCATGGTGCCGCCGGCAATGTCGGCGACGAGCGGCGGCGGCAAGGGCGGCGCCTCGCCGCGCTTGAGCGACTGGCCGAGCAGGCCGCCGAGCGCCTGGTAGTTGATGTCGTGCCCGGCGTCCTGCGCGCGCGGGCCGTCCTGGCCGTAGCCGCTGATCGAGCAGTAGATCAGCCGCGGATTATGGGATTTCAGCGCTTCATAGCCGAAGCCGAGCCGCTCCATCACGCCCGGCCGGAACTGCTCGATCAGGATATCGGCCTTTGCGATCAGCGGGGTAAGCCGCGCCAACGCGTCCGGCGCCTTCAGGTCGATCTCGACGCTCTCCTTGCCGCGATTGAGCACCGCGAAGGGCGCCGCCGTCTCACCGAAGCGCGGGGGGAATCCGCGCATATCCTCGCCGCCCGGCCGCTCGATCTTGATCACGCGCGCCCCAGCTTCGGAAAGGAAGAGGCTCGCCAGCGGGCCGGGCAGAAGCGTCGAGAAATCGAGGACCAGCAGATCGTCCAGCGGCAGCATCCGGCACCTTGTTGCTTGGGGCCTGCTTGGGAGTTTCCTCAGCCCTCATCCTGAGGAGCCGTGTCGTCAGACACGGCGTCTCGAAGGATGCTCCAGGAGGCTCCGGAGACATCTGGAACATCCTTCGAGACGGCCCTTCGGGCCTCCTCAGGATGAGGGCTCACTTTTCCAAACGGGCTCTCAATGGAAGAGATCGGCTGCTATCCTGCCCGTCTTCACCAGCCACAGGAAGCCCGGCAGCGTGATCATCGACACGACAGTGCCGACGAGGATGCAGGCCGAGGCGCGCTCGATGCCAACGCGATACTGCGTCGCGATCACGAAGATGTTCAGGGCGGGCGGCAGCGCCGCCATGATGATCGCGGCATAGATCCAGTGCGCCGGGATGCCGCCGAGCGCCGACAGCAGCACCCAGACCAGCAGCGGGTGCAGCAGTAGCTTGATCACGACCAGCCCGGGAACCTCGCCCGGCATGGTCTTCATCGGCCTCAGCGCCACCGTGACGCCCAGCAGGAAGAGCGCGCAGGGCGCGGCCGCCTGCGAGAGCCACAGCACCATCCGGTCGACCGCGACAGGTAGCTCGACCTTGAAATAGCTGGCCGCGACGCCGGCCAAGGTCGCGATATTGAACGGATGCGTCAGCACCCGCCAAATCACCTCGCGCGTGGTGGCGAGCACGCTCTTCTTCTCGACACCCGCCAGTGCCATCAGGAAAGGCACCAGCGAGAACAGCAGGATATTGTCGAAGACGAAGATCAGCACGACCGGGGCGCTGGCGCTGGGGCCGAGCGCCGCAAGGATCAGCGGCGGGCCCATATAGCCGATGTTGGAATAGGCCCCGGCAACGCCCTGCATCACCGCCTGCGGCATGTCGCCCTTGTTGTGCTTCAGCCCGAGCGCGAATGACAGGCAGAAGGCGCAGAATGTCGCCGTGGTCGTGCCGGCGATGAATTTCCAATTGGCGAGCTCGCTCAGCGGCTTGTCGGCGATCAGCCGATAGAACAGCGGCGGCAGCGCGACATAGATCAGGAAGAACTGCAGCCAGACGAGCCCCGCCTCCGGCAGCTGCTTGTAGCGGCCGATGGCGAAGCCGAGCAGGATCAGCCCGAAGAAGGGCGCGACCAGATTGAAGATGTTGAGAAGGTCGGCCATCCACAAGCAGTCGGTTCGGGGCTAGAACGCCCGCCGAGGTCGAGCCGCCCGCGGACACCTGCATCTAGCGCATGGGGCAGCGCCAGCAAGGCCATTCCAAGCGTAGACCTCTTCGCCAAGCGCAGAGGAGAGACTTCATGCCTAGGACTTAAAGCTTTCTCGTACTTAGAGGCAAATATTCCTAGTATTTAATACCTAAAACCCCATCGAAAGAACCATGGACGCGCGAAGTCGCCTCCGCCACATTCGCTGCATCGCAGCATGGAGCGCCCGATGACAACAAAAACACCGCGCCAGTTCTTTCGCCCGCTCGCGATCGGCGCACCGGAGCCTTATCGGGAGCTTCCGCTCAGGCTCGAGCGCATGATCCATTTCGTGCCGCCCCATCTGGAGAAGGTCCGCGCCAAGGTCGGCGAGCTCGCCCCCCAGGTCGACATCGTGCTCGGCAATCTGGAGGACGCTATCCCGGTCGAGGCCAAGCAGGCCGCCCGCGACGGTTTCATCGCCATGGGCAAGGCCGTGGATTTCGGCAAGACTGGCCTGTGGACCCGCGTCAATGCGCTGAACTCGCCCTGGTTCCTCGATGACATCACCGCGATCATGGCCGAGATCGGCGGCCAGCTCGACGTCGTGATGGTGCCGAAGGTCGAGGGTCCCTGGGACATCCACTATGTCGATCAGCTCCTCGCCCAGTTCGAGGCGCGCCACGCCCTGCC
Organism: Allobosea sp. 05T438; assembly: GCF_056396025.1. Classification (NCBI taxonomy): domain Bacteria; kingdom Pseudomonadati; phylum Pseudomonadota; class Alphaproteobacteria; order Hyphomicrobiales; family Alloboseaceae; genus Allobosea; species Allobosea sp. 05T438. The sequence continues at coordinate 131,753 of NZ_JBFTKQ010000005.1, forward strand.
GAAGCCGATCCTGATCCACGCGATTCTGGAAACCGCCGAGGGCGTGAAGAATGTCGATGCGATCGCGACCGCCTCGCCGCGCATGCACGGCATGAGCCTCGGCCCGGCCGACCTCGCCGCCTCGCGTGCCATGAAGACCACGCGCGTCGGCGGCGGGCATCCGGAGTACAAGGTGATTGCCGACCCCTCCCCCGATGGCGGGCCGCGCGCCGTCGCGCAGCAGGATCTCTGGCACTATACGCTCGCCAAGATGGTCGACGCCTGCGCTGCTGCGGGGATCAAACCCTTCTACGGCCCCTTCGGCGATTTCGCCGATGGCGCAGCTTGCGAGGCGCAGTTCCGCAACGCCTTCCTGCTCGGCTGCGCCGGCGCCTGGACGCTGCATCCCTCGCAGATCGACATCGCCAAGCGCGTGTTCAGCCCCGACCCGGCCGAGGTCGCCTTCGCCAAGCGCATTCTGGAGGCGATGCCGGACGGCTCCGGCGCCGTGATGATCGATGGCAAAATGCAGGACGATGCCACCTGGAAGCAGGCCAAGGTGATCGTCGACCTCGCCCGGCAGGTCGCAGCACGCGACCCCGACCTCGCGCAACGCTACGGAATGTGATTGGACAATACGGCGAGGTCGATTGATTTCGACGCATTTACGACGCATTGCTCTCGCAAGGGCGGCGAGAACGTAAGCCGGCGACGGATCGGCCGGCTCAGTATGGATGAGTCATGGAAGCGCGTTCGGCCAAATTCCGGATCGGGCAAGTGGTCAAGCACCGCATCTACCCCTTCCGCGGCGTGATCTTCGACGTCGACCCGGTCTTCTCCAACACCGAGGAATGGTGGGAGGCGATCCCGGAGAACATGCGCCCGTCGAAGGACCAGCCCTTCTACCATCTCTTCGCCGAAAACGAGGAGACGGAATACGTCGCCTATGTCTCGGAGCAGAACCTCGTCAGCGACGATTCCGGCGCGCCCATACGGCATCCGCGCGCCAAGGAGTTCTTCCGGCGCGACCGGAAGGGACGCTACCGGATCGACCATGCCGAGCTGCACTGAGGCCGCGGCTGCCTGTGCCGGGACGCACAGGCCATCACAATGATCAATGAAAAAGGGCCGGCTCCATCGAGCCGGCCCTTTCCGTTTGGTTCGTGCTCAGCCGATCAGGGCTTGGGCGGGGTCGCCGGAGCAGCACCCGGAGCCGGCGCCGCGCCGGGCGCCGGAGCGGCATTGGCGCCGCCGGCGCCGAGGCGCTGACGCAGCTCTTCCTGGCGCTTGGCCAGCTCGTCCTGAAGCTGCTTCTGCTGATCCTCGAGCACCTTCGGATCGATCGGCGCGCCGTCGAAGCCCTTGGCGAAATCGGCGAGCGGAACGGCGAAGGTCACCTCGCGGGCGCCCTGGTTCTGGACGCTGATGTTGAGCGTGGTGCCCTTCTTCATCGCGTTGATGAAGTCCTCCTTGACCTGCGCCTCGGCGAAGCAGCCGTTCGGGAAGCAGATCGCATAGCGGCCGCCCGTCGGCTGGGCGTTGTCGACGCCGAAGCGGATGCCAGGCTGCAGCATCAGGCCGAGCGGCATCAGGAAGCGGACGATCTTGTTCGGGTCACCCTTCACGTCATAGACCGCGGCCGCCAGCACCGGCTGACCCTGATCCGAGACGAAATCGCGGGTGGTGTAGCAGATTTCCTTATTGGCGGCCTGGTCCTTGCCGCAGACCTTGGTCCAGCTCGTCTGGGACGGCTCGGGCTTGACCTGGACGACGGCCGGGCCGCTGGCAGCGGCGGGCTGCTGCCCGGGGGCAGCCGGCTGCTGAGCCGGCGGGGCTGCAGGGCGGGCCGGGGCGGCGGGGCGCTGCGCCTGCGCGAAAGCCGCGACGGGCGCGAAGCCGACCGCCGCGCTGAGAACCAGCCCTAGAGCAGACGATGACAGGCGAAACGAAGCGGACATTCTCTGTCTTTCCTTATCAGGCGAATTCGGGGATCACGACTTCGCAAGCCGCGCGTCACCACCGACGGCCCAATCGCATGACGGCGCCGGCCATAGCAAGCCGTGCACATCAAGGGTGATTGAGGCGTTTGAATGACACCCGGACTCGGCTTTAGCGACTTCGCGCGCTGGATTCCAGCCCGAATAGCTAAGTGACGGCCGGCAGCCCATGCTATTCTTACGTAGGGAATCAGGTCTTACGATGGATTTTTGTCGATCGCCCTTGGCGATGAGCCGCCGCAGGGTCAACGCTATGCTCGCCTTGAGCCCGCTCGCCCTGTTGGCGCGCGGCGGCTCGGCCTTGGCTGATTCGGCCCCCGTGCAGCACGCCATAGCGATGCACGGCCAGCCTGCCCTGCCCCCTGGTTTCGCCCATCTGCCCTATGCCGATCCGAAGGCTCCGCGCGGCGGACGGATCATCTTCGGCCTCCAGGGCACCTTCGACAGCCTGAACCCCCTGATCGTTCTCGGCGTCGCGCCCGATGCCGTGCCGAAATATGTGCAGCAGAGCCTGCTCTTCCGCTCGGCCGACGAGCCTTTCACCGCCTATGGCCTGCTGGCCTCGCAGGTGGAGCTCGACGCTGATCGCAGGAAGCTCGCCTTCGAGATCGACCCTCGCGCAACCTTCGCGGACGGCACGCCCGTCACCGCCGCGGACGTGCTCTTCACCGTCGAGATGCTGAAGACGAAGGGCAAGCCCTTCCACCGCTCCAGCCTCGCGCGCATCACCAAGGCATCGGCACCCTCGCCGAAGCGGGTCGAGTTCGAGCTCGGCGACGGCTCCAACCGCGAATTGCCGCTGGTGATCGGCGCGCTGCCGATCTTCGCCAGGCACGCGACGAATGCCGAGACATTTGGCGATACGAGCTTCAAGCCCGCGCTCGGCTCCGGCCCCTATGCCGTCGGCGAGGTCCGGCCCGGCGAATCGCTGACGCTCAAGAGGCGGAAGGATTTCTGGGCCGAGGACCATCCGCTGACCCGCGGCCTCTTCAATGCCGATGAAATCCGCTACGATTTCTACCGGGATTCCAACGCCCTGTTCGAGGCGTTCAAGGCCGGGCTCTACGATGTAAGACTCGAAGGCGATCCGACGCGCTGGATGACCGGCTACGATATCCCCGCGGTGCATGACGGGCGCATCGTTCGCCAGACCCTGCATTTCGACACGCCAAAGGGCATGACGGGGCTCGTCTTCAACACACGCCGCCCGGTGTTCTCCGACGTCCGGGCGCGCGAGGCGCTCGGCCTGCTGTTCGATTTCGAATGGGTCAACCGCAACCTGTTCCACGGCGTCTATCGGCGCGCCGGCAGCTTCTTTTCCGATTCACCCCTGTCCGCCCTCGGCGTCCCCGCCGATGGCCGCGAGAAGGCCTTGCTCGCCGCTTTCCCAGATGCAGTGCGCGAGGATATCCTTTCAGGCACGTGGAAACCCTCGGAAACCGATGGATCGGGCCGGGACCGCGAGCAGGCGCGCAGGGCGCTCGACCTGCTCAAGGGCGCCGGCTATGCGCTCCAGGACGGAGCCTTGCGCAACGGCAAGGGCGAACCCTTCGCCTTCGAGATCACCGTCACCAGCCGCCCACAGGAACGGCTGGCGCTGAACTACGCGCAGTCGCTCGGCCGCCTGGGGATCACCGCCACTGTCCGGCTGATCGACGACGTCCAGTACTGGCGGCGGCTCTCTGCCTTCGACTTCGACATGATCCAGTGGACCTGGCCGGCCTCCGCCTCGCCCGGCAACGAGCAGATCGGGCGCTGGGGCGCGGCGAACGCCGAGCGCAAGGGGTCGCTCAACTACGCAGGGGTGAGATCGCCCGCCGTCGATGCGGTGCTGCAGGCCCTGCTCGGCGCCCGCGAGCGCGAAGATTTCGTCGCCGCTGTGCGGGCGCTCGACCGGCTGCTGCTGTCCGGCTTCTACGTCGTGCCGCTCTACTACCTGCCCGACACCTGGCTCGCCCTTGCGCGGGACGTGGTGATGGCAGGGCGCCAGCCGGCCTATTTCCTCTCCAGTGAAACGCTGGCGCGCCTTCCGGCCACGCCCGCTCCTGCGAATTGAAGGGCCGTCGATGCGAGCAGAACAGGACGAGGCTTCCGCCCTGCTCGACGGGCTCGATATCGATACGCTGCTGAAGGCCCTGACGCGCAGGCGCGGCTATGAGGCCGCCCTGCGCGACCCGCCGGGGCGGCGCGGCTGGAGCGATGTCAGCCCGGCCTCGATCAATTTCCTGCAGCTCGATCAGCGCATCGACCAGCTCGCAAGGCTTCTTGCCGCCAACAAGGGACAGCCGGGCGCGAGCGTCGCGATCCTGGCGCCTTTGGGACCCGAGGCGGTCGTTTCCGTGCTCGCCAGCCTGCGTGCCGGCCTCTCCCCGCTGATGCTGCCGCTGCACGGCAACGAGCTTGAACTGCTGCGCCTCATCGAGGCTTCAGGCGCGGTCATGGCGCTCGGCGTCAGTCGCGTCGGGCCATTGCGGCCGCTGTTGATGCTGCGCAATCTCGCGATGCGCGCCTTCAGCACCCGCTTTGTCGGCGGCTTCGGTCCGGACGTGCCCGATGGCGTCGCGCCGCTCGACACCCTCCTGGCCAATGCGAGCCTGCATCCCCTGCCCGGGCCGGTCGAGCGCCCTTGGCTGCAGGTCGCCGATGCCGTCTCGCTTCAAGGCCCGCAGCGGATCTCCGAGCGGGAGATTCTCGGCAAGGCGCTCGAGATCTCGCGGGCGCTGAAGCCGATGACCTCCTCGCGGATCGTCAGCACCCTGGTCGGAGGCGATCTCGCGGCGCTCGCCAGCGGGCCGGGCATGGCGATGCTCACCGGCGTCGAATTGCTGCCGCTCGGCCTGTTCCACCTCGGCGATCTCCAGGCCTGCATCGAAGGCGGGCGCAGCGTCCATCTCGTGCTGCCGGGCAATATGGAGCCGGCACTGGCCCATTCGCGACTGGCGGGCCATCCGGCGCTCGCCAGCCTTGTTTTCGTGCAGCGGACCGGCAGTCAGCTCTCCTATCCGGCAATTGATCGCCCCGATCTCGCCATCGTCGACATCGCGGTGCATAGTGCTTCGGACATCACCGTCACCAGGCGCCAGACGCCCACGGGCTGAACAGCGCGATGACGATGATGGGGCGCGCATTCTGCGGAGTGTTCACCATGCTTTCCGTCGGTCTTGTCTTGCTTTCGCTCTCCGCGAGCCCGGCACTTGCCGTGGCCGACAAGGTTCCGCGCTTCGATATCAACGCCTCCTGTGGCAGCGCCGATAAATCGGCCACGGGTATCGGCCGCCCCGCCAGCGCCTGCCGCGACGACGAGGAAAAGGCCCGCACCGCGCTGGAAGCGCGCTGGTCGGAATACCCCGCCCAGGCCCGGACGACCTGCACCGAAGGCGCGAGCCTCGGCGGGCCGCCGAGCTATGTCCAGCTCATCACCTGTCTGGAGTTGGCGAAGAAGTAGACTTGCCGCCGGAGAGCGCCGCGGCGCGCAGCAGCGCGTAGAGCACCAGCGCATTGAGCAGATGCCAGAGCCAATGCGTTCCGAGCGGCACAGCGCTGCAAAGCAGCCCGTCGATACTGCGCATCGCCAGCGAAACGGCGAAAACCACGCCGGCCAAGGCCAGAAGCTTGCGCTGGCCGCTCAGGGCCGGATCGCGCGGCATGGCGAGCGCGATGCCGACAAGCCCGAGCAGGAAGGCCGCATAGCCGGCGGAGCCTGCCACCATCGCCGGCAGAACCGCACGCCCCGCCCAGGAGAGAACGAGCGCGAGGCCGAAGAACGCAAGCGTCCCGATCGCCGTGATCAACCCGGATGCACCGAGAAACCGGCTGAGCGCGAATGCGAAATAACCGAAGGCGAAGAGCTGGATCGGCACGACATCGGCCAGCACCGTCCAGCGATTCGGCATGGTATGGAACAGGAAGGAGCCGGCTCCGATCGCGAAGACCAGCAGGATGAATGTGAGCGCGATGCCGTCGCGCCCTTCCTGCCGGCGCCATAGCCGAAAGGCCATCAGCGCCGCCGCCAGAAAGGCGACGTTCGTCACCGCATTGACGGGCTCGGCCCAGAAGCTCGCATCGAGTCTTTCGCAATAGCCGAACCGCATCGATCCGCCCGTCCCTTGCCCGCCTCAGCGAACCCCGCCGTTGCGACAGCGTCATGTCGCGTGCCGACTGTTGCCTTGCCGCAGCCGGTCCGCAAAGCTCACGCGCTCATGCCGGGGAACACCAATATGCGCAGCCTTCGCCTTTCATTGTCCGCAAGCCTCCTGCTCGCAGCCGGAGCCACTGCCCCGGCGTTTGCCAACCCCCAGACCTGCGCGAACCTCTGGACCGCCCGTAACGAGATCTACAAGGCGCAGGGCTACTGCTTCCGCACGCAGCGCGCGATCGCGGCATTCGGCAACGCGGGTTGCCAGTACGACAATATCGAGGACGTGCCGCTTTCCGCCAATGACCGCCGCGTGATCGCCGACATCGTCCGGCAGGAACGGGCGCTGCGCTGCCCGCGCTGACCCAAAATCGTTCACGGCGATTGCCTGTGGAAGGCAGGGCTGCCCTGCGTCCAGCGGGGGCGAGGCCGTGCTAGAAGCCCCGGTCGCGCGCCTGCGCCCGACCAAACAAGGCGATTCACGACCGGCATGACGACAGCGATCGAGATGGGAACGACAAGGACCGGCGAGCCCGGTCTCATCGATCTCGCCGAATTGCTGGCGACGCGCCTGCTCGTCCAGGGCAATTCGGGCTCGGGCAAGTCGCACCTGCTGCGCCGCCTGCTGGAGCAGAGCGCCCCGCTCGTCCAGCAGGCCATCATCGACCCGGAGGGCGATTTCGTCTCGCTCGCCGACCAGTTCGGCCATGTCGTTGTCGATGCCGAGTGCGGCGAGGCGGAGCTGCAGCGCGTCGCGCTGCGCGTGCGCCAGCACCGCGTCTCGGTGGTCCTGAACCTCGAAAACCTCGAGGCGGACGAGCAGCTGCGCGCCACGGCAGCCTTCCTCGGCGGGCTCTTCGACGTCGACCGCTCGCTCTGGTTCCCGATGCTGATCGTCGTCGACGAAGCCCAGCTCTTCGCCCCGGTGATGGCGGGCGAGGCCTCGGACGAGGCGCGCCGACTCTCGCTCGGCGCCATGACCAATCTGATGTGCCGCGGCCGCAAGCGCGGCCTTGCCGGCGTCATCGCGACGCAGCGCCTAGCCAAGCTCGCGAAGAACGTCGCGGCGGAAGCCTCGAACTTCCTGATGGGTCGCACCTTCCTCGACATCGACATGCAGCGCGCCGCCGACCTGCTTGGCATGGACCGGCGCCAGGCCGAAATGTTCCGCGATCTCGAACGCGGCCAGTTCGTGGCGCTCGGCCCTGCCCTGTCAAAGCGCCCGCTGCCGATCAGGATCGGCACCGTCAGCTCCGTCGATCGCGGCAGCGCGCCGGGGTTGATGCCGCTGCCCGAACAGGCGCCGGCGGAAGCAGGCAAGCTGATCTTCACGCCCGGCGAGGACGAGCCGCCGCCGATGGCGCGGCCGGTCCGCCCGGCGCCGCGCCCACGCCCGGACCCGAACGAGGTGCTGCGCCGGATCGAGACTTACCGCCCGGCTCCGCAGACCGAGCCCGAGCCCGAGATCGAGCTGGAGCCGGAAGAGCGCGAAGCGATCATGGTCGAGATTCTGCGCGAGCTGATGGCCGACCCTGAAGCACGCTCGCGCCAGGTCGCGGTGCTCTATCAGGATTTCACCGTGCGCTGCCGGATGCGCCGGCTCGGCCGGACGAATCTGAGCCTGGAGGAGTTCCGCCGCAGGCTCGCCGTGGCGCGGGCCGGCGTTAGCGACAGCGTCGCGACCAGCGAGGGCTGGCAGGCGGCAGTCGTGGCCTCGGGCACGCTGCCGGAAGACCTGCAGGGGCTCTTCCTCTACATCGCCCGCACCGCCATCGAGGGCAGGCCCTGCCCCAGCGATGCCGAGCTCGCCGAAGTCTATGGCAGCCACTCGCCCAGCCGGGCGCGGCGCCTGCTCGGCTATATCGAAGAGCGCGGCCTGATCGTCTGTCATGTCGACTTCCGCGGCCTGCGAACGCTCGCCCTGCCTGCGCTCGGCGTCGAGACCGCGCCGGGCCAGGCTCAGCCGCGCACGGCCGGGATGCCGCGCAGCGCCCGCGGATAGAAGCCAGCGCCGCGCGCTCGGTGACTTCAACTCACGAATGCTGTTCCAGCCGGCCGACTAATCACGCCGGCTTCGCACCACCATGTTCTGACCTCCACAGGAGATCTGGATCATGGAATATCGGCGTTTGGGCCATTCGGGGCTGAAGGTTCCCGCCCTGAGTTTCGGCGCGGGCACCTTCGGCGGACAGGGGCCGCTCTTCAGCGCCTGGGGCAACACGGACGCCAAGGAAGCGCACCGCCTCGTCGATATCTGCCTCGATGCCGGGCTGAACCTCTTCGACACAGCCGACGTCTACTCGAACGGGGCGTCCGAGGAAGTCCTCGGCGAGGCGATCAAGGGCCGCCGCGACAAGGTGCTGATCTCGACCAAGACGACGCTGCCGATGGGCGACGGCCCGAACGATGCCGGCTCCTCGCGCAGCCGCCTGATCAAGGCGACCGAGGACGCGCTGCGCCGGCTCGGCACCGACTATATCGACCTGCTGCAGTTGCATGCCTTTGACGCCGGCACGCCGGTCGAGGAGGTTCTCTCGACGCTCGATGCGCTCGTCCGGGCGGGCAAGCTTCGCTATGTCGGCGTCTCCAACTTCTCCGGCTGGCAGCTGATGAAGTCTCTGGCCGCCGCCGAGCGTCATGGCTGGCCCCGCTATGTCGCGCATCAGGTCTACTACTCGCTCGTCGGGCGCGACTACGAATGGGAGCTGATGCCGCTCGGCCTCGACCAGAGCGTCGGCGCGCTGGTCTGGAGCCCGCTCGGCTGGGGCCGCCTCACTGGCAAGATCCGGCGCGGCCAGCCTCTTCCGGCCGGGAGCCGGCTGCACGAGACAGCCGAGTTCGGCCCGCCGGTCGAGGACGAGCAGCTCTACGCCATCGTCGACGTGCTCGATGCCATCGCGCAGGAGACCGGCAAGAGCGTACCGCAGGTCGCGATCAACTGGCTGCTGCAGCGCCCGACGGTCTCCTCGGTCATCATCGGCGCCCGCAACGAGCAGCAGCTGCGGGACAATCTCGGAGCCGTCGGCTGGAACCTGACGGCCGAGCAGGTTGTGCGGCTCGATGCCGCGAGCGTCCGTACGGCGCCCTACCCGTACTTCCCCTATCGGCGGCAGGAGGGTTTCGGCCGTCTCAATCCGCCGCTGGTCTGAGCCGTTATTGCGAGGAGCAGGGCGACGAAGCAATCCAGGGGGCCGCAGGACGGACCACGTCAGCCGGATCCCCCCTGGATTGCCTTGCTTCGCTCGCAATGACGGGCTGCTCCGTGCGAGCGCGCTTCGGGAGATGACCGCCGCGCAAAACTTGACCACCCCGCCCCCGAACGTGCATGACCTGTGGCCGTATTCACGGGTCCGGCCATGCGCGTTCTGTTGATCGACAACTACGACAGCTTCACCTGGAACCTGGTCCACCTCATCGGTGGCCTGGGGGCCGAAGTCGATGTCTGGCGCAACGACGCGCTGTCGGTCGAAGAAGCGCTGGGCGGCGAGCATGATGCGATCGTGCTCTCGCCCGGCCCCTGCACGCCAAACGAGGCCGGAATCTGCCTCGATGTCGTCCGGCAAGGCGCCGCCCGCAAGCCAATTTTCGGCGTGTGCCTCGGACTGCAGGCGATGGGGCAGGCCTTCGGCGGCGACGTCGTGCGGGCGCCCGTGCCGATGCACGGCAAGGTCTCGCCGATCAGGCACAGGGCACGCGGCCTGTTCCGCGGCATCAACGGGCCGCTGCAGGCGACGCGCTATCACTCCCTCGTGGTCGATCGCGATTCCTGCCCGACTGTCTTCGACATCGAGGCCGAAACCGATGACGGCCTGATCATGGCGCTCTCGCACCGGGAGCTGCCGGTCCACGGCGTCCAGTTTCATCCGGAGAGCATCGCCTCCGAGCATGGCGCGACGATCCTGCGGAATTTCCTCGATCTCGCCCAGCGATGGCGCAGCGAGCACGAAGCCGCCGCCCTGACCCCATCAGCCTGATTTCCGCAGAGTTTCCATGGACGACTTCAAACCCTTCATCGCCAAGGTCGCGACCGGAGCGACACTCTCGCGCGAGGAGGCGCGGGACGCCTTCGACACGATCCTCTCCGGCGAGGTCACCAACGCGCAGTCCGCCGCCTTCCTGATGGCGCTGCGCGTCCGCGGCGAGACGATCGACGAGATCGCCGGCGCCGTCGGCGCGATGCGCGGCAAGATGCTGCCGGTGAAGGCGCCGGCCGAGGCGATCGACATCGTCGGCACCGGCGGCGATTCGTCCGGCTCCTACAACGTCTCGACGCTGGCTTCGATCATCACGGCAGCCTGCGGCGTGCCCGTCGCCAAGCACGGCAACCGCGCGGCTTCCTCGCGCTCCGGCGCGGCCGACGTGCTCACCGCACTCGGCGTCAAGGTCGGCCTCGATTCGGCCGGGACGGAGCGCTGCATCGCCGAGGCCGGTGTCGGCTTCATGTTCGCGCCGACGCATCACGCCTCGATGCGCCATGTCGCGCCGGTGCGTACCGAGCTCGGCACGCGCACGATCTTCAACCTGCTCGGCCCGCTCTCGAACCCGGCCGGGGTGAAGCGCCAGCTGATCGGGGCCTTCTCCGAAACCTGGCTGGAGCCGATGGTCAAGGTGCTGGCCTCGCTCGGCTCGACTCGCGTATGGGCCGTGCACGGCTCCGACGGGCTCGACGAGATCACCACGACCGGGCCGACCCGCGTCGTCTCGCTGGAGAACGGCAACGTCGAAAGCTTCACCATCAGCCCCTCCGATGTCGGCCTCGAGCCGGCCAGGCCGGAGGAGCTGCGTGGCGGCACGCCCGAGCAGAATGCGGCCGCGCTGAACGCCGTGCTCGCCGGCGAGAGGACCGGCTTCCGCGATATCGCCGCCTTCAATGCCGCGGCAGCACTGCTCGTCGCCGGCAAGGCTGCGAACCTGAAGGACGGCTTCGCCCAGGCGACGGCCGCCCTCGACTCTGGCAAGGCCAAGGCGACGCTGGGCGCCCTCATCAAAGCCTCGAACGCGTGAGGGCGGCATGACCGACATCCTCGCCAAGATCGAAGCCTACAAGCGCCAGGAGATCGCGGCCGCCAAGGCCGCCGTGCCGCTGGCCGAGATCGAACGCCGCGTCCGTGCCGCCGGCAAGCCGCGCGGATTCGCCGATGCTCTCGCCGCCAAGCTCGCGGACGGCAAGCCGGCCCTGATCGCCGAGATCAAGAAGGCGAGCCCGTCCAAGGGGCTGATCCGCGCCGATTTCGACCCGCCTTCGCTCGCCCGTGCCTATGCCGCCGGCGGCGCGGCCTGCCTCTCCGTGCTGACCGATGCGCCCTCCTTCCAGGGTCAGCCGGAATTCCTGACGCAGGCGCGCGAGGCCTCCGGCCTGCCCGCCCTGCGCAAGGATTTCCTCTACGAGCCCTATCAGGTCTACGAAGCCCGCAGCTGGGGCGCCGACTGCATCCTGATCATCATGGCTGGTGTCGACGACGACACCGCCAGGGCGCTCAACGAAACCGCGCGCGAACTCGGCATGGACGTGCTCGTCGAGGTTCATGACGACGCCGAGCTCGACCGGGCGCTCAAGCTCGAGAGCCGCCTGCTCGGCATCAACAACCGCGATCTGCGCAGCTTCCACGTCGATCTCGCGGTGACCGAGCGGCTGGCGCCGCGCGTCCCCTCCGACCGCATCGTCATCGGCGAGAGCGGCATCTTCGCCCATGCCGACATCGCCCGCCTCAACAAGGCCGGCGTCAACAGCTTCCTCGTCGGCGAGAGCCTGATGCGGCAGGCGGATGTCACGGCCGCGACGCGGTCGCTGCTGACCGGCACGGCGCAAGAGAGCGCGGCGTGAGCCGGCTCAGCCACCTCGACGCCCAGGGCCAGGCGCATATGGTCGATGTCGGCGACAAGGCCGAGACGACCCGCATCGCCGTCGCCGAAGGGAGCGTCGTGATGGCGCCCGGGACGATCGCGATCGTGCGCGACGGCAACGCCAGGAAGGGCGACGTGCTCGGCACGGCGCGCCTCGCCGGAATCATGGCCGCCAAGCGCACACATGAGCTGATCCCGCTCTGCCACCCCCTGCTGCTCAGCAAGATCGGGGTCGATCTCACGATCGACGAGGCATTGCCGGGCGTGCGCGTGCGCGCCGAAGTGAAGATGAAAGGCCAGACCGGCGTCGAGATGGAGGCGCTCACAGCCGTCTCGGTCGCCTGCCTGACCGTCTACGACATGGTCAAGGCGGTCGACAGGGCGATGCGGATCGAGAACATCCGGCTCATGCACAAATCCGGCGGCCAGTCCGGCGACTACGACGCAAAGGCTTCGCAGGAAGGAAGTCGAGCATGATGTCATCCGAAAACCGGTCCCCACTATTCGCTGCCGCGGACCTGCGGTTCGGCATCCTGCTCTGATGGCGCTCACCCCGGTCCCCGTCGCGCGCAAGGCGCTGCTCGACAGCATTCCAGGGCCGACCGGGGCCGAAACCCTGCCGCTCGCGCAATGCGCCTGGCGGGTGCTTGCCGGTGAGGTCAAGGCGCTCCGGACCCAGCCGCCCTTCGCCAATTCCGCCATGGACGGCTATGCCGTGCGCGGCGACGACATGGCGGCGGGCATCTCGCTCGCGGTGATCGGCGAATCCGCCGCTGGCCGGGCCTTCGAGGGCTCGGTCGGGCCGGGACAGGCCGTGCGCATCTTCACGGGCGCGCCAATGCCTGATGGCGCCGATACCGTCCTGATGCAGGAGGATGCCGACGGCGTCGACAGCCCGGCGATCCGCGTGCGGGTGCCGCCCGCCAAGGGCAAGTTCCTGCGCGCAGCCGGGCTGGATTTCCGCGAAGGCGACGTCCTGCTGCCCGCCGGGCGCGTGCTCGACAGCGCTGCGCTGGGCCTCGCCGCCGCGATGGGACATCCGACCTTGCCCGTCCGGCGCAAGCCGCGCGTCGCGATCCTTGCCACTGGCGACGAGTTGGTGGCTCCGGGCGAGCCGGTCGGGCGCGACCAGATCGTCGCCTCGAACTCCTTCTCGCTCGCTGCACTGGTCGAGAAGGCCGGCGGTGCCGTTCTCGATCTCGGCATCGCCCGCGACGACCACGCCGACCTCGCGGCCAAGATCGGCCAGGCGCGGGACGCCGACGCCGACGTCCTCGTCACGCTCGGCGGGGCCTCGGTCGGCGCGCATGACCTCGTGCAGGAGGCGCTGACGCGGGCCGGCATGTCGCTCGGCTTCTGGAAGATCGCGATGCGGCCGGGCAAACCCATGATGACCGGCCGACTCGGCCGCATGGTCGTGGTCGGCTTGCCCGGAAACCCGGTCTCCTCGATCGTCTGCGGCCATCTCTTTGTCCTGCCGCTGATCGAGGCTCTGCTCGGCATTGGGGAGGCCGACCGCGACCGCAGCATCCCCGCCCGCCTCGGCCGTGACATGCCGGCCAATGACGAGCGCGAGGACTATCTGCGCTCGGAGCTCGCACTGACGCCGGATGGCTGGGTGGCGACGCCCTTCGACCGGCAGGATTCCTCGATGCTCGGCACGCTGGCACGGGCGCAGGCATTGACGATCCGGCCTGCCCATGCCGCGCCGGCAAAAAAAGGCGACATCTGCCGCATCCTGCCGCTGCGCTAGATCACCGCTCATCCTGTCGGACGCGATCGTAGCGATCTGTATAGGGTTATCGCATCGGATCTGCCCGAAAAGTGGATTCCACTGTTCGCTTCGATGCCGGAGCCCGCTTGCGGAACACAAGTGGAACGCGTATGGTGTTCCTGCTTTGTTTCGAATCTAGCCTTCGAGAAGGCCGGCGGGGATCATGCTGACACGCAAGCAACACGAACTCCTGCGCTTCATTCAGGAACGCTTGCGTGAGAGCGGGGTGCCGCCCTCCTTCGACGAGATGAAGGATGCGCTCGATCTGCGCTCCAAGTCGGGCATCCACCGGCTGATCATGGCGCTAGAGGAGCGCGGCTTCATCCGTCGCCTGCCCAACCGGGCGCGTGCGCTCGAGATCATCAAGATGCCCGACGGGCTCGGCGCCCCGCAGCAGCGGCAGCGTTTCAACCCTGCGGTCGTCCAGGGCGGCCTCGGCTCGCAGCCGAATCTCACCAAGCCACGCCCTGCGTCCGATGAGGACAGCCGCTCCTCCATCGCGATCCCGGTCATGGGCCGCATCGCCGCCGGCACGCCGATCTCGGCGATCCAGAACCGTAGCCACACCGTCTCGCTGCCGCCCGACATGCTCGGCTCCGGCGAGCATTACGCGCTGGAAGTGCGTGGTGACTCGATGGTCGAAGCCGGCATCCTCGACGGCGACACCGTCATCATCCGCAAGCAGGATTCGGCCAATACCGGCGACATCGTCGTGGCGCTGATCGATGATGAGGAAGCGACGCTGAAGCGGCTGCGCAAGCGCGGCTCCTCGATCGCGCTCGAAGCCGCGAACCCTGCCTATGAGACGCGCGTGCTCGGGCCGGACCGGGTCAAGATCCAGGGCCGCCTCGTCAATCTGATGCGGCGCTACTGAAGGCGCTCGACCTCGGCTTCGCCGTCGGCGGAAGCCGGTGTCACACTCGGAGGCGCTGTCGAGGCTTGCGCAGGGCGCTGCTCACGGCGGCGGCTCCAAGGGCGGTCGGCAGCGTTCTGCTCCGAGACATGGCTGCTCCACCCCGATCCTGTTCGATAGAGCGAAGTCGCGCCGTCGCGCGATAACGCCATTCGCTCGATCAGCCGTGCCTTGCAGGTTCCGCTCCAGGGGATGGCGGTGACGACGAGGTCAGCCCGCATGCAGTCCTCGATAAGCGCCAACCTGTCGCGCGTGTAGGAAACGGTGCGCTGATCCGGCGTCCGTGCGACGCAGCCGAGCGCATCGCAGCTAATGCCGGCCCGCAGCGTCGGATCGTCCGGCGAACGGCGATCGCCATCAGCAGCGAGCCATTGCTGCAGCACGAAACGGCTCGGCTTGCCCGCAATCGCGAGGCGGCCATCCGGGCCCCGCACCGCCAGCCCCGAACCGTCGCGTTCGATCAGGATTTCCGGCCGCTCCGGCTTGCCGGCGATGGCCACGCCGAGCAGGAGCGGCAGCGCCGCCAGCCAGCGCCAGGGCGTGGTCCAGAGCGTCAGCCACAGCAGCGCCAGCACGAAGCAGGTCAGCACCGCCGGCCCGAAGGCTGCGATCATCACCGTGGAATGGTCGATGCTTGCGACCCAGTGCGCCACCTTGAGCACGACATCGGAAGCCAGCCCCATCAGCGCCCAGGCGGGCCAGTCCAGTCCGAAGGGGTAAGCCAGCACGCCGAAGACGGCCGCCGGCATGACGAAGAGCGAGACGAAGGGCAGCGCCATCGCATTGCCGAGCAGGCCGAAGGGATTGAAGGTCTGAAAATGATAGGCGCCGAAGGGCGCTGTCGCGGCCGTTGCCAGCAACGTGGTGACGACGATGCCGAGTGCCGCGGCCCAGACCGGCCCAAGCGGCCACGGCAAGCTGGGCGGCGGCTGGGAGCGCTTTCGGCTCTCCCAGCGTTCGGCAAAGGCGATCAATGCCGCGACGGCTCCGAAGGACATCTGGAAGCTCGGCCCGAGCAAGGCCTCCGGCTCGCGCAGGAGCACGATCATGGCCGCAAGCGCGAGATTGCGCATGCTCAGCGCCGCACGATCGACAAGGATCGCGCCGAGCATCACCAGCGTCATGATCAGCGAGCGCTCGGTCGCGACATCGCTGCCCGAGAAGATGCAGTAGGCGGTCGCGCCGAACATCGCTGCGGCCGCTGCGATCTTCTTGATCGGCCAGCGCAGCGCGGCGGTCTGGGAGAGCGCCAGCAGGGCGCGCACCAGCCAGAAGATCGTCCCGGCGGCGAGCACCATGTGCAGGCCGGAGATCGAAACGATGTGGTAGATGCCGGCGGCGCGCAGGTCGTTGTTCGTTGCCTCGGTGATCAGCCCGCGCTTTCCCGTAACGAGGGCGGCGGCGACCGCTCCACCCTGTCCGCCACCGCCTTCCGCGATGCGTTGGGTCAAGGCATTGCGCGCCCTGTCGATGGCGACATCGACGGCAAGACGCGTCGGCATCGGATGCGGCGATGGCACCAGGGCAATCTTGCCCGCGATGCTGCCGACTGCGCCAATGCCCCGGAAGAAGGCATCGCGACCGAAATCGTAGCCGCCGGCCCGTGCCGGCCCGGGCGGAGGCAGCAGCCGCGCCGTCGCGACGACATGATCGCCCGGCGCCACGGAACCGGCGCGGATATTGACGCGCACGCGCCTTGGGCGCTCGGCTGCCGGCATCC
This sequence comes from Allobosea sp. 05T438, assembly GCF_056396025.1. Taxonomy (NCBI): domain Bacteria; kingdom Pseudomonadati; phylum Pseudomonadota; class Alphaproteobacteria; order Hyphomicrobiales; family Alloboseaceae; genus Allobosea; species Allobosea sp. 05T438. The sequence continues at coordinate 148,115 of NZ_JBFTKQ010000005.1, forward strand.
CGGCGAATTCCGTTACCAGCAGGACGATACGGGCGCCGCTGTCGCGTGCCTCGACGCTCTCGACGAAACCCGTCACCTTGCCGATTCGTTGACGCTCCAGCATCGGCGCCGCGACATCCGCCGTACGCCAGGCACCGGCGGCAAAACCCGCGAAGGCGGCGGCCACCGCCAGGGAGGCCATCGAGGCTAGCCGACGGGTTCGCAGCACGAACGCGAAGATCGCACTGAGCGCGAAGCCAGCCAGAGGCGCCCATAAAGCCGGCTCACGGTCGGCCKCGAAATAGAACAGGATGCCGGCACCCGTCGCCACGGGCAGCCACAGGAACGGACGGCGGCGCTCGGCCTCGAGTTCGAGCGCCTGACCGAACCGGGCCTGCCAGTCTTGCAGCCAGACTTCGAAGCGAACGGAGGTCAGCCAGCTTGGCAGCAGGCGCAGAGGCAAGGCCTCGGCTCGCGCGCCGCGCGGCTTGTCCTGCCCCGGCGGCCCCGGCTGCATTCTCCGCCCCTCCCCGCCGGCGCTGCGATTTGACCGCTTAACCTTTCCGGCCAAGCCATGTTACAGGGCGCGCGCCGGTTGTCATGTCATGACCTGCGCCATTTCCCTGTCTTGCCCCGGACGGCTCCCGCCGCCCGGTCGGAGTTGCCTTCCATGAGCAATGCCGTCGTCACGCGCTTTGCGCCCTCGCCCACCGGATTCCTGCATATCGGCGGAGCCCGCACAGCGCTGTTCAACTGGCTCTATGCCCGCCGCCAAGGCGGCAAGATGCTGCTGCGCATCGAAGACACCGACCGCGAACGCTCGACCGATGCCGCCATCGCAGCGATCCTCGACGGGCTGGAATGGCTCGGCCTCGATTGGGACGGGCAGACCGTCTATCAGTTCCAGCGCGCGGCGCGCCACCGCGAGGTGGCCGAGCAGATGCTCGCCGCCGGAAAGGCCTATTACTGCTACGCCAGCCCGGCCGAGCTCGAGGAGATGCGCGAAAAGGCACGAGCCGAGGGCAAGCCGCTGCGCTATGACGGCCGCTGGCGCGACCGCGACCCGTCGACCGCGCCGGACGGCGTCAAGCCCGTCATCCGCCTCAAGGCACCCCAGACCGGCGAGACGGTGGTGAACGACGAGGTGCAGGGCCGGGTCGTCTGGCAGAACGAGAATCTCGACGACCTCGTGCTGCTGCGCTCGGACGGCACGCCGACCTATATGCTCGCCGTCGTGGTCGACGACCACGACATGGGCGTGACCCATGTCATCCGCGGCGACGACCATCTCACCAACGCCGCCCGCCAGACCCAGATCTACGACGCGCTCGGCTGGGATGTGCCGAGCATGTCGCATATCCCGCTGATCCACGGGCCGGACGGCGCCAAGCTCTCGAAGCGCCACGGCGCGCTCGGCATCGATGCCTATCGCTCGATGGGCTACCTGCCGGCGGCCCTGCGCAACTATCTGGTGCGGCTGGGCTGGAGCCATGGCGACCAGGAGGTCTTCTCCACGCAGGAAATGATCGACGCCTTCAACCTCTCATCGATCGGCCGTTCACCGGCCCGCTTCGACTACGCCAAGCTCGAGAACCTCAACGGGCTCTACATGCGCCAGTCGAGCGACCGCGAACTCCTCGATGCGCTCAAGGTCATCCTGCCGGAGATCGGCCCGGCGCGCGGTATCGGCCAGACGCTGTCGCCGGAGCTAGAAGCGAAGTTCCTAGCAGCCATGCCCGGCCTCAAGGAGCGCGCCAAGACGCTGGTCGAGTTGCTCGACAGCGCCTTCTATCTCTATGCCCAGCGCCCGCTGCAGCTCGACGACAAGGCCAAGAGCCTGCTCGACGAAGCCGCGCGGCAGCGCCTGCCGAAGATCGCCGAGAAACTCGCCGCGGTCAGCGATTGGGCGCCTGCGCCGCTGGAGGCGGCCGTGCGCGCCTATGTCGAGGAGAGCGGCATCAAGCTCGGCCAGGCGGCGCAGCCGCTGCGCGCCGCGCTGACCGGCCGCGCCATGTCGCCCGGACTCTTCGACGTGATGGCCGTGCTCGGTCGCGACGAGACGCTGGCGCGGCTCGCCTACCAGGCCTGAGCTGTCGTAAATGGGGCATCGCCGCTGCCGGGCGGTGCCCCTCTTTCAGCTTTCAAGCTTGCGCACGCCGCCTCGCGGTGGCGGCGTGCTCGCTGCTCGCGCAGATATGATCCAGGCGCGGTTCCAATCGCCTTTCGGCTTGGTTGAATGCACTGGGCAAATGGTCTAGTGACGCGCAAGTGCGTTGCGCGGCCACACCGTGGCGGGGCACGAATATTGCTTGTATATCAGCCACATGGGTCTCCTTCCACCTCCCCTTCCGACATCATCCCGTCACATCGCGGGCCTCGGATGGGAAAAGGCTGGCGCGGAAGCGCCGGCGGATAGGCGAAACAGGTGCTGAACAGCAGCGAGCCTTGAAAGGATCGGTATCGATGAGCGGAAACACGAGCCAGCTCCAGGTCGGCGACAAGACCGTCGACATGGCGATCAAGCAAGGGTCGGTCGGCCCTGCCGTCATCGACATCGGCAAGCTCTACGCCCAGACGGGCATGTTCACCTACGACCCCGGCTTCACCTCGACGGCGAGCTGCGAGTCGCAGATCACCTATATCGACGGCGACCAGGGCGTGCTGCTCTATCGCGGCTATCCGATCGAGCAGCTCGCCGAGCACGGCGACTTCCTCGAGACATGCTATCTGCTGCTCTACGGGGAACTGCCGACCGCCGCGCAGAAGGCGGATTTCGACTACCGCGTCACGCGCCACACCATGGTGCATGAGCAGATGGCCCGCTTCTTCCAGGGCTTCCGCCGCGATGCCCACCCGATGGCTGTCATGGTCGGCTCCATCGGCGCGATGTCGGCCTTCTATCACGACTCCACCGACATCTCAGACCCGCATCAGCGCATGATCGCCTCGATGCGCATGATCGCGAAGGTGCCGACGCTGGCGGCGATGGCGTTCAAGTACACCGTTGGCCAGCCCTTCGTGTATCCGCTGAACTCGCTGGACTACACCTCGAACTTCCTGCGCATGTGCTTTGCGGTCCCGGCCGAGGAGTACAAGGTCAATCCGGTGCTGTCGCGCGCGCTCGACCGCATCTTCATCCTGCACGCCGACCACGAGCAGAACGCCTCGACCTCGACCGTGCGCCTCGCCGGATCCTCGGGCGCCAACCCCTTCGCCTGCATCGCGGCCGGCACGGCCTGCCTGTGGGGGCCCGCCCATGGCGGCGCCAATGAGGCGGCGCTCAAGATGCTCGAGGAGATCGGGACCGTCGACAACATCCCGAAATACATCGCCAAGGCCAAGGACAAGAACGATCCGTTCCGCCTGATGGGCTTCGGCCACCGGGTTTACAAGAACTACGACCCGCGCGCCAAGATCATGCAGAAGACCACGCATGAGGTGCTGAACGAACTCGGCATCAAGGACGACCCGTTGCTGGACGTCGCCATCGAGCTGGAGCGAATCGCGCTGCACGACGAGTACTTCATCGAGAAGAAGCTCTATCCGAACATCGACTTCTATTCGGGCATCACGCTGAAGGCGATGGGCTTCCCGACCTCGATGTTCACCGTGCTCTTCGCCGTCGCCCGCACCGTCGGCTGGATCGCGCAGTGGAAGGAGATGATCGAGGATCCGTCCCAGAAGATCGGCCGCCCGCGCCAGCTCTATACCGGCGCGCCGCAGCGCGATTACACGCCGATCGGCCGTCGCTGATCCCGGCGCAGCACGAACGCCAGCAAGGGCGCGGTGGTCTCCACCGCGTCCTTATTGTTTCGGAAGATTGATCAAAGCCGTGTGGGTGATCCGCGAGCGCGTCTGGGTAGAGTCGCGTCTTCCAACGGAGATCCGTGCATGACCGAAAACCATCTTCTCGACCGCCGCGCCTTCCTGATCGGCACCGGAGCCGCGAGCCTCGCCGCCACGCAGGCGCAGGCCCAGGCCGCTTACCCGTCCCGTCCGATCACGCTGGTCGTACCCTTCGCCGCCGGCGGCTCGACCGATATCGTCGCCCGCCTCGTCGGCCAGAAGATGAGCGAGCTGCTCGGTCAGAACGTGGTGATCGAGAACCGCGCCGGGGCCGGCGGCAATGTCGGCTCCACCGCCGTCGCCCGCGCCGCGCCGGACGGCTACACCCTCCTCCTCGGCACCATCTCGACCCATGCCCTCAACCCGGCGATCCTGAAGACCGTCACCTTCGACGCGGTGAAGGACTTCACCCCGATCTCGCTGCTCGCGATCGTTCCCAACGTGATGGTGGTGAACCCCAACTTCCCGGCCAAGACCGTGAAGGAAGTGCTGCAGGTGCTGAAGGACAATCCGGGCAAGTACTCTTATGCCTCCTCCGGCGTCGGCACGCCGCTGCACCTCTCCGGCGAGCTGTTCAAATCGCTCGGCGGCGTCCAGATGAACCATGTGCCCTATCGTGGCGCCGGCCCGGCGCTGAACGACGTCGTCTCGGGTGCGGTGCCGATCATGTTCGACAACCTGCCCTCTTCGGCCGGCTTCATCCGTAATGGCCAGCTTCGGGCGATCGGCGTCACCACCAAGGAGCGCGTTGCGTCCTTCCCGGACGTGCCGACCATCGCCGAGAGCGGCCTGCCGGGCTACGAGACCTATACCTGGAATGCGCTTTTCGGCCCGGCCAACCTGCCCCGCCCGATCGTCGAGAAGATCAACCAGGCCGCCAACCAGGCGCTCAAGGACGAGAACGTGAAGAAGAAGCTCAACGACGTCAGCGCCGACATCGTCGGATCCACGCCGGAGCAGCTCGGCGAGCACGTCAAGACCGAACTGGCCAAATGGGCTCCGATCGCCAAGGCGTCCGGCGCGGTCGTCGAATAAGCCGGCTTACAAACTCAAGCCTCGCGGCGAGCCTGCGAGGTGACCAACGCCAACGCCGCCTCGACGGCGTTGGCGGCCGGACTGGGCCCCGCCGAGCGCATGATGGTCTCAACCTCGGCGAAGGCGTCCAGCTGCGCCTGCCGTTCGGGCCCCTCGGCGAGCGCCGCCAGCAAATGCCGGCCCAAGGCCTCCGCCGTCGCATCATCCTGGATGAACTCCGGGACGACGTTCCGACCAAGGATCAGGTTCGGCAGGATCACGCTCGGCAGCTTGATGAGCCGCCGGGCCAGCACGGCCTCCCAGCCTGCCCCGCGATAGGCTGCTACCGTCGGCACGCCAGACAAGGCCAACTCGAGCGTCACGGTACCGGAGGCGGCCAGGGCCACGCGGGCTTCTCGGAAGGCGGCGAGCTTGGCGGCCTCGCCGCTGACGATCTCCGGCGCGACCGACCAGCGCGCCGCGGCCTCAGCGATCATCGGTTGGAGCCGCGCGACGGCCGGCAAAACGAAGCGCGCCCTGGGAACAGCCGCCGCGACCCGTGCGACCGCCTCGCCAAAAACCGGCATCAGATGATGGATTTCCGAGCGCCGGCTGCCGGGCAAGACCAGTACCTGCGGCTGCGCCGCATCATCCCGGGCACCTTGCTCGGCCAGGTTCGGCCGCAATTCGGCGAGACGCTCCATCAACGGATGGCCGACATAGATCGTCTGAGGACCGTGCAGCCGTGCGAGAGCAGCCGGTTCGAACGGCAGCAGCGCCAGGATACGATCGACATGCGGCGCCATGCGACGTGCCCGGCCGGAGCGCCAGGCCCAGACGCTCGGGCAAACCCAGTGCGCGATTGGGATATGAGGGGCCCGAGCCCGAACTTTCTTCGCCACGCGCAGGCAAAAATCCGGACTGTCGATCGTCAGCAGCAGATCGGGCTGAAAATCGGCAATCCCACGGGCAGCATCCTCCATCCGCCGCAGTAGCAGCGGCAGGCGCGCGATCACCGGGCCGAAGCCCATCACCGCGATGTCGGCTTGCGGAAAGAACGGCAACAGTCCCGCTTGCGGCAGACCATGATCGCCGACCCCGCGCAGCTCGATGGGGCGATCGCCCAACCGCTCGTGCAGGGCCGCCAGGAAGCGCAGCGCGAGCGCATCGCCTGAGGCCTCGCCCGCAATGATGGCGAGCTTGAAGGGTCGCATCAGGCGATGCCTTCGATGAACAGGCCGAGCTGATCCGCCTGCCGCCCAAGCGCCGCGCGGTCGCCGACCAACACCTCGCCCGCCTTGAGCCCGATGCCCGACAGGCCGGCGTCGGCGATGTTACGCAGGGTCTCCGGGCCGATGGCCGGCATATCGACGCGGAGATCCTGCCCCATCTTCGGGGCCTTCACGAGAACGCCATCGCCCTTGCCGATCTTGAGGCGTCCCCGCGCCACGAGATCGGCCACGCGCTTGATCATCGCGTCAGTGCCCTCGGCAGCTTCGATCGCGATGACCCGGTGGTCGGCAAGGATCGCCGCCTGGCCGACATCGAACGGCGACAGCGCCGCCAGCAGCGAGAACCCGCGCTCGAGCAGGGCCTGCTGCACGGGCGCAGCCTGCCTGCGGCCGAGCGCCCCGCGAGGCGCGGTCAGCTCCGGTGCGATGTCCGCCGGGCCGTGGACGCGGAAGCCCTGCTCCTCGAAGAAGCGGACGACACCACGCAAGAGATGGTCGTCGCCGCCCTGGAAGGCGCGGGCGAAGTAAGACAGATATTTCAAGGTCGAGGCTTCAGGCCGCAGCGCCCCGAAGCTGGGTCGCGGCAGGCTTCCCAGCATGACGATGTCGACGATGCTGCGTCGGCGCAGCTCGCCGAGCAGGCTGCCGAGCTGGCCGAGACGGTAACTCTGCACATCGGCATCGCCGAAAGCAGCTGGGTCGGCCGCGCCCTCCAGTGCCGCGATGAAGGGACGCTCGCCATGGTCGGCGAGGTTGCGGGCCAATCGGAGCGGGTACTCGCCGGCACCCGCGATCAGCACGAGCGGGCCGCGTGCGGCTCCMGCGGCGCTCACCGCTCCGTCGGAGCGACGTCGCGCGGCATGCAGAGCGCCTTGTCGCCACCTTCCCTGATGAAGTCCAGGATCTCGTGGACCAGAGGGTGCGAAGCGAACTCGGCCGCGACGTCCTCGACCCGTTCGGTCAAGGTTCCTTCATCGGCGAACAGCAGGCGGTAGGCGCGGCGCAGCTCGTGGATCTGCTCGCGCGTGAAGCCCCGGCGCTTGAGGCCGACGAGATTCAACCCGACGAGGTGGGCGGGGTTGTCGCGGATGGTGCCGAAGGGAATGACATCGCTCAACACCCCGGCGCCACCGCCGATGAAGGCATGATCGCCGATACGGATGAATTGCTGCAAACCGGCGCCGCCACCGACGATGACGAAGTTGCCGATCGTGACATGGCCGGCACACATCACGTTGTTGGAGAAGATGACGTTGCTGCCGAGACGGCTGTCATGGCCGACATGCGAGTTGGCCAGGAAGAAGCAGCGGTCACCGACGGAGGTCACCATCCCGCCGCCTTCCGTCCCCGGATTCATCGTAACGCCCTCACGGATCTGGCAATCCGCGCCGATGGTCAGCGTCGAGGGTTCTCCCCGGTACTTCACGTCCTGCGGCGGATGACCGATCGAGGCGAAGGGATAGATCCGCGTGCGCGGACCGATCGTGGTGCGGCCGGCGACGGAGACGTGGCTGACAAGTTCCACGCCCTCCCCCAGCACGACATCCGGCCCGACCGTGCAGAACGGTCCGATCCGGACCCCCGCACCGAACTGCGCCTTGGGGTCGACCACCGACATGGGATGGATGGAGGGGCTCATCGGGAGCTGGTCCTGATCTCGCAACACCGTGGCCTCAGACGACCATCGCCGAAATTTCGGCCTCGGCCACGAGCACGCCTTCCACCCGCGCCTCGCCGCGATAGAACCAGATGTTGCGCTTGCGGGCGAGCTTGGTGAGATGGAAGCGCAGCGTGTCGCCCGGGATGACCGGCTTGCGGAACTTGGCCTTGTCGATCGTCGTGAACAGGACCGTCTTGACCTCCTGCTCACCGACAGCCCGAGCATTGACAACCAGCACGCCGGCGGTCTGCGCCATGGCCTCGATCATCAGCACGCCCGGAAAAACCGGGCGCTCCGGGAAGTGGCCGGTGAACTGCGGCTCGTTGACGGTGACGTTCTTGATACCCACGCCGGAATCGTCGCCGTTGATCTCTACAACGCGGTCGACCAGCAGGAAAGGATAGCGGTGGGGGATGCTGGCCATGATCTTCTGGATGTCGATCACACCCAGCGTCGTCGTCGCCTCGCTCATCGTCTGTCTTCTCCTGGGCCCCGTCCCTGAGCGGCGGCTCGCATTCTCTTCAACATGGTCGACTGCGAAAACCGTTTCCGCAATCGGCAGCAATTCCAAAGCGTTCCGCCCGTTTGCCGGAAACAGGGCAGCTTCGGCAACAGAAATTTCTCAGCACTGCGAAAGAAAGAACCCGAGCTTGTGCGCCGCTATCCGGCAGCCTGGCTTCATTCCTCGGGCGTTTGGGATTTCCGGCCGCGCTTCGCAACCAGCGTCTTGAGCAAGGCACTCTCCCGCGCCCATGCCAGCGCCGGCTGAGCCGGATAGCCGCCATACCGCGAGCCGCGCGGAACATCGCCGGCGACACCGCTCTGAGCGGCGATCTGGGCACCAGCCCCGACCGTGAGATGTCCAGCCAGGCCGACCTGCCCGCCCAGCACGACGAAGTCCTCGAGCGTGGAGGAGCCGGCGAGGCCGGTCTGAGCACAGATCACACAATGGCGGCCGATGACGCAGTTGTGCCCGATCTGTACGAGGTTATCGATCTTCGTACCTTCGCCGATCACCGTATCGCGACTGGCGCCGCGGTCGATGCAGCTGTTGGCGCCGATCTCGACGTCATCCTGGATGATGACGCGGCCGACCTGCGGCACCTTCATATGCCCTTTCGGGCTCATGGCGAAGCCGAAGCCATCCTGCCCGATGCGGGCGCCCGGATGGATGATCACGCGGTTGCCGATCAGTGCGGACTGGATCGTGCTGCCTGCTCCGATCGAGCAATTGCGCCCGATCCGAACCTGCGGACCGATCACCGCATGCGACGCAACGACAGTGCCCGCCCCGACTTCCGCGCCGGGGCCGATGACGGCCCCCGGGTCGATCGTCACGCCGGGCTCGATAACCGCCGTGGCATGAACGATGGCGCCGGGCGCCACGCCTTGGGAAGCGAACACGGACTCCGGCCGCAAGGCCGTGGGAAAGCACCGCGCCAGAACCTTGGCGAAGGCATGATACGGCGCAGGCGAAACCAACGCGACCGTGCCCGCAGGAACGCGGTCGGCGAAGCGCGGCGAAACCAGGCACAGGCCCGCTTTCGTTGCCGCCAGCGCCTCGGTGTACTTGGGATTGTCCATATAGGCCACGTCGGACGGGCCGGCCATTTCCAGGGCCGCCGCCCCCTCGACGCGACGCGACGCGTCGGCGCCTGCGGGCAATTGCGAGCCCGAAATGCCTGCGACCTCGCTGAAATCGAGCGAGGTCGCGAAAGGAAAGAAGATGGGATCTGCCATGACTGGGTCCGGAGCGGGGCGCTGGGCCCCGCCGCGTCAGAAGCGGGTGCCGCCCGAGAAGCGGAAGGCCTGGAGACGATCGCCGCCGTACTTGCCGGCCAATCCGGTAGCCGGGTTCACGCCGTACTGACCGTCGTCCTTGGTCAGAGCATAGGCGTAGTCGAACCGGATCGGGCCAAGCGGCGACTGCCAGAGCAAGCTGACGCCGACCGACGAACGCAGGACGTTCTTGTCGCGAATACAAGCGATGTTGCTCTGCGCACCGCCGGTGACGACGTTGAACTGACGCGCCTCCGAACCCGCCGGGCAGTTGAAGACAACCGCCTTCGAACCGCCGTCGTAATTGAACAGCGTGCCGGCGTCGGCGAAGACCGCGCCCCGCAGACCGATATCGCGCGGCAGGCCGAAGATCGGGAACTGCACTTCGACGGTGCCGCCGAAATAGGTCGTGCCACCCACGGCGTTCGCGGTCGGGTCGTTCAGCACGTCGCGCGGCCCGATGCCGGACGGCGCGAAACCGCGAACCAGTGTCGGTCCGAGGAAGTAGTGGTCGACCATGCGCAGGTTGCCGCTGGTCGCCTGAACGTGGCCGCCCTGAACGCGGACGAAGCCGACGACGTCGTCGAAGATCTCGCGATAGTAGCGCGCATCGGCCGCGACACGGAGGAACTTGGAGTCGCCACCGAGGCCGGCGAATTCCGGCTTCAGCTCCGCGATGAAGCCGTTGCGCGGGCTCTGCACGCTGTCGAGCGAGTTGTAGTTGAAGTTCAGGCCGACGAGCGAAGTCAGGGTGTCGCCCTGCGCTTCCTTGACCGCCACCGTCGCTTCGCCGTTGGTCACGCAGTTGTAGATATCGGTGGGGCCGCCCGTCGGCGTAATGCCGGGGATCGGGTAGGTACAATCGTTATAGGGACGATTTGCCTCGTTCGGAATGGTGATATTGGTMTGGTAGAGCGAGTAGCGCGGCGTGATCGAGAACTCTTCCGTGATCGGGAAGGTGAAACGCACCTGACCACCGGTCACGCGGCTCTCGAAACGGCCGGTGTTGTAGTTGTCATTGTACTTCGAGAACAGATCGATACCGGCCGCCACGCGATAGCCCAGGAAATAGGGCTCGGTGAACGAGAAATCGATGCCCTGCGTGCGCTGGCCGACCGTGCCCGCGATGCGAACGAACTGACCGCGGCCGAGGAAGTTCGACTCCGACAGCGAGATTTCGCCGATGACACCGTCCGAGGTCGAATAACCGCCGGCGATCGAGAACGAACCGGTCGCCTTGTCCTCGACGTCGATGTTGAGGATGACACGATCCGGCGCCGAGCCGGGCTCGTTGGTGATCCGGACCTTGTTGAAGAAGCCGAGATTGTTGAGACGGCGCTCAGCGCGGTCGATCATCACCTTGTTGTAGGCGTCGCCCTCGCCGAGATCGAGCTCACGGCGAACCACATAGTCGCGGGTACGGGTGTTGCCGCGCACGTTGATGCGCTCCACATAGACCCGCGGCCCCTCGTCGACGACGTAGGTGATGCCGATCGTGCGGCCGGACGCGTCGCGATCGCCGCGCGGGCGGACCTGAGCGAAAGCATGGCCGCGACGAGCAACCTCGGTCGTCAGCGCAACCAGCGACTTCTCGACCGCCTCGGCATTGTAGGTATCGCCTGCCGACGTAGCGACGTAGCGCTGAAGCGCCGCCTGATCGACATCGCGCAGCGCGGAATCGACGGCAACGTTGCCGACCTTGTATTGCGGACCTTCCTCGATCTGGATGTCGACGACCCAACCGCCAGCCGCATCGTCGAAGCGAGCCGTGTTGTTGACGACCTGGAAGTCGGCAAAGCCGTTCTTCAGGTAGAAACGCCGAATGAGATCGAGGTCGGAGCTGATCCGGTCCGGATCGTAAACGTCGGAGGTCTTGATCCAGCTCAGGAAATTCGACTCGGTGGAGCTCATCAGGCCGCGCAGCCGGCTCGCCGAGTATGCCTCGTTGCCGCTGAAATTGATCGACTTGATGCCGGTCTTGCCGCTCTCGTTGATGGTGAAGACCACGTCCTGGCGACCATTCGGCAGCGGCGCGATACGGCCGCTGACCGAGGACAGGCCATAGCCGGCGCGGCGATAGGCCTCGCGCAGGCGCTGGATGTCGGAATCGATGAGCGCCTGGCTGAGCGGACCACCGGCGCGCGACTGCACCAGCGGCGCAAGCTGATCGCTCTTCAGGCGACGGTTACCCTCGAAAGCGACACGGTTGACCGTGCCGTTCTGCTCCTGGACCGTCACGACGGTCTGCGAACCGCGGCGGCTGACCTGAACATTGCTGAACAGGCCAGTGGCAAGAAGGCTCTCGCGAATCTCCTGGGGGTTCTCGCGCCCGGCGGCATAGGAGCGAATGGTCTCCGCATCGACGCGCCGATTGCCGTGGACGACCACAGCCTGCGCAAACGCCACACCACCACTCACGGCCAGCATCAAAGCCGAAAGTCCGATCGATCGAGAGAGCCGCAGTTTGGTCGGCCGGCTCTGTTGGGTCGACGTCATCGGGTCGCCTATTCCATATCTCTGGTCACCACCCCAAACGGGGACCGCCGTCAGACGACGGCAGCACGGGGACATTGCGGTTCAATCGCTTCTACAAAGTTTCCGGCAGGGTGCAAACCGGGATCATCGTTAACAAAAGATTTTTAACGACCTCGTTGCGGACGAGCCACGCGGCTTGCCGCGATTTTGCCCCAAAGCGCCACGGCGCCCGGATTTCAGAGCATTCCACGCACGTGGACAATGTCGTTCCAGGTCACGAACAACATCAGCATCAGCACCAGCGCAAGCCCCAGCCGGAAGCCGATCTCCTGCGCGCGGGGGCTCAGCGGGCGGCCGCGCAGCGCCTCGTACAGGTAAAACATCAGGTGGCCGCCATCGAGCATCGGCACCGGCAGAAGATTCATCAGCCCGATCGAAACGGACAGGATCGCCGCGAGATTGAGCAGTCCGAGCAAGCCGCCACTGGAAGCAACCAGGCCGGAAACCTGTGCGATCCGAATCGGCCCCGAGAGCTGGTCGGTGGATTCGCGCCCCTTCAGCAGCTTCGCGATATAGTCGTAGGTGCGGGTGACGACGAACCAGGTCTCGGCACCGCCCATCCGCAGGGAATCGATCGCGCCGAAGCGCTGCGTCGTCCAATCCTCGGGCTTCGGCGACGCCCTGACTCCGATGACGCCGATCCGCTGCGTCCCGACCGGCGTCTTGAGCTCGGACAGAGCCGGCGTGACCGGCAGATCCAGCGCACTGCCGTTGCGGTCCACTGTGACCGTCAGGCGCTCCTCCGGCCGGGAGGAGATGATGCGCTGCATTTCGGAGAAGCTGTCGACCTTGTGCCCGTCGATCGCAATGACGATGTCGCCGGCCTTGAGCCCGGCGCTCTCCGCAGCACTCCCCGCCACGACGGCATCGACGCGCGGGATCAGGACCTGCTTGCCGAACAGGAAGACCGTGCCCGCGAAGATCAGAATCGCCAGCAGGAAATTGGCGATCGGGCCGGCGGCGACAATGGCTGCGCGTTCGGCGATCGATTGTGCCGGAAGCGAACGGGCGCGCTCCTCCGGCGTCATTCGCCGGACGGCCGCGTCATCGGGGGCGCTCGCGGCATCGGCATCGCCCGAGAATTTCACATAGCCGCCGAGCGGAATCAGCGCGAAGCGCCAGCGCGTACCGTGGCGATCCGTGAAGCCGAACAACTCCCGCCCGAAACCGATAGAGAAAGTCTGCACGTCGACGCCGCACCAGCGGCCGACGAGAAAGTGCCCGAGCTCGTGAACGAAGACGACAAGCGTGAGAACGAACAGGAACGGCAGCAGATAGCCGAGCGCGAAATGCCCAGCATTCCAGAGTGACGCCGCAAATTCCATCGAGCTCTCCCGTTCCTCGTCCTTAGGTGGCAGTGAACGGCGCTTGCGACAAGAGCGAGGCGGCTCGGCGCCTGGAATCTTGGTCAACGGCCAGCGCGGCCGCGATATCGCGCGGGGCTTCTCTTGTCACAGGCATGGCCGCGCAGACCGCCTCGACGAGCGCGGGGATTCCGGTAAAGCGCAGCCGCCCGGCCAGAAACGCTGCGACGGCCACTTCATTTGCGGCGTTCAGCACAGCGGGCATGGCGCCCCCTTCGCGCAATGCGGCGATCGCAAGGCCAAGCGCCGGAAACCGGTCGAGATCCGGTCTCTCGAAACTCAGCGGTGCCGAGGTCGCCAAATCGAGGAACCGCGCCGGCGGCGCATCGAGGCGGCCATCGATGCCGAGACAATGGGCCGCAGCAACCCGCATATCCGGCAAGGCCATGCCCGCACTCACCGAGCCGTCCCGGAAAGTAACCAGCCCGTGGACGATCTGCTGGGGATGGACGAGCACGTCGAGCTGATCGGCTTCCAGCCCGAACAGGAAGCGGGCCTCGATCAGCTCGAGCCCCTTGTTCATCATGCTCGCGGAATCGACGGTGATCTTCGCGCCCATCGCATAATTTGGGTGCTTCAGCGCCTGCTCGGGTCCGGCCGCTGCGATCCGCTCCGCGCTCCAGGTCCGGAAAGGACCGCCGGACGCAGTCAGGGTCATGCTGTGGACCGCGGAGAGAGGCTCCGCCCCGAGAACCTGGAACAGCGCGTTGTGCTCGGAGTCGAGCGGCAACAAGCGGGCAGCGACCTGGGCCGCCCGGATCATGACGGCCTCGCCGGCACAAACGAGGCTCTCCTTGTTGGCGAGCGCGATCGTTCGACCGGGCAAGAGCGCAGCGAAAGTCGCCTCCAGCCCCGCCGCTCCTGAAATCGCGCTGACGACGATATCGGCAGGGCGCGCTACCGCCTCCAGCACGGCCGTTCGCCCTGCCCCGCTCGCAATACCCGTGCCCGTCAGCGCCTCCCGCAATGCCGGCCCGCCGGCCTCATCAGCCAATGCGGCGAAGGAAGCTCCCGTTTCGATCGCGACTTGCGCCAGCGCGGCCGCATCCTGCCCGCCGACAATCGTTCGGATCGCCAGCCGTTCCGGGTTTTCCGAGACGATGTCGCGGACCGAACGTCCGACGGAGCCGGTCGCTCCGAGAAGGGTCACAGTACGAAGCGGCATCGGCTCAGATGTTGAGATGGATCGCGAAAAGCGCAAGCCCGGCCAGTACGAGGACAGCCCAGTAGCCGTCGAGCCGGTCCAGAAAACCGCCATGCCCGGGGATCAGCTTGCTTGAATCCTTGGCATCGAAGCGGCGCTTCAGCGCGGACTCGAACAGATCGCCCGCCTGGCTGACAATCGATCCGGCCAGCGATGCGGCAATGACCGGGCCGGCTGCAGTCAGCCCTTCGAACACTGGCGACAGCCGCCAGACCAGATAACCCCCGATCGTCCCGGCCACCGCGCCTCCGATCGCACCGGACCAGGTCTTCTTCGGACTGACGCTCGGCATCAGCTTGGGACCGCCGAGGCTGCGCCCCGTAAAATAGGCGGCGATGTCCGTGAACCAGACCACCGCGAAGCTCCACAGGATAAGAGCAAGCCCGATGCCCGGCAGATCGCGCATGGCCGGCGTGACCAGCGCAAAGGCGAGCGCATAGGCGAGCCCGCAGAACTCCAGCGCGAGGCGAGAGCGCACGAAAGGCGTGGCCAGCGCACCCAGCAGCGCCGCCGCGGCCGCCGCGCCCGCCAGCGCAGCCGGGCTCGCAGGAGAGAAGGCCAGGGCGAGGCCGGCAACGACCACGCCGATGCCGGCCGGAACCGCATTGCCGCGGCTGACGATGGCCAGCCATTCATAGGCCACGACGCCGGCCACCAGGGTCCAGATCAGGCGAAACGGCCAGCCACCCCAGATCGTCACGAGCAGGATCAGCGCGGCGAGCACGAGCGCCGAGACGACCCGGAGCTTCAGCTCGCCCGGGCCCGGTCGCGGCGCAGCTGGAACAGGCTCATTCACGCGACGCCCACGCTGCGGCCGGCGGGAGCGGACACACCGCCGAAGCGGCGCTCGCGCTGCCGGTATTGCGCCAGAGCGTCCTCGAACACGGCGCGATCGAAATCCGGCCACAGCACCGGCACGAAGACGAACTCGGCATAGGCGGCCTGCCACAGCAGGAAGTTGGAGATGCGCGTCTCGCCCGAGGTGCGGATCACCAGCTCGGGATCCGGCAGGTCATGGGTATCGAGATGGCCGCCAATCGCAGCTTCGTCAATCGCGGCCGGGTCGATGCGCCCCGCCACCGCATCGGCGGCAAGGCGCCGCGCCACGCGCACGATCTCGTCGCGCGAGCCGTAGTTGAAGGCGATGACCAGAACCAGGCCGGTATTGGCGCGGGTGCTGGTCTCGGCATGCTCGACGAGCCGGCGCAGATCGGCGGCAAGGTTCTCGCGATTGCCGATGATGCGGACCCTGACATTGGCCGCCGACAGCTCCGCCAGATCCTTTTCGACGAAATGCTTGAGCAGCCCCATCAGGAAGGTAACTTCCGCATAGGGACGGCGCCAGTTCTCGGTCGAGAAGCTGTAGAGGGTCAGGACCGAGAGGCCGAGATCGCTGGCGTTGCGGACGGTGCGACGCAGCGCCTCAAGCCCGCGGCGATGGCCCTCCTGACGCGGCAGGCCGCGCATCTGCGCCCAGCGGCCATTGCCGTCCATGATGATGGCGACATGGGCCGGGTTGGGCACATCTGCCTCACGCTGACCGGATGACATGCGGATGTGCCTCGCTCGGCCGGAAGGGCGCAGGACAGATCCTGCGCTGGGGATCAGACGTGCAGGATTTCCTTTTCCTTCGCCGCGAGCGCCTGATCGATCTCGGCGATGTGCTGGTCCGTCGCCTTCTGGACAAGGTCGGAATTGCGGGCGGCATCGTCCTTGGTCATGTCGCCGTCCTTCTCCAGCTTCTTGACGACATCGATGCCGTCGCGGCGGACATGGCGCACCGAGACCTTGGCCTCCTCGGCATATTTATGCGCGACCTTGACCATCTCCTTGCGGCGCTGCTCGTTCAGCTCGGGGATGCGGATGCGCAGCACCTGGCCTTCCGTCTGCGGGTTGAGGCCGAGATCGGATTCGCGCACCGCCTTGTCGACGGCGTTGACCATCGAGCGGTCCCAGACCTGGACGCTGAGCAGGCGCGGCTCCGGCACAGAGACCGTGGCGAGCTGGCTGAGCGGGGTGCGGGCGCCATAGGCCTCGACCTGGATCGGGTCGAGCATGTTGGCAGAGGCGCGGCCGGAGCGCAGCGAGGCGAGGTCGCCCTTGAAGGACTGCACCGCACCGGCCATGCGGCGCTTGATGTCGGCGAGGTCGAACGTCGTCTGGGCCATTTCAATCGGGACCTTGCAGATAATCCAAAATCGGCGCGACCATGGCGGCGAGGCCGCGCAGGGTCAAGAATTACATGCTCGAACAGCATGTTCCCCCACGCCGGGCAAGGGGAAAGCGGCGGATCGAGCTGAATCGCGGTGAAGCGGCAGGACGGGCTGGTCCGCCGCCTCGGGATACATAGATCAGTCTAGAGGCTCGCAGCGCCGCAAGCCAGCACCGCCGGCAAAGAACCACGGAGAAAAACGTGCCCCGCCTGAACCGCATCGTCGAGACCGCGCTCTATGTCGACGACCTCGACCGCGCCCGCGACTTCTATGAAGGCAAGCTCGGCCTCGCGCCCCTGCTCAAGACGAAGACCCTGTTCGCCTATGATGTCGGTGGCGCGAGCGTGCTGCTGCTGTTCCTGCGCGGAGCATCGTTGCAGACCCAGAGCTTCGACAACGGGAGCATTCCGCCGCATGACGGCAGCGGCGCGCTGCACATCGCCTTCGCCATCGATGCCGAGGAGCTGGCCGCCTGGGAGGCGAAGCTGGATCAGCTCGGCATCGTGGTCGAGGGACGCATGCAATGGGAACGCGGCAGCAAGAGCCTCTATTTCCGCGACCCGGACGGGCACATGCTAGAACTGGCGACTCCCGGTCTCTGGCGGTCCTACTGAACGAGGAGGCCTCCGCTCAGGGCGTTACGTAGGTCGCCCTGCCCTCGCCGCGCAGCACGGCCGCGAGCGCCCCCGTCTCGGCAATCGAGAAGACGACGATGGTCAGGCTCGCATCGCGAGCGAGCGCGAAGGCGGCCGTGTCCATCACCTTGAGGTCGCGCCTGATCGCATCCTCATGGGTCAGCGTGTCGTAGCGGGTCGCAGCCGGATCCTTCTTCGGATCGGCACTGTAGACGCCGTCGACCTGCGTCGCCTTGAGCAGATGGCTGCAGCCGAGCTCCGCCGCGCGCAGGGCCGCGCCTGTGTCGGTGGTGAAGTACGGGTTGCCGGTGCCGCCGCCGAGGATAACGACCTTGCCATTGCTGAGATGGTCGAGCGCGCGCTTGCGGGCGTAGCTCTCGCAGAGCGACGGCATCGGCACCGCCGACATCGCGCGGGCCGGCGCGCCGGCGGCTTCGATCGCGTGCTCCAGAGCCAGCGCATTCATGACAGTGCCGAGCATGCCGATCGAATCGGCAGTCGTCCGATCGAGCCCCTTGTTGAGGCCCTGCACGCCGCGGAAGAAGTTGCCGCCACCGACGACGATGCCGATCTCGACACCCTCCCGCGAGGCGTGGGCGATGTCGGCGGCGAGCGCCGTCAGCGTGTGGCCATCGAGGCCGGAACCCTGCGGCCCCGCAAGGGCTTCGCCGGAGAGCTTCACGAGAACACGTTGGGGTCTCATCGATATCTCTCCGTCAGTTCTGGGCTGGCCGCGATTCGATGCGACCCCCTTCCTACAAAAAAGGCCGCGCAACGCGCGGCCTTTTTCGCATTCGTTCCCAGGCTTGTCAGCCCGTGGTGCCGCCGGCGGCTGCGACTTCGGCCGCGAAGTCCTGCTCTTCCTTCTCGATGCCCTCGCCAAGCGCGAAGCGGGCGAAGCCGGTGAGCTTGACCGGAGCGCCGACCTTGCCCTCGATCTCCTTGAGGACCTGCGAGACCGACTTCGAGCCGTCATGGATATAGGCCTGCTCCAGCAGGCAGTATTCCTTGGCGTAGCTCTTCAGGCCGCTCTCGGTGATCTTCTCGAGCACGTGAGCAGGCTTTCCGGCGTTCTTCTCGGCCAGGATCGCCTTCTCGCGCTCCAGAACCTCCGGGGCGACGGAAGCGAGGTCGAGCGCAACCGGGTTGGTCGCCGCGACATGCATGGCGAGCTGGCGGCCGAGCGTGGCGAGCTCATCCGAATTGCCGGTCGACTCCAGCGCGACGATAACGCCGATCTTGCCGAGGCCGTCGGCGATCGCGCCGTGGACATAGGAGCCGATCACGCCCGCGGAAACCTTGAGCGAGGAAACGCGGCGCAGCGTCATGTTCTCGCCGATGGTGGCGATGGCATTGGCGATCGCGTCCTGCACGGAGCCGCCGCCAGGATAGTGATGGCCGAGCAGCGCCTCGACATCGCCGCCACGCTCCAGCGCGACATCGGCGATGGTCTTGGCAAGTGCCTGGAATTCCGGGTTGCGGGCGACGAAGTCAGTCTCGGAATTGACCTCGACGACGACGCCTTCGTTGCCCTGCACGGCGACGGCGACGAGGCCCTCGGCGGCGACGCGGCCGGCCTTCTTGGCGGCCTTCGACAGGCCCTTGGCGCGCAGCCAGTCGACGGCGGCTTCCATGTTGCCGTCGGTAGCAGAAAGGGCGGTCTTACAATCCATCATGCCCGCGCCGGTCTTGTCGCGGAGTTCCTTCACGAGTGCGGCGGTGATCGCTGCCATCTGTCCTGTCCTTGCTGTCGTTGCGGCACAGGCCCGAGGGCCGGCCGCGGATCGGAATGTCCGGACGCCTTATGGGGCAACGCCGACGCTCCGTTTCCGGTCGTCGGCGCTGGTCGGCGTCAAATCGAGAGCCTGATTGCGACGCGCCGATGACGCGCCGCCATCATGCAGTCTGTATCAAGCGTCGGCGAGTTCGCGCGCCTGGGCAACCCAGCCCTCGCGCTCGATCTTGCCGCCGAGCTTGAGGTCGTGGTCGACCTTGGTCACGTCGGCCGGCGACATCGCCGCGATCTGCCAGAAGTGATAGATGCCGCCATCGTTCAGCTTCTGGACCGCGTCGGGGCCCATGCCGGAGAGCTTGGTCAGATCGTCCGGAGCGCCGCGCGGAGTGGTCAGCGTCTCGAAGGCCTGGCCCTCGCCGGCGACCGGCTCGAGAGCCTCTTCGACGACCGGAGCGGCCGAGGCGCCGAGGTCGATGCCCTGGTCGCCCGAGGCGCGGCCGATGCCGTCGATCGCCGCGCGGGCGATCAGATCGCAGTAGAGCTGGATGGCGCGGCCGGCGTCGTCATTGGCCGGGACCGGGAAGGTGATGCCGTCCGGATCCGAGTTCGAGTCGACGATCGCGGCGACCGGGATGCCGAGGCGCTGAGCCTCCTTGATCGCCAGCTGCTCCTTGTTGGTGTCGATCACGAAGATCATGTCGGGCGTGCCGCCCATGTCCTTGATGCCGCCGAGCGCCTTCTCGAGCTTGTCGCGCTCGCGCGCCAGCATCAGGCGCTCCTTCTTGGTCAGGCCGCTGCCGCCGCCGTTGAGCATCTCGTCGACCTTGCGCAGGCGCTGGATCGAAGCCGAGATGGTCTTCCAGTTGGTCAGCATGCCGCCGAGCCAGCGGGAGTTGACGTAGTACTGGGCCGAGCGCTTGGCCGCATCGGCGATCGAGTCCTGCGCCTGACGCTTGGTGCCGACGAAGAGGACGCGGCCGCCGCGGGCGACGGTGTCCGAGACCGCCTGCAGGGCGCGATGCAGCATCGGCACCGACTGCGACAGGTCGAGGATGTGGATGTTGTTGCGGACGCCGAAGATGAACGGCGACATCTTCGGGTTCCAGCGGTGGGACTGGTGGCCGAAGTGGGCACCGGCCTCAAGGAGCTGGCGCATGGAGAAATCAGGCAGAGCCATGGTATTCTTGTCCTTCCGGTTGAGCCTCTGGAGCGCGAATGAACAGGCATGAGCTGCCGCGTCACCGGAACGCCTCGTAGGAAAGAGGCGATACGCTCCATGTGGGATGGGCTGCGCCTTACTAGGGATGGCGCCGCATTGCAAGTCGCCGAGCCAAGAAAGGCCGGTTCGACTTGTGAAAATCCCGCGCGAACGACGCGCGGGACGATTGATCGGTTACTCCGGTGCGGGCGGGAGGCCCCGGCCCGTCGTCACTGCGGCAGCTTGGCGCCCACCTGCTTCACGAGATCGCCAATCTGCTTGCAATAGGCGGCCGGCGTGCCGTTCTGCGCCTTCGCGATCACTTCGATGTTCTGCTCCATGCCCATGGCCGAGATCGTGCCCTTGCGGCCTGCGGCCTCCGCGGCGTCGCCGCCGCTTGCGTCGGCCGGCGCGGGGATGAGAGCGATCAGCTTCTTCTGCACCTCGACAGCGGAACCGTCGATATGGCCCTTCTCGGCGCAATAGCCGAGAATGCCGAGCTGATTGCGGGCGGCCTGATAGGCGACTTTCAACTGGTCTGCCTGCGTCTGGGCGAAGGAGGCGGACGACAGAACCGCGACGGCTGACGCGGCGATCAACGACTTATAAAAGATCATATTGGATATCCTCGGGCTATTATGATCCCAAGCATGCCACCATGCTCGCCCCCCAAGCGCATTCTGACTAGCCTCTGCGTCCAGCTTCCTCAACCTGCGACAATGCAGGCCCGGCAGGACGGCGACAGCGGGCATGGACAGCGGCGCCCCCTCGCCCTCCTCTTGCTCGGCCGTCCTTCGCAGCGCACAGAGACGCCGGTCGCGCTCGCTCCGCGTCTGCGAAACGGACCGGCACGGGCATGATTCTCGACCTCAGGACGATCTTCGTTACCGGTGCGCTGACCTGCTTCATCATCGGTGTGATGCAGCTGATGACCTTTGCCACCGGGCGCTTCAGCCGCAGCCCCGTCTGGTGGGGAACAAGCAGCCTTTGCATCGGAACGGGCCTCCTCGGCGCGGCGTTCCGCGACGCTATTCCGGACCTGATCTCGATCGAGTTTGCCAATACGGCGATGCTGGCCGGCTGCCTGCTGCTGCTGTTTGGGATCCGCCATTTCGGCGGGCGCGAGTTGCACTGGTTCGGCTTCGGGATCACCCTCCTCGCAGTCTGGATCCTGCTTTCGCTTTCGCCGGGCGAGCAGGGTTATGCGACACGGGTCATAATCGTTGCAGGCGTGATGGCATTCTGCGACGCCGCAATCGTGCGGGAAGCCATTCGCCTCGGATTGCAGGAGAAGCTGCGCTCGGCCTGGCTGCTTGCGGCGCTGTTTGCTCCGACAGTCCTAATCTATGTCGGGCGCATCGGGTTGGCGGCGTTTGATCGCGTCGGCACGACGCTCTTTCCGCGCGACGCCGGAGCGAATGCCTGGCTCGCGGCGACCGGCGTCGCCTTCATCATCCTGCGCGGCCAGGCGCTGCTGTTGCTCGCCACCGAACGCTCCAACCGTATGCTGGCGTCGCTTGCCCGGCGCGACCCCCTGACCGGCGCGATGAACCGCTCCGGTGTCGAGCAATGGCTCGACCAACAGGTCCGCGGGCGGCAACGGGGCGAAGTGCGGGTCTCAGTCCTTCTCGTGGACATCGACCACTTCAAGGCGCTGAACGACACGCGCGGCCATGCGGCGGGCGACGAAATCCTGCGGGTCTTCGCCCATGCCGTGCGGGGTCAATTGCGCAGCGACGACATCCTCGCCCGGCAGGGTGGCGACGAATTTGCGGTCATCCTCCCCGGCGTCGGCGTGCGCGAGGCCGTCCGGGTGGCCGAACGGATTCGCGGTGTCTTCAAGGATGCGCTGGCCGGGGCCAACGACCTGGCGGGTCCGCCGACGCTCAGCATCGGCGTCGCCGAAACCGACCTGCGCACCAGCAACCTCGACCAGCTGCTGGCTGAGGCCGACGAAGCGCTCTACCGGGCCAAGCGCCTCGGCCGCGACCGTGTCCAGGCGCAGCTCAAATTGGCCGAAGCCTGAGTACCTGGCCCCGGCGCGTTCAAGCCTCCCCGGAAAAGGGATGGAACACCCGCAACCGGTGCCCGTCCGGGTCGCGCGCAGTGAAGGTGCGGCCGAAATCGAGGTCGGTCGGCTCCTGCAGGATGGCGATGCCGCGTTTACGCCAATCCGAGCAGGCTGCATCGACAGCCCCAGCGCTCGCGACCACCATGGCGATCTCGGCCGCGCCGCCGGATCCGGCCGTGGCCGGCTCGACGGTATGGCGCGACCACAGGCCGAGCCTGACGCCAGACGGAAGCGCAAACATTGCGAAGGTAGGCGACAGCTCGAGCGGCTCGCTGCCCAGCAATTCCGCATAGAAGCGGGCACTCGCTTCAGGGCTGTCAACATGAAGCAGGATGAAGTGGGCGTCGAACATGATGGCCTCCGAAGGTTTCGAGATAGCGTGAGACTAGAATCAGATACTGCCAATTTCCGGCAGCGTCGTTCACGCTGATGGGGCAATCCCTTCCTTCTCGCGCCAGACCTTGAGCAGCGCCTGCCGCCGTTGTGGATAGCGGCTCTCCTGCGTCTCGAACCGCGTGAGCCGGTCCGTTCGAAAATGCCGGAAATCCTGCCGCAGCTCGCACCAGGCGACGAGCACGCGGACATGCTCGAAGAAGGACAGCGCGAGCGGCCAGACCACACGCCCGCTGACGTGGCCCTTGTCGTCGCAATAGCCGATGGCGGCCTTGCGCCCCGCGCGGATGGCCTGACGGATCGCTGCGAGATCGATCTCAGGGGCATCCACGGCCTTTCGCCCCGGGCCGAGGATCAGCGCCGCCTCCTCGACGCGGCCGGCCATGTCGGCAGGCAGAACGGCGACGATCTTGGCCATGGCGTCGCGCGCCGCAAGCGCGAGCGCTCCGTCCGCGCGGTCCGCCACCCAGCGCGAACCCAGCGCCAGCGCCTCGATTTCCTCTTCGCTGAACATCAGCGGAGGCAGCATGAAGCCCGGCTTCAGCACATAGCCGAGCCCGGGCTCGCCTTCGATCGGCGCACCCTGCCCCTGCAAAGTGACGATGTCGCGATAGAGCGTGCGAATGCTGACACCGAGCTCGGCTGCAAGCTTGCGCCCCGAGACCGGACGGCGGTGTCGGCGCAGCACCTGGACAAGATCGAGCAGACGCTGCGCGCGCGACAAGGGCTTGAACCTCAGCCCGGCAGATCGCTGGCCTTGATCCGCGTCACGTCGAGTTCGGCCATCTCGGCCCAGGCCTTGGCGAGCGAGCCTTCAAGATCGATGGCGCGGCAGGCATCTTCGACGACATAGGTGTCGAAACCGGCTCGGGCCGCATCCTGCGCCGTCCAGCTCACGCAGAAATCGGTCGCCAGGCCGACGATGACGGCCCGCAGGATGCCGCGCTCCCGAAGATAGCCGGTCAGGCCCGTCGGCGTCCGGCGGTCCGCCTCGACGAAACCGGAGTAGCTGTCGACCTCGCGGCGATAGCCCTTGCGGATAATTGTCTGAGCCCGAGCCAGCTCGAGATCGGCGCGGAACTCCGCCCCCTTCGTGCCCTGCACGCAGTGATCCGGCCAGAGTACCTGCGGCCCATAGGGCATCTGGACCATCTCGAACGGCTTCTTGCCCGGATGGCTCGACGCGAAGGAGGAATGGCCGGCCGGATGCCAATCCTGCGTCAACACGATGTTGGAGAAGCTTTTTGCCAGCGCGTTGATGACCGGGACGACTTCATCGCCCTTGGTGACGGCGAGGCTGCCGCCGGGGCAGAAATCGTTCTGGACATCGACGACGATGAGGACGGTACGCTCGTCGATCACGGGCTGCTCCTGTGCCTTGGCTGCGCGCGAGGCCGCCGCCGCAGTCAGGATCGTCGCTCCCGCGATCAACCCGCGCCTGTCGATCCCGCCCCGATCCGTCATGACCCGCCTCCCACCGACACTAACCTGCGCCAGCGACGCGCCAGCGGCAAGGCAACAACCGTGCCCGCGATGAATGACTAGCGCAGTTCGACGCTGACCACGCCCGGCGCGGCGCGCACCGCGTTGGCGATCTGCTGGTTGATCGGGAACTTGCCCGGCAGCTCGATCTCGACCTCCTGGGCACCGTCATCGAGAATCATCACGATCGAGACCTTGCCCTCCGCCCGCACGGCCTCGCGCGGGCGTATGCGTTCGGCGATGGAAGCGACTGCTTTCTCGTCGCGCAGATAGATCAGCAAATCCTGCTTCTGCCGCGAGGCGAGGTCGTCCAGCACCTCGACATCCTCGATGCGGGGGCGCACCTCCTCGCCGTCGAGCACGGCCGAGAGGCGCAGCACCAGCGCCCTGCCCGGCTCGAGCAGATCGCGGAAACGCATCAGCCCTTCCGAAAACAGCACCGCCTCGAACTGGCCGCTCGGATCGGACAGGTTGACGATGCCCATCTTCGAACCGGACTTGGTGCGACGCTCCGACTTGTCGATGACCGAGACCGCGACCTTGCCGACGCCGGTGCCGTTGGCGCGCACCGTCTGGGCGAAATCGGTATAGCGCTGCACCCGCAGGCGCTTCAGCACATGCTCGTAATCGTCGAGCGGATGGCCCGAGAGGAAGAAGCCGACCGCCTCGTGCTCGCGCTTGAGCTTCTCTGCCGGCGCCCAGGGCTCGACCTGCGGGATGCGGAAGGCTTCCTGGATCACGCTGCCGCCCAACAGATCGAACTGGCCGGCCGCCGCCTCGTCGCGGGTGCGGTTGGAGAGCGCCAGCATGCCGTCGATCGCCGCCATGGCGCGGGCGCGGTCCTCCTCCATTTCGTCGAGCGCGCCGGCCGCGATAAGGGCTTCGAGCGTGCGGCGGTTGACCAGCTTGGTGTCGATGCGGCGCGCGAGATCCGCAAGGTCGCGGAAGGGGCCGCCGGACTGGCGCGCCGTCACCACGGATTCCACAGCCGCCCGGCCGACACCCTTGATGGCGCCGAGCGCGTAGAAAATCTTGCCGTCGGCAACGTCGAACTCGACGCCGGAGCGGTTGATCGCGGGACGTTCGACCTTGATGCCGAGACGCTCGGCATCGCGGCGGAATTCCGAGAGCTTATCGGTATTGCCCATATCGAGCGTCATCGACGCTGCCAGGAATTCGACGGGGTAGTTTGCCTTCAGATAGGCGGTCTGGAAGGCGACGACGGCATAGGCCGCCGCATGGCTTTTGTTGAAGCCGTAATCGGCGAACTTGGCGAGCAGGTCGAAGATTTCGGAGGCCGTGTCCTTCTTGATGCTGTTCTCGATGGCGCCCTTCACGAAACGGTCGCGCTGGGCGTCCATCTCGGCCTTGATCTTCTTGCCCATGGCGCGGCGCAGCAGATCGGCTTCGCCGAGCGAATAGCCCGAGAGCGCCTGCGCCACCTGCATCACCTGTTCCTGGTAGACGATGATGCCGTGGGTTTCGCGCAGGTACGGCTCCATCCCCGGATGGAGATAGGTCGGATCCTCCAGCCCGAGCTTGCGTCGGCAATAGGTCGGGATGTTGTCCATCGGGCCCGGCCGGTACAGCGCCACCAGCGCGATCAGATCCTCGATGCGGTCGGCCTTCATCTCGACCAGCGCCTTGCGCATACCGACCGATTCCACCTGGAACACGCCGACCGTCTCGCCGCGGGCCAGCATGGCGTAGGTCGTCGGATCGTCGAAGGGCAGCTGGGCGAGGTCGATATGGATGTCGCGCTGGGCGATGAGCTTCACCGCCGTGGTCAGCGTCGTCAGCGTCTTCAGGCCGAGGAAGTCGAACTTCACAAGGCCAGCCTGTTCGACCCATTTCATGTTGAACTGGGTGACGCGCATGCCGGTGCGCGGATCGACCGAGAGCGCGACGAGCTGTTCCAGCGGCCTGTCGCCGATCACCACGCCTGCGGCGTGGGTCGAAGCATGCCGGTGAAGCCCTTCCAGCTTCTGGCCAATTTCGAGGAGGCGCGCGACGATCGGCTCCTCCTCGGCGGCCTGCTGCAGCTTCGGTTCGCCCTCGATCGCGTCCTTCAGCGAGATGGGCTTTGCCGGGTTCTGCGGCACCAGCTTGGTCAGCTTGTCGACCTGGCCGTAGGGCATCTCCAGTACGCGGCCAACGTCGCGCAGCACGCCGCGCGCCAGCAGGGTGCCGAAGGTGATGATCTGGGCGACACGCTGCTCGCCGTAATGGTGCTTGACGTATTCGATCACCTCTTCACGCCGGTTCTGGCAGAAGTCGATGTCGAAGTCCGGCATCGAGACGCGATCCGGGTTGAGGAAGCGCTCGAACAGCAGGCCGAAGCGCAGCGGATCGACGTCGGTGATGGTCAGCGCATAGGCGACGAGCGAGCCCGCGCCCGAACCGCGGCCGGGCCCGACCGGGATGTCGTGGTTCTTCGCCCACTTGATGAAGTCCGAGACGATCAGGAAGTAGCCCGGGAACTTCATCCGGGTGATGATCGAGAGCTCGAAATCGAGCCGCTTGTCGTAATCCTCGACGCTGAAGCCCTCGGCCGGGCCGTGCTTGGCGAGCCGCGCTGCAAGGCCGGCGCGGGCCTGCTCCTGCAGCTCCTCCGCCTCGTCGCGCCCCTCCTCGCCGAAGCGCGGCAGGATCGGCTTGCGGGTCGAGACGCGCCAGTGACAGCGCATCGCGATCTCGACCGTGCTCGCCAGCGCCTCCGGCAGATCGGCGAAACGCTTCTGCATCTCCGAGCGCGTGGCGAAGTAATGCTCCGGCGTGACGCGGCGGCGCTCGCCATCGGAGACGAGCCGGCCCTCGGCCACCGCGAGCAGCGCATCATGCGCGTCGAAATCGGCAGGCTTGGCGAAGAAGGGCTCGTTGGTGGCGACGATCGGCAGATCGGCATCATAGGCAAGGCGCAGGAGATGAGCCTCCAGCGCCGCCTCCCCGTCGCCGCCATGGCGCTGGATCTCGACATAGAGCCGGTCGCCATAGATCTCGGCCAACGTGGCCAGACGGGACGTCGCCTGCGGGAGCTGGCCGCTACGCAGCGCCATATCGATCGGCCCGCCATGGCCGCCGGTCAGGGCGATGAGCCCGGCATTGAAGGCGGAGAGCCGCGCGACCGTGGTGACCGGCTGCCCCGCGCCGCCTGTTGCCAGCGCGGCCTCGCTGACGAGCTTCATCAGATTGCCGTAGCCGGCCTCGTCCATGGCAAGCAGAACGATGTGCGGCAGTCGCTGCGGCTGGGCCGGCCTGCGGCCGCTTTCATTGTCATCAGCGAAATCGACGGAAAGCTGCACGCCGGCGATCGGCTGCAGGCCCGATCCCGCCAGCTTCTCCGAGAATTCGAGCGCGCCGAAGAGATTGTCGTTGTCCGTGAGCGCCAGCGCCGGCTGCCCGTCGGCGGCGGCCATCTTGGCCAGCGTCGCGACCGTCATTGCGCCTTCGAGCAGCGAATAGCTCGAATGGACGTGGAGATGGACGAAGCCGATGTCCGACAGGACGCGCGACTCGCCAGTTTCCCGACCCATGCCCTTCTCCCATCGTCGCAGCGCGACTCGTCGACCTCATTCTCCTTATGAAACCTGAGCCGGATGCGAAACCTCGGCACGCCCTGCGTCGAGGTTTCTCGGCCGATGCTGTGGATGGCTCCTGCCGCACTCAGACGTGCGGCCCGGAGAAGATCGCTGCCCAGAGCCAGATCATGCCGAGGAACACGCCGAGCGAGGCGATCTCGGCAAGGCCGGCGGCGAATTTACGCGCTGCAGTCATGAGAACCTCCGTTGTTCTTGATAGGTTCATTTTAGTTCATGATTTGTTCTCGTCAATCGATGTGCACGCGGCCAAGCATCCCGCGCTCTCGGGCGGTTAATGATGCCCTAACAGCCACTCGGGCCGCTTAACAGAGAAGGAGACCGTGGCTCCGCCGGCCCAGGTGGGCGCATGCCCTGCCCGGCGCCGACTTGTGCTGCTCGAGTTGAAAGAAATCAGCCGCGGCTGAAGCATCTCGGACCGGCGCAGCGCTCAGTCAGAGAATGGCGGCAGGCGCCCTCAGTCCAGCGCGACGACGAGCCCGTCGCGGATCGTCACCTGCCGGTCCATCTGGCCTGCCAGCTGCAGGTTGTGCGTCGCGATCAGCGCCGCGAGCCCCGACGCCCGCGCCAGCGCCATCAGCGTGCCGAACACGTGCTGCGAGGTATGCGGGTCGAGATTGCCGGTCGGCTCGTCGGCCAGCAGCAAACGCGGCCCGTTGGCGACAGCGCGGCCGATGGCGACACGTTGCTGCTCGCCGCCGGACAATTCGCCCGGCAGATGATCCAGCCGCTCGCCGAGGCCCAGGAAGGTCAGCAGCTCCGATGCCCGTTCCTCCGACACATCGCGCGGCAGGCCCCGGATGCGCTGCGGCAGAACCACGTTCTCCAGCGCCGTGAACTCAGGCAGCAGATGGTGGAACTGATAGACGAAGCCGATCTCGGTGCGGCGCAGGCGCGTGCGCCCGGCATCGTCGAGCTTGGTCGTGGCGAGCCCGCCGACGAAGACCTCGCCGGCATCCGGCTTCTCCAGCAGTCCGGCGACGTGGAGCAGGGTCGACTTGCCGGTGCCGCTGGGCGCGACCAGCGCGACGACCTCGCCCGGCCAGAGCGCGAAATCGGCCCGGCGCAGCACTTCGAGCGGCGCATCGCTTTGCGGATAGAAGCGTTCGACCTGCGAGAGGAAGAGCGCGGGCATCTCCTGCGCCATCTGCTTAGCCCATCCTCAGCGCTTCGACCGGGTCGAGCCGGGCGGCCTTCCAGGCCGGATAGAGCGTCGCCAGCAGCGACAGCGTCAGCGCCATCAGCACGACGCTCACCACCTCCCGCCAGTCGATGACGGAGGGGATGTCGCTCAGGAAGCGCACGGTCGGGTCCCAGAGATTGGCCCCGGTGATCCAGTTCAGCGCCGCCATGATCGACTTGATGTTGTTGGCGAAGAGCACACCGAGGATGAGGCCGGCGACCGTGCCGATGACGCCGATCGCCGCTCCGGTGATCAGGAAGACGCGCAGCACCGTGCCCCGCGTGGCCCCCATGGTGCGCATGATGGCGATGTCGGCGGTCTTGTCCTTCACCAGCATGATCAGGCCGGAGACGATGTTCAGCGCCGCCACAAGCACGATCAGCGTCAGGATGATGAACATCACGTTCCGCTCGACCTCGAGCGCGTTGAAGAAGCTTCGATTGCGCTGGCGCCAGTCCGAAAGGACGAGCGGCCGCGGCGCATCGGCCTCGATCGCGTCACGCACGGTCTGCGTCCGATCGGGATTGTCGACGAAGATCTCGATGACGTTCACGTCGCCATCGCGGTTGAAATAGGCTTGGCTCTCGGCGAGCGGCATGTAGACGAAGGTGCCGTCGAACTCGGTCATGCCGATCTCGAAGATCGCCTTGACCGGATAGGCCTTGATGCGCGGCGCCGTGCCGAAAGGCGTCGAGGCCCCCTGCGGCGAGACCAGCGTCATCGAATCGCCGACCTGGAGGCCCAGCGCATTGGCGAGGCGCCGGCCGATGGCGACGCCCGGCGTCCCGCTGTCGAAGCCGTCGAGCGTGCCGGACTTGATGTTGCCGCCGATGAAGGGAATCGCCTTGATGTCGGCCTCGCGCACGCCGCGGACCAGCACGCCGTTGTTGCCGGTCTGCGAGGAGGCCAGAGCCTGCCCTTCGACCAGCGGAATCGCGAGCTTGACGCCATGGATCTTGGCGAGCTTCTGGGCGACGCTGTCGTAATCGTCGAGCGGCCGGTCGATCGGCGTGGCGAAGATATGCCCGTTTACGCCGACGATCTTCTCCAGCAGCTCCTTGCGGAAGCCGTTCATCACCGACATCACGATGATCAGCGTGGCGACGCCGAGCAGGATGCCGAGGAAGGAGAAGCCGGCGATGACCGAGACGAAGCCCTCGCGCCGGCGCGTGCGCAGATAGCGCCCGGCCAGCAGCCATTCGAAGCCAGCGAAAGGCTTCGTTCCAGTCGGAATGACGGCATTCTCGGCGACAGCGCTCATGAAGCGGCTCTGACCATGCGAGGACCTTTGGCGCGGCGCTCCGTCACGCCGCCCGGCCCTTGAAGCGGTCGAGCGCAGCTTCCAGCGAGACGAGCTCGCGCTCGCCGCCCGCGCGGCGCTTGAGCTCGACCTTGCCCTCGGCCAGGCCCTTCGGCCCGACGATGATCTGCCAGGGCACGCCGATCAGGTCGGCCGTGGCGAATTTGGCGCCCGGCCGATCGTCGGTGTCGTCGAGCAGGGCGTCGTAGCCCTTGGCGAGCAGGTGCTTGTAGATCCGCTCGCTGGCGCCGTCCGTCGCGGCATCACCCACCTTGAGGTTGATGACGGAGACGTCGAAGGGCGCAATCTCGTCGGGCCAGACGATGCCGGCATCGTCATGGCCGGCCTCGATCAGCGCCGCGACGAGACGGCTGGGGCCGATGCCGTAGGAGCCGCCATGCAGCAGTACCGGCTGGCCGTCCGGGCCGGCCACAGCCGCGCCCATCGGCTCGGAATACTTGGTGCCGAAATAGAAGATGTGGCCGACCTCGATGCCGCGCGCCGAAACGCGCTTGTCCTCGGGGACCGCCTCGAAGGCCGCCTTGTCGTGCATCTCCTCGGTGGCGGCGTAGAGGCTCGTCCACTTGTCGACGACGCCCTGCAGGCCGGCGACGCTGTCGAAATCGGTGTCGGCGGCCGGTGTCTCGAAATTCAGGTAGTCGCTGTGGCAGAAGACCTCGCTCTCGCCGGTCGAGGCGAGCACGATGAACTCGTGAGAGAGATCGCCGCCGATCGGGCCGGTATCGGCCTTCATCGGGATCGCCTTCAGGCCGAGCCGCGCAAAGGTGCGCAGATAGGCGGTGAACATGCGGTTATAGGCGTGGCGCGCCGCATCCTTGTCGAGATCGAAGGAATAGGCGTCCTTCATCAGGAATTCGCGGCCGCGCATCACGCCGAAGCGCGGGCGCACCTCGTCGCGGAACTTCCACTGGATGTGGTAGAGATTGAGCGGCAGGTCCTTGTAGGACTTGACGTAGGCACGGACGATCTCGGTGACCATCTCCTCATTGGTCGGGCCGTAGAGCATGTCGCGATCGTGCCGATCCTTGATGCGCAGCATCTCCTTGCCATAGGCGTCGTAGCGCCCGCTCTCGCGCCAGAGATCGGCCGACTGGATGGTCGGCATCAGGATCTCGATGGCGCCGGAGCGGTTCTGCTCCTCGCGCACGACCTTGCAGATCTTGTCGAGCACGCGCAGGCCGAGCGGCAGCCAGGCATAGATGCCCGCCGACTGCTGGCGGATCATGCCGGCGCGCAGCATCAGCCGGTGCGAGACGATCTCCGCCTCCTTGGGCGTATCGCGCAGAAGGGGCAGGAAATAGCGGGAAAGACGCATCAGAAAACCTGTCGGAGGGCAGCGCGCGGGGGATCGCACCGGGGAACTACGCAACGAGTCGCTTTACCTGAGAGACACCATCGCTCTCGGCAAAATGCAAACCAAAATCACCAGAAAGCGGCGGAAGATGGCGAAGTTGTGTGTCTCTCGCCTCGATCTATTTCGCGTTTCGCTGCCTGAATTAGGTTCAGCTCCGAGCGAAGCGCGCCTTCAGCGCGGAGAGCACAGGCGCCGGTACGAAGGGGGAGACGTCCCCGCCCATCGCTGCGATCTGGCGCACCAGCGTCGCAGTGATGTAGCGCACAGCGGGCGAGGCCGGCAGGAACACGGTCTGCACCTCCGGCGCCATCGTCCCGTTCATGCCCGCCATCTGCATCTCGTAGTCGAGATCGCTGCCGTCGCGCAGCCCGCGGATGATGATCGAGGCGCCCGCGCGGCGGGCCGCATCGACCGCGAGATCATCGAAGGTCACGACATCGAGCACAGCCCCCTTCGCCGCAAGCAGCGGCGTCGCGACGGTGCGCACCAGCTCGGCGCGCTGCTCGGCGGCGAGAAGCGGCGTCTTGCCGGGATGGACGCCGATCGCGACGACGAGCTTGTCGCAAAGCCCGGCCGCAGCCGCGATCACGTCGGCATGGCCGTTGGTCACGGGGTCGAAAGAACCGGTGTAGAAAGCGATGCGTGCCATGATGCCAGCGTTAGCGGCTCATCCACAGCGCGACAAGCCGCATCCCCGATCCCAGCCAGGCTCGGCCTGCCCCAAGGCAAGCCGATGCAACCTCAGGAAAACGGGACGATTGCGGTGAGCGCAGCGGCACTGCCGAGGATGATCGACAGGCAGATCATCAGGGAGGCTAGCGAAGAAACGTGGCGGGACGCGACATCAAACGGGTAGGCATGCATCGAAGACTGCCTCGCGAATCGGAAGTTACTGCATTGCCGTTGGGTGACGGCGCCAGCGGGCCGCGACGAGGCGAGATTGTGACGAAACGGTGACGACAGGCCGGTTATGCCGGCTTTGCATTGCGTTTTCATAGGCAAACCGCCTAAACGACGGCCATGCTGACGATCAACGACATCACCTATCGCCTCGGCGAGCGCCTGCTGCTCGACCACACCGGCGCCGCCATTCCGGACGGCGCGCGCGTGGGGTTCGTCGGCCGCAACGGCACCGGCAAGACGACCCTCTTCAAGATCATCACAGGCGACCTCGGCACCGAGAGCGGCAACATCAGCCTGCCGAAAGGTCGGCGCATCGGGGGCGTGGCGCAGGAGGCCCCGGGCGGCCCGGAATCGCTGATCGAGGTCGTGCTCGCCGCCGACACCGAACGCACCGCGCTGATGCAGGAAGCGGAGACCGCGACCGACCCCCATCGCATCGCCGAGATCGGAACACGGCTCGCCGATCTCGGCGCCCATTCCGCGCCGGCCCGCGCCGCGATGGTGCTGCACGGCCTCGGCTTCAACGAGGAGGCGCAGCAGCGCCCCTGCTCCGACTTCTCGGGCGGCTGGCGCATGCGCGTCGCGCTCGCCGCCGTGCTCTTCTCCGAGCCCGATCTCCTCTTGCTGGACGAGCCGACCAACTATCTCGACCTCGAAGGCACGCTCTGGCTCTACGATTATCTCGAGCGCTACCCGCATACCGTGCTGGTGATCAGCCACGATCGCGAGTTGCTCGACACCAGCGTCGACCACATCCTGCATCTCGACCAGGGCAAGCTCACGCTCTACCGCGGCGGCTATTCTTCTTTCGAGAAGCAGCGCGCCGAGAAGCAGATGCAGCTCGCCCGCGCGAAGGAGAAGCAGGACGCCGAGCGCAAACATCTCCAGGCCTTCGTAGATCGCTTCAAGGCCAAGGCCACCAAGGCGCGCCAGGCGCAGTCGCGGGTGAAGCGGCTGGAGAAGATGGAGACCATCGCAGCGATCGTCGACCGCGACGTGCAGCCCTTCGTCTTCCCCGGGCCGGAGAAACCGCTCTCGCCGCCGATGATCGTGCTGGACGACGCCAGCGCCGGCTATGGCGAGCGCAAGGTACTGTCGCGGCTCAAGCTCAACCTCGCCCCGGACGACCGGATCGCCCTGCTCGGCTCCAACGGCAACGGCAAATCGACCTTCTGCAAGCTGATCGGCGGAAGGCTCGCCCCGCTCTCCGGCGAGATGAAGAAATCGAGCAAGCTGGAGACCGCCTATTTCGCCCAGCACCAGCTCGACGAGCTGAGGCTCGAAGATACGCCCGTCGGCCATCTGCGTGACGTGATGCCGGATGCGCCGGAGGCGAAGCTGCGCTCCAAGGCGGCGCAGATCGGCTTTCCCGCCAGCAAGGCGGATACGCCGGTGAAGCTGCTTTCGGGCGGCGAGAAGGCCCGTTTGATGCTGGGACTCGCCACCTTCCACGGCCCGCATCTGCTGATCCTCGACGAGCCGACGAACCATCTCGACATCGACAGCCGCACGGCGCTGATGACGGCGATCAACGACTACCCCGGCGCCGTCATCCTCGTCAGCCACGACCGCTTCCTGATCGAGGCCTGTGCCGACCGGCTCTGGCTGGTTGCGAACGGCACGGTGAAGAACTTCGACGGCGACATGGAAGACTACCGCGCCTTCGTGCTCGACACCGCCAAGGCCGAGCGGCGCGGCAAGCCCGCTCCCGAAGCGGGAGCCGCAAAGCCGAAGACGGACGAGCGCAAGGAGGCCGCGACCAAGCGGGCGGCGCTCGGGCCGCTCAGGCAGAAGCTCAACCTTGCGGAAGCGCGAATCGCCAAGCTGACCGGGCTGATCGAGAAGGTCGACGCGGCGCTCGCCAACGGAGCCTTCTCCCGCGAGCCTGAGAAGGCGCTGCAGCTCTCACGCCAGCGCGCTGAGCTGGGGGAGGCGCTGACGGCCGCCGAGGAGGAATGGCTGCTGCTCGGCGAGGAGCTGGAGAGCGCGTAAGGCCCGGCGGGCAGCGCTGTCGGGCGACCAAGGATCGCGCCCGTCGACCGCCGAGTTCGCAGGTTCTGCCGGTGGAGGCGCGGCGCCCTGCCCAGCACGGCGTTTGCCTCGCTGAAACGACTATGAGGGCATGCTCGACGCGTTGTCCGGAGATGCGGTGTGGAAACCTCTCTTTATCTGCCCGTCAAGCGCTTCCTCGAGGGCCTGGGTTATTCCGTCAAAGGAGAGATCGGACACTGCGATCTCGTCGGGCTTCGGGATGATGACCCGGCTGTCGTGGTGATCGGCGAGCTGAAGCTGACGTTCAATCTGGAGCTCATTCTGCAGGGCGTGGAGCGAATGAGCCTCGGCGATGAAATCTGGCTGGCAGCTCAGCTTTCCGCCAAGGGCAAGGGCCGCGAAAGCGATCCGAGATATCGCAACCTCTGCCGGCGCCTCGGCTTCGGTTTGCTGGGCATCTCCAAATCCGGCCATGTCGATATCCTGGTCTCCCCGACCGCGCCTACGCCGCGGAAGGATCCCCGTCGGCGCTCGAGACTGGTGGAGGAGCACAAGCGGCGCCAGGGTGACCCCGTCGCCGGCGGAGGCACGCGCAAGCCCATCATGACAGCGTATCGCCAGCAGGCGCTCGCCTGTGCCGCAGCGATGGCGTCGGCGCCGCAACGCCCGCGCGATCTCAAGCCATCGTTCCCCGATGCCCAGAAGATCCTGCGCCGGAATGTCTATGGCTGGTTCGAACGCTCCGAGCGCGGCGTCTACGCGCTGACCGAGACAGGTCGCAGTGCATTGGCGACCTGGCTACCCGAGCACGCCGCGAATCGGGAGAGCAGCCAGACATCCGCCTGAGCCCCGAACCGCCCCTCGGGTTCCGCCACACGACATCAGCTGTGGAAGACCGGGAAAACGCTGCACCCAAAGCAACAGCGGGGCCAGCGAGCATTTTTTCAGCTCGCGGCACGACGGCACACGTCAAAACGCGGCGGCAGCCGAAGCTCCCACGCGGCGTCCGAATATGTGCCGTTCACCCCTGCCCCGGCTTGACGATCCGGCTGAGGCGGTTGTCGGTGAACATGTAGATCTCGCGCCCGCCCGGCTCGGCATAGAGCACCTGGACCTCGCGCTGGCCCTTGCCGCTTTCGCCGATCAGCACGTCGGTCGGCCGCGTGCCCTTGAGCTTCACCAGCTCGCATTCGGTGATGCCGGGCGCGATCTCCTTCGGCAGCGGGCGCGTCGAGGGATCGAGCGAGGCGCCGACGCTGCAATCGCCCTCAGGCGTCAGCACCGGCTCCTGCGTCGAGATTCCGGCGCTGGCGCTGCTCGTCCGCGTCGTGGTCACGCCGCCCTTGGTTTCGGACTGGAAGGCGAAACCGCCCATGTCGACCGAGCAGCCCGCGAGTGTCGCGGCGCAGAGAAACAGAACCGGCAGTCTCACGCTTTCTTCTCCCAGCGACCGGCCTCGTCCTGCTGCCAATAGCTGGCGGCATGGCCGGAGGCCCGGGCTTTCTTCCAATCCTCGCGGGCCGCTGTCAGCGCCTCGGGATCGTCTCCATCGAATATCAGAACGATGCGCTCGTAGTCTTGCATTGCGTCGGGAATGCGAACTCCGTCGGCGCAGATCCGGACCTGCGCAGCGTTCGGATTGTGATCCTGCGTGGTGATCACCACCGGGTTCTGTGCGGCGTCCGCCTCCATCGCCGTGACATGCGGCAGGAAGCTCTCGTCGGCGTAAGTCCAGAGGTGATCGTCGATCACGCTCAGCCGCTCCTGGCTTGAGACCTCGACGACGACCTTCTGGCCGCGCGAGAGCGCCCGGTCGAGGATCGTCGGCAGGACCTGCTCCAGCGGGCGGGACTGCAGATGGAAGAACAGGATCTCGGCCATCGAAACCCTTTTCTCCTAAAACACTGACGTTCGTTCCGCAGAAATGACTTTAGCTTTCGTAGTGGTCGGCCACGAGCCGGTCGAGCAGGCGCACGCCCCAGCCGGGGCCCCAGGAGCGGTTGATCTCGCTGTCCTTGGCGCCCATGCCGGTGCCGGCGATGTCGAGATGCGCCCAGGGCGTGTCGTTGACGTGGCGTTGCAGGAACTGCGCAGCGGTGATCGAGCCTGCATAGCGCCCGGCCGAATTCTTCATATCGGCGAACTTCGAATCGATCATCTTGTCGTAGGCCTTGCCGAGAGGCATGCGCCAGACCGTCTCGCCGGTCGCGAGGCCGGCGGCCGTMAAACGCTGCGCCAGCTCGTCGCTGTTGGTGAAGAGGCCGGCATTCTCCTGTGCCAGCGCCACGAGGATCGCGCCGGTCAGCGTGGCCAGATTGATCATGAAGCGCGGCTTGAAGCGCTCCTGCGTGTACCAGAGCACGTCGGCGAGGACGAGGCGGCCCTCCGCGTCGGTGTTGATGATCTCGATGGTCTGGCCAGAGAGCGAGGTGACGATGTCGCCCGGACGCTGGGCGTTGCCGTCCGGCATGTTCTCGACGAGGCCGATGACGCCGATCGCAT
Source organism: Allobosea sp. 05T438 (assembly GCF_056396025.1). Lineage (NCBI taxonomy): Bacteria > Pseudomonadati > Pseudomonadota > Alphaproteobacteria > Hyphomicrobiales > Alloboseaceae > Allobosea > Allobosea sp. 05T438. The sequence continues at coordinate 185,306 of NZ_JBFTKQ010000005.1, forward strand.
TGACCTCGGCCTTGCGGGCGGCAAGCGCGTGCATCAGACCGACGACGCAGGCAGCGCCGGCCATATCGCCCTTCATGTCCTCCATGCCGGCACCAGGCTTCAGCGAAATGCCGCCGGTGTCGAAGGTAACCCCCTTGCCGACGAAGGCGACGGGCTGCTCGTCCTTGCCGGCGCCGTTCCAGCGCATGATGGCGACGCGGCTCTCGCGACGCGAGCCCTGGCCCACCCCGAGCAAGGCGCGCATGCCGATCTTCTTCAGATCCTTCTCGTCGAGAATCTCGATCTCGACATCGAGCTTCTTCAGCTTGGCGGCCCGGTCAGCGAATTCTTCCGGGTAGAGGACGTTCGGCGGCTCGTTGACGAGGTCGCGCGCCAGCACGACGCCGGCGGCGACGGCATCGGCCGCCTTCAGGGCCTTCTTCAGGCCGGCAGGATCATCCGAGCGCAGCGTCACCGCGATCGGCCCGGCGTCATCCTTGTCCTTGCTCTTCGTCTTGTAGCGGTCGAAGGCATAGCTGCGCAGCTTCAGGCCCAGCGCCAGCTCGGCGCCACGCTCGGCCGCGATCGTTCCAGCCGGCAGCGCCAGGATGATTTCCGCCGTGCGCCCCGCACCGAGCCGGCCGGCGATGGCGCCACCGAGCTTGACGAAATCGAGATCGTCATTCTTGTCCGCGTCGCCGATCCCGACGACGATCAGCCGCTCGTAGGACGCCCCCTCGGGAGCAGGCAAGGTCAGGCCGGCATAGGCCTTGCCCTTGTAGCGCTCGGCCGCGGCGGCCCGCGTCAGGAGAGCCTGCGCAGCGCGCCCCGCCGCATTCTCGGCCGCGGACGGCAACACGAGCCGATCCGAAACCAGGATCACGAGATCCTGCCCTTCGACGGCATTCAGGGCTTTGACCTCGAGCTTCAGGCGCTGGGACATGATCCGCTCACAATCTTGCGACAAGTGCCGGGGAAGGACACAGGGATGGCCGGCGGCAAACGATTCCCGTTTGCGCCGCGAACGCGCCTATACCATATGGGGTGTCCGACGAACCACCTCGGGAATCTCCCATTCCCGACTGCCGGAAGTGATGCGTGCTGTTCAACCGCCTTGACCGATACATCCTGAAGATCGCGGCGGGGGCGGCGATCGTGCTGCTGTTCGGTCTCACGGGGGTCATCTGGGTCACGCAGGCCCTGCGCGAAGTCGACCTCATCACCGGCAAGGGCCAGACGGTCCTGATCTTCCTGACCGTCACGCTGCTGTCGCTGCCCGCGCTGATCGCCGGCATCGCGCCAGTCGCCTTGTTCATGTCGACGCTCTACACGCTCAACAAGCTCAACGGCGATTCCGAGCTGATCGTGATGAACGCCGCCGGCGTGGCACCGCACCGGATCGTCCGGCCCTTCCTCGCCCTGACCATCATCACCGCGGTCATTGTGGCGTGGATGACGATCTCGGTGATGCCCGCGAGCTTCCGCATGCTGCGCGATCTGATCACGCTGATCCGCGCCGACTTCGTCGCCAACGTCGTGAAGGAGGGGCAGTTCGTCTCGCTCGATTCCGGCGTCACCTTCCACTACCGCGAGAAGGCCGGCGACTCGCTGGTCGGCATCTTCATGCAGGATCGTCGCGACCCGGCGCAGCCTTCGATCTATCTCGCCGAGCGCGGACGAACGGTCGAGGCGGAAGGCCAGAGCTTCTTGATGCTCGAGAAGGGGACCATCCAGCGCGAGACCAAGAACACCACCACGACGTCCATCATCTCCTTCGAGCGCTACGCGCTCAATCTCTCGGCGCTGACCGGCGATCCGACCGGCGGCCCCGGGGAAGGCGACGGCGACAAGGTGGTCTACAAGCCGCGCGAACGCTCGACCTGGCAGCTCATCAATCAGAACCCGAACGAGAGCTACTACAAGATTCAGGAAGGCCGCTTCCGGGCCGAGCTGCACAATCGCCTGTCGGCGCCGCTTTACCCCTTCGCCTTCATGCTGATCGCCTTCGCGGCGATCGGCGAAGCGCGGACTACTCGCCAGGGACGTGCGCTGGCGATCCAGGCCGCGATCATGATCGTCGGCGCGACCCGCATTGCCGCCTATGCGGCCTGGACGGCGAGCGTCCGCTCGCCCTTCGCCGCCGCCCTGCTCTACATCCTGCCGATCACGGCCATCACGCTGGCCCTCGCCGTCATCTTCTACGGTGAACGCCTGCGCCCCGTTATGGCGCGACTCACTGCCCCTCTGACAACGCCGCTCGCCAATATTGCGGCCCGTTTCCGGCGCGCCTGATGCTCCTGTTCTCGACCTTCGGGCGCTATCTGACAAAGCGCTTCGCCCGCGCGATCCTCAGTGTGTTCGGCACCTTCTTCTTCCTGATCGGCACGCTCGATTTCGTCGAGCTGATGCGCCGGGCCGGCGATTCCCCCATCGCGACAACCCCGCGGATCGTGCAGCTCGCGCTCTTCCGCGCACCAGCCGTGGCCGAACAGATCTTCCCCTTCGCCGCACTCTTCGGCGGTATGTTCGCGCTGCTGACGCTGAGTCGTAAGCTGGAGCTGGTGGTCGCGCGCTCGGTCGGCGTTTCGGCCTGGCAGTTCCTGCAGCCCGCAGCGGCCGTCGCCGGGATGATCGGCCTGATGTCGATCATGATCTACAACCCGCTCGCGGCTGATCTGAAGCGCAAGGCCACCGCGCTCGAAACGCGGCTGTTCGTCCGCGCGAGCGGCAAGACGGGCGCTGCCCAGGATGTCTGGCTGAGGCAGCGCAGCGTCGATGGACAGGCCATTATCCGCGCGGCCGGCGCCCTGCCGGACGAGGACGGCTTGTCTCAGGTGGCGTTCTTCGTGTTCAACCACGACGGGTCGTTCAAGGAACGCATCGACGCGAAGCAGGCCGTGTTGCGTCCGGGACACTGGGAACTTACCGAGGCGCGCATCACCTCCGCCACGGAAGAGCCACAGAATTTCGCGAGCTACATGGTCGCGACGACCCTGGAGCCGGAACAGATGCGACAGAGCTTCACCCCGCCCGATGCGGTGGGGTTCTGGTCCATGCCAACGGTCATCGATCGGACACAGCGGGCCGGCCTCGACACGACGCCTTATGAGCTGCGATATCAGGCACTTATGGCGCGCCCGCTGCTGCTCATCGCCATGGTGCTGGTGGCAGCATCCGTTTCCTTAAGATTTTTCCGCTTTGGTGGTGTGACCAAGTTGGTGATAGGTGGCGTCGCGGCCGGGTTCGTGCTCTATGTTGCGACCCAGCTGTCGGAGGAACTCGGATCGTCGGGAATCGTCAATCCGATCGTCGCGGCGTGGTTGCCCGCAGCATTGGGGACGATGCTGGGCACCCTTGCCCTCCTCCATCAGGAAGACGGGTGAATCGTACTGTGCCTATGGTTAATTTTGGGTTTAACGGATGGTTTCGCGCGTGAACCGCGTGGCGCACTTTGCTGCGGCGACCGCTCTCGCCTCCAGCCTGGCCTATCTGCTGGCCGGGCCGGCCTATGCCCAGAATCGGGCGGCCGGCTCGAAGCCTGCGCCCGCCGCTGCCGCCGCCAAGCCGCAGGACCGGATGGTCGTCGATGCGCGCGAGCTCGTCTACGACAACGACAAGAAGACGGTCGCAGCCGTCGGCGACGTTCAGATTCTCTATCAAGGTCGGACGATCGAGGCCGATCGCGTCATCTACGACCAGGCCAACAAGCGGGTCACCGCCATCGGCAACGCCCGCATCACGGAGACCAACGGCACCGTCATCACCGGCGACAGGTTCAACCTGACCGATGACTTCCGCGACGGCTTCATCGATTCCCTGCGCGTCGTGAACCCGGATCGCACGCGCTTCTCCGCTCCGCGCGCGGAGCGGACCGACGGCGAGACTTTCATCTTCGAGAAGGGCATCTACACCGCCTGCGAGCCCTGCAAGGACAACCCCGAAAAGCCGCCGCTATGGCAGGTTCGGGCGGCCAGGATCATCCACAAGAAATCCGAGCAGACGGTTTACTACGAGGACGCCCGGCTGGAATTCGCCGGCATCCCGATGGCCTACTTGCCGTACATGTCGGGTCCGGACTCGACGGTAAAGCGCAAATCCGGCTTCCTGTCGCCGAAGTTCATCAACACCTCCGCCCTCGGCTTCGGTGTCGGCCTGCCGTATTTCCTCAATCTGGCGCCGAACTACGACCTGACGCTGACCCCGACCTTCCTCACCCGCCAGGGCGTACTCGGGCAGGCGGAGTGGCGGCATCGCCTGGTCAACGGCTCCTATACCATCCGCGCATCCGGCATCTTTCAGCAGGATCAGGAAGCCTTCCTCGCGAGTCCGCTCGGCCCGCGTGACAAGGAGTTCCGTGGCTCGGTCGAAACGAACGGCAAGTTCTACATCAATCAGAACTGGTCGTTCGGCTGGAACGCCGCGATGTCGACGGACCGCTGGTTCTACAAGAACTACCGGATCAAGAACGAGGCCTTCAGCACCACGACCTATCTGCAGGAATCGATCTCGACGGCCTATCTGAACGGCCAGAGCGCGACCGCCTGGTTCGATCTGCGCGGCTACTATTTCCAGCCGCTGAACTACCAGGACTGGCAGAAGCAGCAGCCGATGGTGCTGCCTGTGCTGGACTACGACAAGCGGGTCCACAAGCCGTCCTTCCTCGGCGGCGAGCTGGAATTCACTGTCAACGTCACCAGCCTGCATCGCGACACTGCCGCGTTCACGGAATTGCCGCAGCAGAAGACCTACCTGATCACGACGCCGAGCTATTCGCTCTATGACGGCTGTGCGGTGTACCAGAAGAGCACCTGCCTGGTGCGTGGCCTCGCCGGCAATGTCTCGCGCGCGACGGCCGAGGTTTCCTGGCGGCGCAACTTCATCGATCCGCTCGGACAGATGTGGACGCCCTACGCCTCGGTTCGCGCGGACGTCTTCTCGGTCAACCCCGACACCAGCAGCGTGATCAACTCGCGCGTCTCGACGATCGCGGATACCTCCGACGAGGTCTTCGGCCGGGTGATGCCGGCCATCGGCCTCATGTACCGCTATCCCTTCGTCGCCAAGACCGACTGGGGCACCCATATCATCGAGCCGGTCGCGCAGATCGTGGCGCGGCCGAACGAGACTCACAGCGTGCGTCTCGCCAACGAGGACGCTCAGAGCCTCGTCTTCGACGCCACGAACCTGTTCGAATGGAGCGGCAAATTCTCAGGCTATGACCGCGTCGAGGGCGGCACCCGCGCCAATGTCGGCGCGCTCTATACCGGCCGGTTCGGCAAGGAGGCTTTCGCCAATCTCCTCGTCGGCCAGTCCTTCCAGCTCGGTGGACGCAACTCCTTTGCCAGCGGCGACCTCGTCAATACCGGCCTCAACTCCGGCCTCGACACGAACAGCTCTGACATCGTCACCCGTGCGCAGCTTTCGCCGTTCAAGGGCTTCTTCCTGACCGGGGCCGCGCGCCTGAATTCGACGACCTTCGAAGCGCAGCGGATCGACGCCGCCGCGACCTATGCGAACAGCGTGATCACGGCCTCGGTCGGCTATGGTCGCTACGAGCCGCAGCCCGAACTCGGCATCTCGCGCCGGCGTGAGGGCCTGTCGCTCAACGGTTCGCTGCGCATTGCCGACAACTGGCGTCTCCGGGCCGGCGTGCTGTTCGATCTCGACAAGTACAAATACGATCGCGAGCGCTATCGCGACGCCTATGCGGCCTATCTGGCGGCTCCGTCGGTCGCGGCGGTACCGGTCTATCCCAACACGGGACCGTTCCAGACTGCCTCGACCTCGCTCGGTGTCAACTATACCGACGAGTGCACGATTTTCGACATCAGCTATTCGCAAAGCAATGCCGACCGGCAGTCGGGCGCGACCAAGGATACCCGCACGGTCATGTTCCGTCTCGAGCTGCGCACACTGGGCGAGCTCGCCTATTCGCAGAATCTCAACAGCTCATCGGCTGACGGCGTCAGTCAGTGACGATATCCGGGCCGCCGACGCGGCCCGTTTCCTCTTCGACGCGGAGTTCCGCCTTGCCGCCATTGCCGCTTGCGCTGACACAGGGCGATCCGGCAGGCATCGGGCCGGAGCTTGCCCTGCGGGCCTGGCTTGAGCGCCGGGAGCGCAAGCTGCCGGCCTTCGCCTGCGTTGCCAGCCCCGACGATCTCGCCGGATTGGCGAAGCGGTTGGGTTGGCATGTCCCGGTCCGCGTCTGCGGCTGGGATGATGCCGGGGGAGTTTTTCCGGAAGCGTTGCCGGTCATCGCGCTCGCGGCTACCGCCGCGGCGGAACCCGGCCGGCCCAACCCAGCGACAGCGCCGGCCACCATCGCTTCGATCGACATGGCCGTCGCCGCCGTGCGGACCAGCGAGGCCGCAGCTGTGGTGACCAACCCGATCGCCAAATCGGTGCTTTATCAGGCCGGTTTCCGGCATCCCGGCCATACCGAATACCTGGCCCATCTTGCGGCGGATGGCGGAAACGAGCCGCGCCCGGTGATGATGCTCTGGTGCGACGAGCTTGCGGTTGTGCCGGTGACGATACATGAGCCCCTGCGCCGCGTAGCAGAGCTCCTGACGACCGAACTCATCGTGGACACGGCACGCATCGTCGCGGCAGAACTGAAAGCCCGCTTCGGCATCGCCGCGCCGCGCCTCGCCTTCAGCGGCCTCAACCCCCATGCCGGCGAGAACGGCGCGATGGGCAGCGAGGAGATAGTGGTCATCGCGCCCGCCATCGCCGCCCTGCAGGCGGAAGGCATCGATGCGCGCGGTCCCTATCCGGCGGACACGATGTTCCACGCCCGGGCGCGGGCTGGATACGACGTGGCCCTGGCGATGTATCACGATCAGGCGCTGATCCCGATCAAGACGATCGCCTTTGACGAAGGCGTCAACGTCACGCTCGGCCTGCCCTTCATTCGGACTTCTCCCGACCATGGCACCGCCTTCGACATCGCAGGCAAGGGCATCGCGCGGCCCGACAGCCTCTGTGCCGCGCTGAAGCTTGCCGCACGCATGGCCGAAGGGCCGATGCAGGTGACCGCATCATGAGTCAAATCGACGATCTGCCGCCGTTGCGCGAGGTGGTCGAGCGCCATGGCCTGATGGCGCAGAAGGCGCTCGGACAGAATTTTCTGTTCGACCTCAACCTGACGGGCCGCATTGCAAGAGCGGCTGGGCCACTCGACGACGAGACCGTGGTGGAGATCGGACCGGGCCCCGGCGGGTTGACGCGCGCTCTGCTCGCCAACGGAGCGAGACGGGTGATCGCGATCGAGCGCGACCGGCGCTGCCTGCCGGCGCTGGCCGAGATCGCGGCACGCTATCCGGGTCGGTTGGAGGTCATCGACGGCGATGCGCTCGCCGTCGATCTGTCGCCCCATCTCAAGGGCGAGCACGCGAAAATCGTCGCCAACCTGCCCTACAATATCGGTACGCCGCTGCTGGTCGGCTGGCTCAGCCTCGAGCCCTGGCCGTCCTGGTGGAGCTCATTGACACTGATGTTCCAGCGCGAGGTGGCCGAGCGGATCGTCGCGACGCCGGAACAACGCGCGGATTACGGCCGGCTCGCCGTGCTGTCGAACTGGCGCTGCGAGACGAAGATACTGTTCGATGTTCCGCGCAACGCCTTCGTGCCGCCACCGAAGATCACCTCCTCGATCGTCCAGCTCGTTCCGCGCGAGCGGCCGGAGCCCTGCGACCGACGCCTGCTCGAGCGGGTCACGCTCGCGGCCTTCGGACAGCGGCGCAAGATGCTGCGGCAGAGCCTGAAGGCGGTGCTATCGGATCCCGCGCCGATCATCGCCGCCGCCGGCCTCTCCGAGACGGCGCGCGCCGAAGAAATCCCGGTTTCCGGCTTCGTTGCCCTGGCCAACGCGCTCGGTGCCCGGCTCTAGAGCACGCGCCGCCCGGATTGCAAGGCAATCTGGGCGGATCACGCCTTCTCGATCGATAGCTTAGAGCCGGGCTCGATCCGCCGGCTCCACGATCGTCAGGGCATCGCCTCATCGAGCAGTGTCTCGACGAAATCGGCAAGGCCGATCGCCCGGCTGCGCTTCAGCCGCTCGGCGGTGAGGATGGCCTTGATCGAGTCGTAGGCGTCGTTCAAATCGTCGTTGACGATGACGTAGTCGTACTTCTCCCAGCGCGCGATCTCGGAACGAGCGTTTGCGAGTCGCTTGGCGATGACCTCCTGAGCGTCCTCGGCGCGGCGTACCAGCCGCGAGCGCAGCTCCGCCATCGAGGGCGGCAGGATGAAGATCGTCACGACATCCTCGCGCGCCTTCTCGACGATCTGCATCGTGCCCTGCCAATCGATGTCGAACAGCACGTCACGCCCGCGCGCCAGCGCCGCCTCGACCGGCTTGCGTGGCGTACCGTAGCAATTGCCGTGGACCTCGGCCCATTCGAGCAGATCGTCATGGTCGCGCAGCGCCTCGAAGGTGTCCCGGTCGATGAAGCGGTAATGCACGCTATCGATCTCCGAGGGCCGGCGCTCCCGCGTCGTCACCGAGACGGAAAGGTCGATATTGGTTTCGCGCTGGCAGAGATTGCGCGTCAGCGTCGACTTGCCGGCGCCTGACGGCGAAGACAGGATCAGCATCAGGCCGCGCCGGGCCGGACGGGTCGTTTCGGCCATCACGGCTCACTCCACGTTCTGAACTTGCTCGCGCAACTGATCGACCACGGTGCGCAGTTCGAGGCCGATGCGCGACAAGCCGGGGTCGTTGGCCTTGGCGCAGAGCGTCGAGGCCTCGCGGCCGAATTCCTGCGCCAGAAAATCGAGCTTGCGGCCGATCGGCCCGCCTTTGGCCAGGAGTTCGCGCAGCGCGCCCACATGGGCCTGCAGCCGGTCGATCTCCTCGCGGATATCGGCGCGCACCGCAAGCAGCGCCGCCTCCTGGTGCAGGCGCTGCGGATCGAAGCCGCTATTGGCGCCGAGCAGGGTCTCGACCTGCGCCGCGATGCGCGCTCGGATGGCCTCGCTGCTGCGCGCCGGATGCTGCTCAGCTTCGCCGGCAAGCCGCGCGATGGTTTCGAGGTGGCCGAGAAGGATCGCCGCCAAAGCGCGCCCCTCGGCGGAACGGGCCTCCCTCAGAGCGAGAGCCGCAGCCTCCAGGCCGGCGAGCGCCGGGGCCTCCACGGCCCCCAGAATATCCTGCGCTTCGTCGGCGAATTCGACGACCCCGCGAATGCCGAGCAAGCCATCATAGGATGGCGGGTTGATCCCCGCCGCTGGCGGCAGCCGCTCGACCGCCTGCAGCAAGGCAACGAGAACGGCCTCGTTGATGCGCGGACGCGGCGGGCCAGCGTCGCTGGTGACGGCCAGATTGACGTGCAACGTGCCGCGGGCGAAGGCGCCGGCCAGATGCTTGCGCGCAGCTTCCGCGAGCGCCTCGAAGCCGGGCGGTACCCGGACGCGCAGATCGAGCCCGCGCCCGTTGACGCTGCGGATCTCCCACGCCCAGCCATGGATGCCGGCGGTCCCCGCGGCGCGGGCGAAGCCCGTCATGCTTTCGATGGCCATGGCCCTGCCGCTCCCGTTGTGATGCGGCGGGACCGTAGTGGCGCGCTCCGGCCTCGGCAAGCGCCGGAACACCGGAAAATGGGGATGACCCGCGCGATAATGGGCAGCTCAGGGCTTGAGCTGCGGAACCTGCTTGGGCGAGTTCAGATCGAAGGTCTTGTTGAGCAGCGGATCGCGCGGCGTGCCCTCGGAGGCGTCGAAGGCGCGGGCGCGGGTGCCGGCCACAGCGCCGGCGCCCGCCGGCTGGGCCACGGGCAGGCCGGCATTGTCGGCGCCAGGCTGGGTCGATGCCGGAGCTTCGGTCCGGTTGTCGGGGCCTGCCGGAGGTTCGATCTTGTCGACCACGTCGCCCGAGGGCTTTCCGCCCTGCTGCTGGCTGCGCGTCGTCTCGATCTGGCGCCAACGACCGACATTGCGGTTGTGCTGATCGAGCGTCTCGGCGAAGGCATGACCGCCGCTGCCATCGGCGACGAAGTAGAGTTCCTTCGTACGCGAATGATTGACCACGGCCTCCATCGCAGCGCGCCCGGGATTGGCGATCGGCCCCGGGGGTAGTCCGGTGATGACATAGGTGTTGTAGGGCGTCGCCTGCGTGATCTCGTTGCGCTGGATCGGCCGGCCGAGCGTGCCCTTGCCGCCGACGAGGCCGTAGACGATCGTCGGATCGGACTGCAGCTTCATCTTCTGGTTCAGGCGGTTGATGAAGACGCCGGCAACGCGCGGACGCTCATCGGCGCGGCCGGTCTCCTTCTCGACGATCGAGGCGAGAATCACGAGTTCCTGCGGCGTCTTGATCGGCAGGTCGGCAGGGCGACGCTCCCAGATTCGCGCCAGGATAACGCGCTGATCGCGCGCCATGCGGTCGATGATCGCCTGCCGCGAGAAGCCACGCGGGAACCGATACGTGTCCGGCAGGATCGAGCCTTCCTTTGGCGCCTGGACGATCTCGCCGGTCAAAAGCTCGTTGTTGCGCAGACGCTCGACGATCTGCTCGCTCGTCAGCCCTTCCGGAACGGTGATCGAATGCTCGACCACCTTGCCGCTGGAGATGATGTCGAGAATCTCCTTCGGGCTGACGCGCGCCTTGAACAGATACTCGCCGGCCTGAAGCTTGTGCCAGTCGCCGCCGACGATCGCCGCGATGCGGAAGCTCAGCGGGTGCTCGATCAGCCCCTCGCGCTGCAGCAGCTCCGCGATCTCGGTCAGCCCGCTTTCCTTCGGGATGATGAGGACGCGGTCACCCGCAAGCGGACCTGGCGACTTGCTCTGGCTGGAGACAACGGCGATGCCTGCGCCGACGACGCCGGCGCCGACCAGCGCGATCGTGAAAAGACCGCTCAGCATCGACAGGAAGGGACTGCGGCGACGGCGGCGCACCTTCGGCGGCGGCGCCGGGGGCGCTACGGGCTTGAGGGCCTCGCTCGGACTCTTCGGGGCGACGCGGGGCGTATCATTCACGATCAAGACGCTCGCAGGATGAAGTAGACTGTCTCGGCACGACCGCGCGCCGGAGGGATTCTGGCCCCAGGCGCATCAGGCTTGAAACCGCCATATTAGAACCGGTTTCCTCGTGGCTGTGAACGCGGAATCACGCGTTCGCCAACGCTGGCGCCAAACTCTACCCAACATTATGGCAAAACGGAGCTGACCCGTTCAGATCAGCTATCGGAATGGTAGCGCCGCAGGACCAGCGAGGCGTTGGTACCGCCGAAGCCGAACGAATTCGACAGCGCGTAATCGATCTCGCGCTTGCGCGCGACATGCGGGACAAGATCGATATCCGTCTCGACGGAAGGGTTGTCGAGATTGATGGTCGGCGGCGCGATCTGATCGCGGATTGCCAGCACGGTGAAGATCGCCTCGATCGCTCCGGCCGCGCCGAGCAGATGGCCCGTCGCCGACTTGGTCGAGGACATCGAAGGCCGCTTCGGCGCGTTGGCCAGCAGGCGCTCGACGGCGCGCAGCTCGATTTCGTCGCCGAGAGGCGTCGAGGTGCCATGGGCGTTGATATAGTCGAGATCAGCCGCCGCGATGCCGGCCCGTCCGAGCGCGGCCTGCATGCAGCGATAGGCGCCATCGCCGTCCTCGGCCGGCGAGGTAATGTGGTAGGCGTCGCCGGACATGCCGTAGCCTACAACCTCGGCATAGATCTTCGCGCCACGGCCCAGCGCGTGCTCGAGTTCCTCGAGCACGACGACGCCGGCGCCCTCGCCCATGACGAAGCCGTCGCGGTCCTTGTCGTAGGGACGCGACGCCTTCTCGGGCGTATCATTGAAACCGGTGGACAGCGCCCGGCAGGCGCAGAAACCGGCAATACCGATGCGGTTGACGGCAGATTCGGCGCCGCCCGCAACCATGACATCCGCATCGCCCAGCGCGATCATGCGCGAGGCGTCGCCGATGGCATGCGCACCGGTCGAGCAGGCCGTCACGGCCGCGTGGTTCGGACCTTTGAGCCCGTGCTCGATCGAGACATAGCCGGCAGCGAGATTGATCAGGCGCCCGGGAATGAAGAAGGGCGAGAGCCGGCGCGGCCCGCGCTCCTTCAGCAGCAGGGAAGCCTCGTAGATGCCTCCGAGCCCGCCGATGCCGGAGCCGATGGCGACACCGGTCCGGATCTGGTCCTCGTAGCGTTCCGGCTTCCAGCCGGCGTCCTGCAGCGCCTGCGTGGCGGCGGCCATCGCAAAGACGATGAACTCGTCGACCTTGCGCTGTTCCTTCGGCTCCATCCAGGCGTCGGGATCGAAGGTCCCGTCGCTGCCGTCACCCCGCGGGATGCTGCAGGCAATCTGCGCCGGCAGGTCGCTGGCGTCGAAGCTGGTGATGGGGCCGGCGCCGCTGGCACCGGCCAGGAGACGCGCCCAGGTCGGCTCGACGCCGCAAGCGAGCGGCGTCACCATGCCGAGCCCGGTCACGACCACGCGCCGCATCGGAAAACTGCGAGAAGCCATGATGCCTTCTGTGTCGATCAGCCTGGGAGGCCGATCACGCGCTCTTCGCCGAGAGGAACTTCACGGCATCGCCGACCGTCACGATCGTCTCGGCCGCATCGTCCGGGATCTCGACGCCGAACTCTTCCTCGAAGGCCATCACGAGCTCGACGGTGTCGAGGCTGTCCGCACCCAGGTCCTCGATGAAGTTGGCGCCATCGACAACCTTCTCGGGCTCGACGCCGAGGTGCTCGACCACGATCTTCTTCACGCGCTCGGCGACATCGCTCATGAGTCTCTTCCTTAGAAACTGAAAACGCATCGCAGAGCGCGACGCGCGTTATGGACTTTCATTCCGAGCCGCCGCGCCATCGTGACGATGCCCGCGACCCGGAAAGCTCGAAGCCTGCACAAACGCAACAACCGAGGTTTCGTCAAGTCCCCTCGGCTCGCTCGCCAGCAGCGCGACGGCGCTAGTTAACATAACCTTTCAAGGCTGGCGAGAGCGCCGCAACGTTATCAAAACCAATCTAGAAATGGCGCTAACGCGCCTAGATCATTGCCATTCCGCCGTTCACATGAAGCGTCTGGCCGGTGACGTAGCCGGCCTCCGTGCTGGCAAGGAAGGCGACGGCGGCGGCAATGTCCGCGCCCGCACCCAGCCGGCCCATCGGCACGTCCGAGAGAATGCTCTCGCGCTGCTTCTCGTTCAGGGCCTGCGTCATCGGCGACTCGATGAAGCCGGGAGCGACCACGTTGACCGTGATATTCCGGCTCGCAACCTCGGCAGCGAGCGCCTTCGACATGCCGATCAGGCCGGCCTTGGCGGCAGCGTAGTTGCCCTGCCCGGGATTGCCCGTCGTACCGACGACGGAGCCGATCGAGACGATTCGGCCGTAGCGCTTGCGCATCATCGACTTCACGGCCGCGCGCGACAGACGGAAGGCGGCCGTCAGGTTGACGGCGAGAACGCTGTCCCAGTCCTCGTCCTTCAGGCGCAGGAACAGGTTGTCGCGGGTGATGCCGGCATTATTGACGAGGATGTCGAGCCCGCCGAGCTTCTCCTCGGCCGTCGGCACCAGCGCCTCGACCGAATCCTTGTCGGAAAGGTTGCAAGGCGACACGACGACGCGCTCGCCGAGCTCGGCCGCCAGGGCCTCCAGCGCCTCAGCGCGTGTGCCGGAGATCGCGACGCTCGCACCCTGCGCATGGAGGGTCCGTGCGATGGCTCCGCCGAGGCCGCCGGTGGCACCGGTGACCAGGGCCTTGCGGCCCGTCAGATCAAACATGTTCGCTCCCTTTTCGGCGTTCTGCCGTTCTTGCCCGCGCCGTCAGGCGCCGCGGGCCTTGTAGGCGGCAATATCCTCTGCCGTACCGATCGACACCGGCGACGAGCCGGCGACGATACGCTTCACCAGGCCGGCAAGCACCTTGCCGCTGCCGAGTTCGACGAAATCGGCGACGCCCGCGGCAGCCATGGCCTGCACGCATTCGCGCCAACACACGGTGCCGGTGACCTGCGCCACCAGCGAATCCCGGATCGCTTCCGGAGCACTGAGCGGCGCGGCGCCGACATTGGCCATCACCGGCACGACCGGGGCCTGCATCGACACCTTAACCAACGCCTCGCGCATCGCATCGGCAGCCGGCTGCATCAGGGCGCAATGGAACGGAGCGGAGACCGGCAGCAGCATGGCACGCTTCACACCACGCTCGCCCGCGAGCGCGATCGCCCGCTCGATTGCCGCCTTGGCGCCGGACAGGACGACCTGGCCGCCGCCATTATCGTTCGCTGCCTCGCAGACTTCGCCCTGGGCGGCATCGGCCGCGATTGCGCGGGCCTGGTCCAACTCGGCGCCGAGAAGGGCCGCCATCGCGCCCTGCCCGGCCGGAACCGCCTTCTGCATGGCATCGCCGCGGATGCGCAGCAGCCGGGCGGCGTCCGCGATGGAGAAGGTGCCGGCGGCGGCGAGCGCCGAATACTCGCCCAGCGAATGGCCGGCGACGAAAGCGGCGTCGCGCTTCAGATCGAGCCCGGCCTCGGCCTCGAGCACGCGCACCACCGCCAGGCTGACGGCCATCAGCGCCGGCTGGGCATTGGCGGTCAGGGTCAATTCCTCGGAGGGGCCGTCCCACATCACAGCCGATAGCTTCTGCGACAGCGCCGCATCGACCTCGTCGAAGACCGACTTCGCGACGGGGAAGTTTTCGGCCAGGCTCTTGCCCATGCCGACCGCCTGCGAGCCCTGGCCCGGAAAGATGAACGCTGTCGTCATGCTGTGAAACGCCCCGGTCTTCACCAATGGTCTTATATGACGCGGCTGTCACATCGGTTCCGCCGCCAAGTCAAGCGCGGAGGCCAAGTTTTCCGCATATGCCCGGCACTTCGGGCCAGATTCCGATTGCCATGACGCCCCGAACGCTGTAACGACCGCCTCCTGCTTGTTCGGCCGGAGGCTGAACGGATGGCGCTTGGCCGCTACGGTCTGCGCAGGCTCTGATGGAGTCGTCATCCCGTGTCTCCGCCTTCGAAGAAATCCTGTCGGGCCTTATCCAGGGCTCGGAGGGCTCCGCGCCGGGCGAAGCAGGGTGAAACAAGGAAGGCCACATATGGCATTGTACGAGCATGTGCTGCTCGCGCGGCAGGATGTCAGCGCGCAGCAGGTCGAAGCTCTTGTCGAGCAGTTCAAGGGCGTGATCGAAGCGAATGGCGGCGCCATCCGCAAGGTCGAGTACTGGGGCGTCAAGTCCCTCGGCTACCGCATCAAGAAGAACCGCAAGGCTCACTACACGCTGCTGAACATCGAGGCTCCCTCCGCCGCCGTGCTGGAGATGGAGCGCCAGATGCGCATCAACGAGGACATCCTGCGCTTCATGACCGTCAAGGTCGACGAGCTGGAGGAAGGCCCGTCGGCCATGCTCCAGAAGCGTGACCGCGAGGACCGTCCGGAGCGTGGCGGCGATCGTTTCGAGCGCGGCCCGCGCCGTGATCGTCCGCGTCGTGAAGACGAAGCGACCGAAACCGTCGAAGCGGAGGCCTGAGAATGTCGACTGCATCCGCTGGCGCCCGTCGCCCCTTCTTCCGCCGCCGCAAGTCCTGCCCGTTCTCGGGCGAAGGCGCCCCGAAGATCGACTACAAGGACGTGCGTCTGCTCTCGCGCTACATCTCCGAGCGCGGCAAGATCGTTCCGTCCCGCATCACGGCGGTCTCCGCCAAGAAGCAGCGCGAGCTCGCCCAGGCGATCAAGCGCGCCCGCTTCCTCGGCCTGCTGCCCTACGTCATCCGCTGAGCCGTTCACCCGGTTCCGGATACCGATAATTCCCGGAGGCGCCTCCCGCGCCTCCGGTTCTCGCTTTCAAGATCAACCAGTCGCCTGGCGGTGAAACTCCACCGGGTTCGTTGAGGCCCGAGCGCCTCTCACCCTGCCGAGCCGGAAGGCTTGCGAGCAGCGGGACAGCAGGACGGACGCATGATTCCGATTGTCGGCATCGGCGCGGGCCTCGTTTCGGCCCTGCTTTTTTCAGTGGTGATCACCGGATCGCCGCTGGCGGCGTTGCTGTATTCAGCCGCCCCCCTCCCGATCTTCATCGCTTCGCTCGGCTGGAACCACCGTTCCGGACTGTTCGCCACGGCTGCCGGAGCGCTCGCCGTCGCGGTTGCGCTCGCGCCGACGGGCGGCATCGCCTTCGCCCTGATCATCGGCCTGCCGGCCTGGTGGATCGCCTATCTCGCCTTGCTCGCCCGCGGCGACGCCCAGGGCGGGGTCGAGTGGTATCCCCTCGGCAACCTGCTGCTCTGGATCGCCGCCACCGCCGCGATCGCCACTGTCGGCAGCGCGCTGGTGATGACGACCGACTACGAGACCTATCGGTCGGTCATCGCGCGGATGATCGAGAACCTGCTGAACGAGATGGTGCGCGGCAAGATTGTCGCCCTGCCCGCCGACATCCAGGTGAAGGAGCTCGCGCAAAGCCTCGCGCCGGCCGTGCCGCTCGGCATCGGCGCCTCCTTCGTCACCACCATCACCGCCAATCTCTGGCTCGCGGCGCGCACCGTGAAGATGTCCGACCGGCTGCCGCGCCCCTGGCCCTTCATTCCGTCGGCCTCCCTGCCGCGCCAGGCGCTGCTGCTTCTGGCCGGCGCTGCCGTGGTTGCGGCGATGGGCGGCTTCATCGGTGTCGCCGCGACCGCCCTGGTCGGCGCGCTGTTCGCCGCCTTCATGTTCAGCGGGCTTTGCCTGCTGCACGACATCTCGCGCGGCCGCCCCTGGCGGCTGCCGATGCTGGTCTCGGTCTATGTCGCGCTCATCGTGATGCAGGCCGTGCTGACGCCGCTGCTCGCGCTCGTCGGCCTCGTCGATACGCTTTTCGGCCTGCGCAGACGGGCCGCGCTGCCGCCTCCGCCTACCCGTTCCTGAAACCCAGACTTAAGACATCAAGGAGAAGACCCATGGAAGTGATCCTGCTCGAGCGCGTCGCCAAGCTTGGCCAGATGGGCGACGTCGTCCGCGTCCGCGACGGCTTCGGCCGCAACTACCTGCTCGCCCGCGGCAAGGCGCTGCGCGCCACCGAGGACAACAAGAAGCGCTTCGAGAGCCAGAAGCTCGAGCTCGAGACCCGCAACCTCGAGCTCAAGTCGGAGGCCGATTCGGTCGCCGAGCGCCTGAACGGCCAGAGCGTTACCATCCTGCGCCAGTCCGGCGAGTCCGGCGTGCTCTACGGTTCGGTCTCGACCCGGGACATCGCCGAGGCGCTGACCAAGGACGGCTTCCACGTCTCGCGCGGCCAGGTGACGCTGAACACCCCGATCAAGACGCTGGGCCTGCACACTGTCCCGGTCGTGCTGCACCCGGAAGTCGCGGTCACGATCACCGTCAACGTCGCCCGCTCGGCTCAGGAAGCCGACCGTCAGGCCGCCGGCGAGAACGTCACCGCCCGCGAGGAGTTCGATCTCGACGATCTCGGCCTCGAGGTCGGCGCGGCGCTGGCCGAGGCCGGCGACGACGACCGCTGAGCCAAATCGCCTCCGGGCTGAGTCAAGGGCGCCGTGGCAACACGGCGCCTTTTTCGTTCTGTGGCCTGTGCAAAGGCGTGGATCGCGCAGCGTCCTACTGGCAGGAGCTGTCGGGGTGCTAATCTAGATATCTTCCGACTCAGCAGCCGCCTTGCGTTCCGTGTACCGCGGCCGAATGTCGGCTTGAAACGTAAGCCCGCCCTTACCTATCAAGGCAGCCATGGCCTCCGCGACAGCCCTCGTCACCCGCCTCGAAAACCGCGAGCCGGATTTTCGCGTCCAGCCTCACAACATCGAGGCCGAGCAGGCGCTGCTGGGCGCGATCCTGGTCAACAACGACGCCTTCTATCGCGTCTCCGACTTTCTGCTGCCGGACCATTTCTTCGAGCCGATCCACCAGCGCGTCTTCGAGCTGGTGGCGAGCCTGATTCGGGCCGGCAAGATCGCGACCCCGATCACGCTCAAGACCTTCGTCAACGACCTCGACCTCGGCGAGATCACGCCGAGCCAGTATCTCGCCCGCCTCGCTGCCGAAGCGACGACCGTCATCAATGCCGGCGACTACGGCCGCACGATCTACGATCTGGCCGTGCGCCGGCAGCTCATCGGCGTCGGCGAGGACCTCGTCAACGTCGCCTATGACGCGCCGGTCGAGATGCCGCCGCGTGAGCAGATCGAGGAAGCCGAGCGCAAGCTCTACGAATTGGCGGAAAAGGGCCGCTACGAAGGCGGCTTCCAGAAATTCGACGGCGCGCTTCGCCTCGCCATCGATATGGCGGCGAGCGCCTATCAGCGCGCCGGCGGCCTCTCCGGCATCTCCACCGGCCTGCGCGACGTCGACCAGCGCATGGGCGGCCTGCAGCGCTCCGACCTGCTCGTTCTTGCCGGCCGCCCCGCCATGGGCAAGACCTCGCTCGCCACCAACATCGCCTTCAACATCGCCAAGGCCTGGCGCGGCGAGCGGCAGGAAGACGGCACGATCAAGAGCGTCGACGGCGGCATCGTCGGCTTCTTCTCGCTCGAAATGTCGGCGGATCAGCTCGCGACGCGTATCGTCGCCGAGCAATCCAGCATCTCGTCCTACAAGATCAGGCAAGGCCGCATCACCGAGGGCGATTTCGCCCGGCTCACCGACGTCGCCGCGCAGATCGAGAAGCTGCCGCTCTACATCGACCAGACCGGCGGCATTTCGATCGCACAGCTGATGGCGCGCGCCCGGCGGCTCAAGCGCCAGAAGGGGCTCGACGTCCTCTTTATCGACTATCTCCAGCTCCTTTCCGGCTCGGCCAAGAGCGGGCAGAACCGCGTGCAGGAGCTGACCGAGATCACCACCAGCCTGAAGGCGCTGGCAAAGGAACTGAACGTCCCGATCATCGCGCTTTCCCAGCTCTCACGTCAGGTCGAGAGCCGAGACGACAAGCGCCCGCAGCTCTCGGACCTTCGCGAATCCGGCTCGATCGAGCAGGACGCCGACGTTGTGATGTTCGTCTACCGCGAGGAATACTACCTCAAGGGCAAGGAGCCGCGCCCCGGCACCGAAGAGCACAACAAGTGGCAGATCGAGATGGAGGCCATGCACGGCGTCGCCGAGCTGATCATCGGCAAGCAGCGCCATGGCCCAACCGGCGCCGTGGCCTTGCAGTTCGACGCCGATGTGACGCGCTTCTCCGACCGCGCCGACGATCTGCGCCTTCCGGACCGTGAATGATGACAGTCGATTCCCATGATTCCGGCGCCTATGGCGCAACGCTGACGATCGATCTCGACGCGCTGGTCTCGAACTGGCGTCTTCTCGGCGAGCGCGCCGGCACCGAGGCTGGCGCCGTCGTCAAGGCAGACGCCTATGGCCTCGGCATCGAGCCGGTCGTGACCGCGCTGGCGAAGGCCAGCTGCAAAAGTTTCTTCGTCGCGCATCTCTCCGAGGGCATTCGTGCCCGCAAGGTTGCGCCCGAGGCGGCGATCTATGTGCTGAACGGACTGCTGCCCGGAACCTGCGGCGCCTATGCCGAGCATGCGCTCTCGCCCGTCCTCGGCTCGCATGAGGAACTGCTGGAATGGGCCTCGTTCCGGCAGACCGGCGCCCGGACACGCCCCGCTGCGCTGCATGTCGACACCGCGATGAACCGGCTCGGGCTCTGGCCCGGCGAAGGGCTCAATCTCGCCCGCGAGAAATCCGGCGTGATCGCAGCGGCCGATATCGGTCTGGTGATGAGTCATTTCGCTTCGTCGGAGGACAAGACCGATCCGGCCAATGCCCGCCAGATCGCGGCCTTCGCGGAGATCGCGGCCGCGCTCCCCGATGTTCCGGCCTCGCTCAAGAACTCCTCGGGTCACTTCCTCGAAGACTGCCCGTCCTATCAGCTGACCCGGCCGGGCTATGCGCTCTATGGCGGCAACCCGACGCCCGGAAAGCCGAACCCGATGCGGCCCGTCATCGGGCTGGAAGCGCGGATCATCCAGATCCGCGAGGTCGAAGGTGGCACGCAGGTCGGTTATAACGGCCGCTGGACCGCCAAGGGCAAGCGCAAGCTCGCAACGATCAACCTCGGCTATGCCGATGGCTATCCCCGCAACGGCAGCTGGACCGACGCCACGACCGGCGGCTCGGCGCTGCTGGATGGCGTCCTCTGCCCCTTCGTCGGCACGGTCTCGATGGACCTGATCATCATCGACGTCAGCGAGGCTCCGGCAGACGCGGCCCAGCGCGGAGCGAGCGTGACGCTGATCGGCGGCCCGCTCGACCTCGAAGCCGTAGGCGCCGGCGCCAAGACGATCGGCTACGAGGTCCTGACCAGCCTCGGGCGACGCTACGAGCGCCGCTATGTGGGGCTTTGACAGTGAGTCACGCCGTCATTCTCGGGCGAAGCGCAGCGCAGACCCGAGAATCGCATGACGCGAAGGCAGCAGCGCCGTCTTCGGAAGGAGATGCTCGGGTCAAGCCCGAGCATGACGCGGCTGCAATGACATTCGCGCCTTGCCAACCGCGGCTCCTCGGCTGATGGCCAAGCGCGGTCCGACCTACCATTGCCAAGCCTGTGGCGCGGTCTATCACCGCTGGCAGGGCAAATGCGACGCCTGCGGGACATGGTCCTCGCTGGTCGAAGATGCGCAGGTTGCGCCCGTCCCGGGCGGCGGAAGGCCGTCCTCGAACGGGCGGGCGCGCGGCCGTGTCTTCGCGCTGGAGACGCTGAAGGGCGAGACTCAGGATGCCCCGCGCATCATCTCCGGTATCGGCGAACTCGACCGCGTCACCGGCGGCGGCTTCGTGCCGGGCTCGGTGCTGCTGATCGGCGGCGATCCCGGCATCGGCAAGTCGACCCTGCTGATGCAGGCCTGCGCCGCGCTCGCCAATTCCGGCAGGCGCGTCGTCTATGTCTCGGGCGAGGAATCGACCGGCCAGGTCCGGTTGCGCGCCGAGCGCATGGGGCTGGCGGAGGCGCCGGTCGAGCTCGCGGCCGAGACCAATGTCGAGGACATCGTCGCGACGCTCGGCCAGGGCCAGCGCCCTGCCCTCGTGGTGATCGACTCGATCCAGACCATGTGGTCGGGCGAGGTCGAGAGCGCGCCGGGCACGGTGACGCAGGTGCGCGGCTCGGCGCAGGCGCTGATCCGCTATGCCAAAACCAGCGGCGTCTGCCTGATTCTCGTCGGCCACGTCACCAAGGACGGCCAGATCGCCGGCCCACGCGTGGTCGAACACATGGTCGATGCCGTGCTCTCCTTCGAGGGCGAAGGCGCCCATGCTTTCCGCGTTCTGCGCGGCCAGAAGAACCGCTTCGGTCCGACCGACGAGATCGGCGTCTTCGAGATGACCGGCAAGGGACTGTCGGAGGTCACCAATCCCTCGGCGCTTTTCCTCTCCGGACGCGACCAACCGGCGCCGGGTGCGGCGGTCTTCGCCGGCATCGAAGGAACGCGGCCGGTCCTGGTCGAGATCCAGGCGCTGGTCGCGCCGACGTCACTCGGCACGCCGCGGCGCGCCGTGGTCGGCTGGGAGAACAGCCGCCTCGCCATGGTGCTCGCCGTGCTCGAAACGCATGGCGGCCTGCGGCTCGGGCAGCACGACGTCTACCTCAACGTCGCCGGCGGCCTGCGCGTCAACGAGCCGGCGGCCGATGTCGCGGTCGCGGCGGCGCTGGTGTCCTCGCTCAGCGGCGCGACCCTGCCGCCTCACGGAGTTTACTTCGGCGAGATCGCGCTATCGGGCGCGATTCGGCCGGTTTCGGTCACGCCGGCCCGCCTGCGAGAGGCCGCCAAACTCGGCTTCGAGGCCGCGCTGATGCCTGCCGGTGGAGCCGATCACGGCGATGGCGGCGGGCTCAATCTGCGCCGTTTCGGCCATGTCACGGAACTCGTTGCCGATATTGCCGCGCGCGCACCTCGCAGAGATGTGAAATGACTTCCCCGAAAGGGTGACGCAGACGGCGGGAACGCGTATAGCAAAGCCGAAACGGTCACTCTATTTGCGGCCGGCCGGCACCAGACCACAGCAAAGCGGCCCTCCCATGCCTGTAACCATTCTCGATCTCGTCGTCATCGGCGTGGTTCTGATCTCGGCTTTGCTCGCTGCCGTCCGCGGCTTTACGCGCGAAGTGCTTGCGATCGCCTCCTGGATCGCCGCCGCAGCGGTCGCCTGGGTGTTCCACCCGCAGCTCCTGCCCTTCGTGAAGCAATACATCCCGGCAAGCTCGGCGCAGGACACGATCGCCCTCGTCGCCTCGATCGCCGCGCTGTTCCTCGCCACGCTGATCGTCGTTTCGATCGTCACGGCCAAGATTTCCGACTTCGTGCTCGATTCGCGCATCGGCGCGCTCGACCGCACGCTCGGCTTCGTCTTCGGCGCCGCGCGCGGTCTGCTGCTGGCGGTGATCGGCTATCTCTTCTTCACAGGGCTGGTCGGCAACGAGAAGATGCCGACCTGGGCCAAGGACGCCAAGGCCAAGCCTGTGCTGGAGGAGACCGGGCGCTCGCTGCTCGCGATGCTGCCGCAGGATGTGAACGCCGATTTCATCAAAAACCTGCTGAAAAAGCAGAAGCCGGAGGAAACCACCGAGGCCCCGGCGGAGGAACCGCGTAGCCCGGCGGCGCCGGCACCGGTTGCACCCGCCCCAACCCGTCCCTAATTGACGCGTAGAGTCACCGTCCCCACGCGTGGAGCTCGCCATGATCTCGCAGACCGAGACTGAGACCGCCTTCGACCCCAATGCCGACCGGCTGCGGGAGGAATGCGGCGTCTTCGGCATTTTCGGCCACTCCGACGCGGCGGCGCTGACCGCGCTCGGCCTGCACGCGCTCCAGCATCGCGGCCAGGAGGCGGCGGGCATCGTCTCCTTCGACGGCAACCGCTTCCATTCCGAGCGCCGCCTCGGTCTCGTCGGCGACGCCTTCTCGGAAGCGAGCGTCATCGACAAGCTCAAGGGCAAGCAGGCCATCGGCCACGTCCGCTATTCGACGACGGGCGAGACTATTCTGCGCAACGTCCAGCCGCTCTTCTCCGAGCTGCATGGCGGCGGTTTCGCCGTGGCGCATAACGGCAACCTCACCAACGGCCTGACACTGCGGCGCAATCTCGTCCGCGACGGCGCGATCTATCAGTCGACCTCCGACACCGAGGTCCTGCTCCATCTCGTCGCCCGCAGCCGCAAGCAGCAATTCGTCGACCGCTTCATCGAGGCGATCCGCCAGATCGAGGGCGCCTATGCCTTCGTCGGCATCACCAACAAGAAGCTGATCGGCGCACGCGATCCGCTCGGCATCCGCCCGCTCGTGCTGGGCGAGCTCGACGGCTGCCCGATCCTGACCTCGGAGACCTGCGCGCTCGACATCATCGGCGCCAAGTTCATCCGCGAGGTCGAGAACGGCGAGGTCGTGATCATCTCCGAGAGCGGTATCGAGAGCCACAAGCCCTTTCCGCCGGTGCCCGAGCGGCCTTGCATTTTCGAGTACATCTACTTCGCCCGCCCCGATTCCATCGTGAAGGGCCGCAGCATCTATGAGCGCCGCAAGGCAATGGGCGCGGTGCTGGCGCAGGAATCCCCGGCCGATGCCGATGTCATCGTGCCCGTGCCGGATTCCGGCGTGCCGGCAGCGCTCGGCTATTCGCAGGCGAGCGGCATCCCCTTCGAGCTCGGCATCATCCGCAACCACTATGTCGGCCGCACCTTCATCGAACCGACGCAGAAGGTCCGCGAGCTCGGCGTCAAGCTGAAGCACTCGGCCAACCGCTCGGTCGTCGAGGGCAAGCGCGTCGTGCTGGTGGACGATTCGATCGTGCGCGGCACGACCTCCTTCAAGATCGTGAAGATGATGCGCGAGGCCGGTGCCCGCGAGGTGCATTTCCGCATCTCCTCGCCGCCGATCACCCATCCCGACTACTACGGCATCGACACGCCCGACCGCGAGAAGCTGCTCGCCGCCACGCATTCGCTGGAGGAGATGCGGCAGTTCGTCGGCGCGGATTCGCTGGCCTTCATCTCGGTGAACGGGCTCTACCGCGCCATGGGCCATGAAGGGCGCGACCCCGCGCGGCCGCAATTCACCGACCACTGCTTCACGGGCGACTACCCGACCTCACTGACCGACGTGATCGGCGAGAGCGCCAAGCAGCAGATCTCCCTGCTGGCCGAAGCCGGCTGAGCCACCGGAAGCCGATATGACCAAGCCTCTCGAGGGGCGCCTCGCGCTCGTCACCGGCGCCTCGCGCGGCATCGGCCGCGCCGCCGCGCTCGCCTTCGCGCGGGCCGGCGCCCATGTCGTCGCGCTCTCCCGTACGGCCGGCGCCCTGGAGGAGCTCGACGACGAGATTCGCGAGATCGGCGGAGCCGCCACGCTCGTACCGCTCGACCTCAGCGACGCCACGGGGCTGGAAAAGCTCGGCCCTGCCCTGCTGGAACGTTGGGGCAAGCTCGACATCCTGCTGGCGAACGCCGGCATCCTCGGCCCTCTCACCCCGCTCGGCCACGCGACCGAGAAGGACTGGGCCAAGGTGCTCGACACCAACGTCACCGCCAACTGGCGGCTGATCAAGTCGCTCGATCCGGCGCTCCGCGCCTCGGATGCAGGCCGTGTCCTGCTGATGTCGTCCGGCGCTGCGCATAAGTGCACGGCCTATTGGGGGCCGTACTCGATTTCTAAGGCCGCCGTGGAGGCGCTGGGGCGCACCTACGCTGCCGAGACGGCAACGACGCCGGTCAAGGTCATGCTGGTCAATCCAGGGCCGCTGCGCACCCGCATGCGCGCCGAGGCGATGCCGGGCGAGGACCCGATGACGCTGAAGACGCCGGAGGATCTGGCGCCGCATCTGGTCAGGCTCGCCTCGCCGGACTGGACCGAGAGCGGCAAGATCTTCGACTTCCCGCAGGGCAAGGTGCTGAACCCGCAGCTGCCGGCCTGAGCCGGCTGCGTCAGCCCTGCGAGGCCCGCGCGAGTGTGATCAGGTCGAGAATGGTCAGGTTGGGGAGAGCCGCCATTTCCTCCAGGCTGAACCAGCGGATCTCGTCATGCTCGTCGACGAGATTGGCAGCCTCGCCGCCTTCCCAGGCGCTGACGACGTAGATGTGGTGCAGCGCCGCGCCATTGCGCTCGGGAAAGCGCTCGGCTTCCGACAGCACGAGTTCATATCGGGTCGGCGTCAGCCCGACCTCCTCGCGACACTCGCGGATCAGAGCGCGCTCCAGCGCCTCTCCGGGCTCCACGCGCCCGCCGATCGCGTCCCAATGGCCGGGCCACGCCTGCTTCCAGACGGCGCGCAGCCCGAGCAGCACCTTCCGGTCCCGGTCGACGAAAAGCGCGCTCACGGTTTCGAGCATGCGCGCCCCGCCGTGCTCACTCGGCCCTGAGCCAGCGCAGCAGCCCGGCCTGATCGCCGCTCTCGACCGCCGCCGCAACGCGCCGGCCGACCGAGGCTCCGAACTTGTAGCCATGGCCGGAGCAGGCCGAGACAGCCGTCACCCGGCCGATCTGCCGTGAGAGGAACTTGCGGTCCGCGGTGAAGGTGTAGGCGCAGGTCACGACGCGATCGACCCGGTACTCGGCGATGCGTGCGAAGGGCGGCGAGAAATAGTCGCGCAGCATCTCGCCCTCGCCTAGGCGCGGCTCACGCTCCTCGGCTGGCTGGCGTGGGCGCTTGTGGATGCCGGCGCCGAACTTGAGCCCGGTTCCGTCGACCGGCGGCAGGACGTAGCCGTCGATCGTGCCGCCGACATCGACGATGACCGGCGCCGCCTGCCAGGCTGCCTTCAGATCCTCCGGCGGGCCGAGATAGACCACCGCGGTGCGATAGGTGGTCAGGGTCTCGGCCAGATCGGGCAGCAGCTTCAGCACCCAGGCCCCGGCCGACACCACGACGCGGTCGAAGCTCGCCTGCTCGCCATCGGCCAGGGTCAGCTTGCCGGCCTCCGGATCGATGGCTGCAACCTCCACGCCCTCGCGAATCATGGCTCCGCGCTCGCGCAGCAGGCGCACCAGCCCGACCGCAATGCGGGCCGGAAACAGCGCACCGCCCTCCCGGTTGAGGTAGGCGTAGCGGATCGTTGCCGCGTCGAGGAAGGGGTAGCGCCGGGATGCTTCCGCCGGCTCGTAGAGCTCATAGGGCGAGCCGACTCGGTCGAACCCCTGCAGATAGGCGTCGCCTTCGTCATCCGGCGTCTGCGAGACGCCAAGCGTGCCGCAGGGTGCGTAATGGCGCGTGCGGAGATCGGCCCAGAGCTCCTCCCAGGCCTCGAACGCCTCGCTGATGGTGCGGGCATAGCCGTCTGCGCCGGCATAGGCACGGCGGATGATGCGGTGCTGGTCGCCGGAGGCAGCGTAGGGGTTGGGGATCTGCGGCGCCTGCTCGAAGAGCGTGACGTCATGCCCGCGCTTGTTCAGCGACCAGGCGGTGGAAAGCCCGGCGATTCCGGCGCCGACGACCGCGATCCGCATCAGCCCTTGCGCTCCTTGTCGTAGGGATTCTGGCCACCGCGCCGGTGCAGCCGGATCGGCGTGCCCGGCAGGTCGAAGCCTTCCCGCAGGTTGTTCACGAGATAGCGGACATAGGAGATCGGCAGATGCTCGAGCTGGTTGCCGAACAGCGCGAAGGTCGGCGGGCGCGCCTTGGCCTGCGTCATGTAACGAATCTTGATGCGCCGCCCGGCCACGGCCGGCGGCGGATGCGCCGAGAGCACGCCTTCCAGCCAGCGGTTGATGCGCGCTGTCGAGACGCGGCGGTTCCAGACCTCGTAGGCCGAGAACACCGCCTGCATCAGCCGGTCGATGCCCTCACCGGCGAGGCCGGAAAGCGGCACGATCGGCACGCCACGCACCTGCGCGAGCAGATGATTGGCCTTCTCCTTGAGCTCGGCGAGCAGGCCCTGCTTGTCGGCGACGAGGTCCCATTTGTTGAGGCCGATGACGACGGCCCGGCCCTCGCGCTCCGTCAGGTCGACCAGCGTCAGGTCCTGCTTTTCGAAGGGGATGGTGGCGTCGAGCAGCACGACCACGACTTCGGCGAAGCGGATGGCGCGCAGCGAATCCGCAACGGAGAGCTTCTCAAGCTTCTCCTCGATGCGCGCGCGCTTGCGCATGCCGGCAGTATCGAAGAGCTTGACCTTGCGGCCGCGCCATTCCCAGTCGACCGAGATGGTGTCGCGGGTAATGCCGGCCTCGGGGCCGGTCAGCAGACGTTCCTCGCCGATGATGCGGTTGACCAGGGTCGACTTGCCGGCATTGGGGCGGCCGATGATGGTGACGCGTAGCGGCCGGTCGGGATTGTCGTCCTCGTCGGCAACCTCCGCCGGAACGTCCGCCCAGGGGTCTTCCTCTTCTTCCTCGGGCTCGTCCGGGATGAAGGGTACCAGAGCTTCGAGCAGATCGGCCGTACCCTCGCCATGCTCGGCCGAGAACGGCACGGGGTCGCCGAGGCCCAGCGAATAGGAGTCGATGATGCCGTCAGCGCCCTTCTTTCCCTCCGCCTTGTTGGCGAGCAGGATCACGGGCTTGCCGGAGCGGCGCACCAGATCGGCAAAGGGCTGATCCATCGGCGTCAGGCCGAGGCGCGCATCGATCATGAACACCACGACATCCGCCTGGGCGATCGCGGTCTCGGTCTGGGCGCGCATGCGGCCGGCGAGCGAATCCTTGTCCGCCTCCTCAAGGCCGGCCGTATCTATGACCTTGAAGCGCAGATGGCCGAGCGTGGCATCGCCCTCGCGGCGATCGCGCGTGACGCCCGGCCGGTCGTCGACCAGCGCGAGCTTCTTGCCGACGAGCCGGTTGAACAGCGTCGACTTGCCGACATTGGGCCGGCCGATGAGGGCGACGATGGCTGTCATCAGACTTCACATTCCATCGTCACTCCGGCGCGGCCGCAAGACCGGAACGGAGTGACGGAAGCGTTGGGAGCCAGGCTCCGGTTCAGTTCTTCACCGTGACGGGCCCGCCGCGGACGAGGGCGAGATACAGTTCCACGCGCTGGCGCAGAGCCTGCGGAGCCTGCGGATCGGTGATCGCGGCATCGAACCAGCGGCCGGCTTCGTCGAATTGATTGGCCTTGAGCGCGGAGATGCCGAGGAATTCGCGGGCCGAATGGCGCCAGGCCCCCTGCGGGCTCGCCAGCGGCTCCAGTGCCGTCTTGACCTCCGCATAGGGCGAGAGATCGACGCGCAGGATGCCGGCACGCAGCTTGGCGAGGTCGCGATAGGTCGCGTCCAGCGTGGCGTCGTTGGCGAGCGCATCGAAGGCGGCAATGCCGGCAGCCGCATCGCCCTTGGCGGTTTCGGCTGCAAGGCGGAAGCGCGCGATCAGGCGATAGCCGGCGGGCGCGCCGCTGGCGAGTTCCTTCAGGATCGTCTCGGCCTGCGTGCTGTCACCGTCTCGGGAGGATTTCAGGGCCGCTTCGAGACGCGCGCCCACGGCCTGCGAGGCCTGGTTCTCGCGGTGCAGCCAGAATTGCCAGCCTGCTACCGCGACTACGGCCAGCACTGCGAGGCCGGTGATGAGCCAGCCATATTTCTTCCAAAGCTCCGCCGCCTTGTCGCGCCGGACTTCCTCATCGATCTCGCGAAAAATATCGGCCATTTGACTGTCAAAATCCCTGTTGGGAGCCCGGTAGCATTTTCGAGCGGCGAAGGCGAGCCGGTTCAGCGAACGGATCGTCACGCCTATGACAAAGCCGCGATGGACGCCCCTGCCCGCGCCATGGCAGAAGCGGCGCAGCGCTTGCTGCGCCCGACCCGGACGGCCCTTTCAGTTTTGGCCGTGGAGAGACCCATGAATCAGATCACCGCCAGACGGAGCGGCCTCGCCGCCCTGACCCTTGCCGCCTTTGCATTCGGCTCGCTCGCGCTTCCCGCCGCGGCGCAAACCCAGCCGATCAAGGTCAAGGTCTTCGTCGGCGCCATGTTCGAGATCGGTGAGAACATGGGCGACCGGGCGGGCGAATTCCAGCACTGGTACGAGCGTTACTGGAAGGCGAGCCAGCCGCACACGGTCAAAGGCGCGTTGAAGCCGATCTACTGCAACGACGACGGCGTCTGCGGCGCAGTGCTCGGCATGGGCAAGGTCAATTCCTCGTCCTCGATGCAGGCGATTCTGCTCGATCCGGCCTATGACTTCTCCCAGACCTATTTCGTAATCAGCGGCGTTGCCGGCACGCCGCCTTCGCGCGGCACGATCGGCGACGTCTCCTGGGGCAGCTGGCTGGTCGACTACGACCTCGGCCATCGCTGGGCGCCGGAGGAAGGCAAGCCGGGCGAGCCCGTCTTCATGCCGCGCAAGGGCTATGAGAGCTACCGCGTCTTCCAGCTCAACCCCGCGCTCGTCAACTGGGCGGTGAAGCTCAGCTCGGGCGTCAACCTGCAGGATTCCGACTCGGCCAAGCAGTATCGCATGCGCTACCCCGACAAGCGGGCGCAGGCTGCGCCATCCGTGACCGTTGGCACGCATATGACCGGCGACACCTTCTTCCACGGGCCGGGCCTGTCGAAGGAAGCGCAGTACATGGCCAAGCTCTACGGCGCCGACGACTATGTCATCACCGAGATGGAAGCCGCCGCGATCACGCTGGTGATCAAGCGCCAATTCGGCACCGACCGGATCCTGAGCCTGCGCGGTGCGGTCAATTTCGACCAGGGCAACCCCAACGAGACGACGCTGCAGCATCTCGACCCGGCACCGGGCCAGACCGCCGGCGGCTTTGCCGAGACCGTCGCCAATATCGAAGCTGTCGGCTCGCGGGTGGTCGATCACATCACTGCCAACTGGGCGGAATGGCAGAACGGAGTGCCGGCGAAATAAGGCCCGCCAAAGGGCCCGGGACGCTCAGCCTGCCCGGAAGAGCAGGCTGCCGTCCCCGTAGGAATAGAAGCGATAATTCGCAGCGATCGCATGGGCATAGGCCCGCTTCATCATGTCGAGCCCGCAGAAGGCGGAGACGAGCATGAACAGCGTCGAGCGCGGCAGATGGAAGTTCGTCATCAGCAGGTCGACCGCCCGGAAGCGATAGCCAGGCGTGATGAAGATCGCCGTGTCGCCCGAGAAAGGCCGGATGGTTCCGTCTTCACCCGCCGCGCTCTCGATCAGGCGCAGCGAGGTGGTGCCGACGCAGACGATCCGCCCGCCCTTCGCCTTGACGGCGTTGAGGGCAGCCGCCGTCTCGGCCGAAACGGTGCCCCATTCGGAATGCATGCGATGCTCGTCGGTATCCTCCGCCTTCACCGGCAGGAAGGTCCCAGCGCCGACATGCAGCGTGACGAAATGGCGTGAGACGCCGCGCGCCTCCAATTCAGCCAGAAGCTCTGGCGTGAAATGCAGCCCGGCGGTCGGCGCTGCCACGGCGCCGTCGTTGCGGGCGAAATTCGTCTGGTAGTCTGTGGCATCGGCGCTGTCCGTCGGGCGCTTGCCGGCGATATAGGGCGGCAACGGCAATTCGCCGAGCCGCGCGATCGCTTCGTCGAGATAGGCGCTGGTCAGGCTGAACAGCAGCTCGATCTCGCCCCCCTCGCTCTTGCCGATCACCTCGGCCTGCAGCCTGCCGAGCTCGCACGCATTGCTCGCCCCATCCACGTCGAAGACCACGGTCTCGCCGAGCGCCAGCTTCTTGGCCGGCCGGGCGAAGGCGAGCCAGCGATCATCGCTCTCGCGCTTGTGCAGCATGATCTCGATGCGGGCCGAATCGGCGCCGCGATAGCGCCGGCCGCGCAGGCGGGAGGGAATGACGCGCGTGTCGTTGAGGACGAGCGCGTCCCCGGGCTGGAGCAGCGAGACGAGATCGCGAATGCCGCGATCCTCCAGCGGCTCGGGCGCATCCGGGCGCACCACGAGCAGCCGCGCCGCATCGCGCGGGCTAACGGGCCTCAGCGCGATCCGATCTTCCGGCAGGTCGAAGTCGAAGAGACCGACATCCATCGTCAGCAAGACTCTTCCAAAAGCAGCGAGCCCTCATCCTGAGGAACGAGCGGAGCTCGTGTCTCGAAGGATGTGCCAGTGTGT
This sequence comes from Allobosea sp. 05T438, assembly GCF_056396025.1. Taxonomy (NCBI): domain Bacteria; kingdom Pseudomonadati; phylum Pseudomonadota; class Alphaproteobacteria; order Hyphomicrobiales; family Alloboseaceae; genus Allobosea; species Allobosea sp. 05T438. The sequence continues at coordinate 216,221 of NZ_JBFTKQ010000005.1, forward strand.
ACTGGAACCGCCCTTCGAGACGCCGCGCAAGCGCGGCACCTCGGGACGAGGGCTCGCCTTGAGCGAAGTCCTCAGGCCGCGTCGGCCATCACCTTCATCGAGACGATCGAATCGGGATCGCGCACCGGCTCGCCGCGCTTGATCTTGTCGACATTGTCCATGCCTTCCACGACCTCGCCCCAGACCGTGTACTGCTTGTCCAGGAAGCGCGCGTCGTCGAACACGATGAAGAACTGGCTGTTGGCCGAGTTCGGATTCTGCGCGCGAGCCATCGAGCAGATGCCGCGGACATGCGGCTCGGCGTTGAACTCCTGCTTCAGGTCCGGATAGCTCGAGCCGCCGGTGCCGGTGCCATGCGGGCAGCCGACCTGGGCCATGAAGCCGTCGATGACGCGATGGAAGACGATGCCGTCATAAAAGCCCTCGCGGGCAAGCAGCTTGATGCGCTCGACATGGCCGGGAGCGAGGTCGGGGCGCAGCTTGATGACCACCTTGCCCTTGGTGGTTTCCATCACGAGGGTGTTTTCGGGATCGAGCGACATTAGCTCTGCCTTTCGTTAGGCGGCACACGGCCGTGGAAACGGATGATGAAGGGTCGCCCCGCGATACTCGCTCCGAGGCCCTTCGACAACCTCATCGGTGTGCAGGAATGGATGGCGGCAACGGCGGAATCGCTGAAGCGCCTCTGGAACTCGGGATCGCCGCGTCGCGTCTCCCAAGTCACGCGCGGCTGCCCGAAGAGGCTGCCGTCGCGGCGCAGGCTGAAGCGAAGCGAAACCATCGCGCCAGTGAGATCCCCCGGCAAGGGCGGCGGATTCCAGCAGCGCCGCAGGGCCGGCGCGATATCGGCCAGCTTGTCGGCGGTCCCCCCCTCTTCCCGCGGCGTCTCCGGCGAAACCGAGCCGATCAGGCCGATTTCGCCGTTGCGGCGCATCAGACTCTGCGCCCCTATGCGGCGCTGCTCCATGCCCGGAATGTCTTTGTCGCCGCCGAACGGCCCGCCGATGCCGGGGTTATAGCGCTGACCGCTCTGAGGCGGCAGGATCGGATTCTGGGAGCCGGAAGGCGGCGGCAGCACGGGATTCTGCGAGCCGGAGGCAGGCGGCAGACCGAGGTCGCGCGTATCCTGCGCGCCCGCGCCGCCGCCGAGGATCAGCAGAGTGAGAATGCCTGAAAGGGCCGTCCGCAGCATGGTTCCAGCCCTCCCCGGTTACATCTCACTTGGCGTCGGTGGCCATCCGCATGCGGACGATCTTGTCGGGGCCGGTCACCTGGCCGCTACCCTGCGCACCCTTCTTGATCTTGCGCACGGCGTCCATGCCGGAGACGACCTCGCCGAAGAGCGTGTACTGGCCGGTCAGCGGGCCGCAACCCTCATAGCAGATAAAAAACTGGGAATTCGCCGAATCCGGCGACTGCGAGCGCGCCATGCCGACGGAGCCGACCTTGTAGGGGGTCGGAGTGAACTCGGCCGGCAGGTTCGGCAGGTCGGACTTGCCGGTGCCGGTTCCGGTCGGATCGCCGGTCTGGGCCATGAAGCCGTCGATGACCCGGTGGAAGACGATGCCGTCATAGAAGCCGCGCTTCACCAGAGCCTTGATCTGGGCGACATGCTTCGGTGCCAGATCCGGCCGCAGGCGGATCGTCACAGGCCCGTCCTTGGTCTCGAGGATGACGGTGTTCTCCGGATCCGGCTTCGGGCTCTGGGCCTGGGCGAAACCGAGCGAGGCGACGACTGCAAGGGCGGCGAGCGAGCTGCGCAGCATGAATATCTCCATGGCCACCGGCGAGCCCGGCGGATGGCCGTAGGTAGCGATATCCTTTGACCGGAACAAGGCACCCTTCCCTCGCGAGCACGGCCGCGGGCACCGGCGAAAAGAACGTTGTTGCACTGCACAAGTGCAATGGAGATCAAACTTGCAAAAATTTCAGGCTGCATTTGTCTAAACTGATGACAGAGCCGTCACAATCAGCTAGACCATCTCCCGCTGGGAGCGCTTTGCTAGACAGGGCGCTGCGGACCAGGTCTCGGGAGGACAAACGCCCGCCTAGTATCCGAGTCGCACGCAACTAGACGCGCGCCGATGCTGCGGTAAAAAAGACTACCCAAGGCAAGGCAGTGGCCTTGCCTTTTTCTTTGCCGGCTCTCCGGCGAGCTGCCGGACGAACCTTCCCAGATCGACTGCAGGTGGAAACGCCCCGCAACCTGGGGCGCCGCGCTCAGATGTCGTAGGTCACCCAGACATACCAGACACCGGCGAAGATCACCGCGGCGATGACCGAGGTGACCGCGGCCTTCTTGAGCAGCCCCGGCAGGATCGGCGCGCCGGGCTCCGTACCTTCGACGACATCCCCTGTCTCGTGCTGGCTGCGGATGCCGAAAGGCAAAACGGCGAAGAGCGTGATCCACCAGATCACGAAGTAGAGCGCGAGGCCGCCGACGACGTTCATGCGCCCCTCCCGGCCAGAGCGATGCAGGAAAATGCCACCCGGGCCTCGGTCGGCACGCCGAAGCGCGCGGTGTGGCGTGCCGGCAGGCCGTTCGGGAAATGCTTCACATATTCGGCGTTGCAGGCGGCATAGTCGGCGGGATCGGTGATCAGCATGGTCATCTGCACGACGCGGTCGAGCCCGCTGCCGGTCTCCGCCAGAATTTCGGCGATGCGGCCGAGCGCGTTGCGGACCTCGTCCGCCGGCGTATCACCGCGATGAATGCCGCGCGCCGGGTCGTGCGGCGCCGAATGGCCGGATACGAAGATCATGCCGCCGGCAGCGGTCGCCGCGCTGAAGGGACGTGGCGAGCCCGGCTCGGGCTCCCCGACGAAAGCGATCTCGGACATGACGTTCAGGCCTGTTCCAGTTCGACCAGCGTGCCGAGGAAATCCTTGGGATGCAGGAAGAGCACGGGCTTGCCATGGGCGCCGATGCGCGGCTCACCCGAGCCGAGAACGCGCGCGCCCTGCGCCTTCAGCCGGTCGCGCGCAGCGAGGATGTCGTCAACCTCGTAGCAGATGTGGTGGATGCCGCCGTCGGCATTGCGCTCGAGGAACTTCGCGATCGGGGAGTCGGCGCCGAGCGGCTCCAGCAACTCGATCTTGGTGTTCGGCAATTCGACGAAGACCACGGTGACGCCGTGCTCCGGCTCAGGCTGCGGCTGCGACACCCGCGCACCCAGCGTGTCACGATAGAGCGCCGTCGCGGCCGCGAGGTCCTTCACCGCGATGGCGACATGGTTGAGGCGTCCGATCATCTTCGTCTTCTCCAGCCCGGCGGCGCTGCGCCCGTTCTACACCTCGACCACCAGCGCATGCACCAGCGGCTTCTTGCCCCACTCCTCGTTCACGGCACTGCGCACCCCGCGCTCCAGCGCGTTGCGAAGGGCTTCCGGGTCGCGGCGGCGGGCCTTGGGGATACCGTCGAGCAGCTCGCCGACGGTGTCGGCGACATATTCGTCGAAATCGGTGCCGTCGCGGGTGCGCGGCGGCAGGCCGAGCACGGCGATCTCCGGCTCGCCCGCAATACTGCCCTTCTCGTCGACCGCAACCGCAATCGAGACGATGCCCGCGAAGGAGAGCCGCCGGCGCTCCTGCAGCGTCTTCTCCAGCGCGTTCACCAGCAGCGAGCCGTCCTGATAGAGACGGCCGTGCGGGGCTTCATCGACCTTTCGGGCGCCCTCGCCCGAGATCGCCACGACGTCGCCATTGCCGGCGCGCAGCACATGCTTCACGCCGAGGCTGCGGGCGAAGCTCTCATGCTCGGCGAGATGCAGGTCCTCGCCATGGGCGGGAATCGCGATCTGCGGCTTCAGCCAGCCATAGAGCCTGGCCATCTCCTCGCGGCGGGGATGGCCGGAGACATGCACGAGATGGGTGCGGTCCGTGATGATCTCGATGTTGTCGCGGGCCAGCGCATTGAGGATGTTGCCGACCGACTTTTCGTTTCCGGGGATGGTGCGCGACGAGAAGATCACGCGGTCGCCCGGCGAGAGCGCGATCTCGGGATGGTCGTCCGCGGCGATGCGCGAGAGCGCGGCGCGCGGCTCGCCTTGGCTGCCGGTCAGCAGCGCCACGACCTTGTCGCGCGGCAGATAGCCATAGGCATCGACCGGCCGGAAGGCGGGGATACCATCGAGATAGCCGCATTCGCGCGCGACGTCGATGACGCGGTCCATGGCACGGCCGACGACCACGACCTCGCGCTCGGCAGCCATTGCGGCTTCGGCGACGGCGCGCAGCCGGGCGACGTTGGAAGCGAAGGTGGTGACTGCGACGCGACCGGGCGCCGACGCCACCAGTTCCTTGAGCTTGGCAGCAACGTCGGCCTCGCTCGGGCTGATGCCGTCGCGCATCACATTGGTCGAGTCGCAGACGATGGCCAGCACGCCCTCCTCGCCGAGCTCGCGCAGGCGCTTCTCATCGGTTGGCAGGCCGACGCGCGGCGTCGGGTCGATCTTCCAATCGCCGGTATGGACGACGAGGCCGGCCGGGGTGCGGATGGCGAGCGCGTTCGACTCGGGAATCGAGTGGGCCACGGGGACATATTCGATGTCGAACGGTCCAAGCGTGATGCGCCCACCCTGCGGCACGACGTTGATCTCGACATTCGGCGCGCCCGGCTCCGAAAGCCGGCGCGTCGCGAGAAGGCCGGCGGCAAAGCGCGTGCAATAGACCGGCGCGCGGAGGCTGGGCCAGAGCGCGGCGAGCGCGCCGATATGGTCCTCATGGGCATGGGTGATGACGATGCCGAGGAGGTTCGCCCGCTCCTCGATGATGTAGCGCAGATCGGGCAGCACGATATCGACGCCCGGCGCTTCCGGGCCTGCGAAGGACAGGCCGCAATCGACCAGAATCCATTTGCGTCTCCCCTCGGGCCCGAAGCCGTAGAGAGCGGCGTTCATGCCGATCTCGCCGAGGCCGCCGAGGGGAACGAAAACGAGCTGGTCGCTGGAACGGGTCACTGGCAATCCTGAAGGCATGGCAGTCGCCAACAGCGCATCATTGCGCGCCGATGCCGACTTCCGGGAGGTCTTTCGGGATACGCGGTGCATCCCGGACGAAGCGAAGCGGAGATCCGGGATCCATGCCGGCGCGATTCCGGCTCGCGTTCCGGCATGGATCCCGGGTCGTCCTTTCGGCCGCCCGGGATGACCGCGTGGAACCGACGAATTCCTCTAGCATGGTCGCGACGCGGCAGGCCAGCATGGCCGCCCACGCATCTCAGGCCGCTCCGAAGAAGAGATCGCCCGCATCGATGACCCGCCGGCCGGCTTCCATTTCGAGTTCAAGACGCCCTGTCGGGTCGAGACCGACAAATCGCCCCGCCAGCGGACCGTCAGGCAGGCGGATGGTGATGGTCTCGCCGAGAAAGGCGGCGCGCTCGAGCCAGGCGGCACGGATCGGCCCGAAGCCACCGGGCTGGGACCAGATGGCGAAGCGCTGGGCGAAGGCATCGCTCAGCCCCGTCAGCATCGTCTCGACATTGGCCTGCGGCACCGCCGCCTTGAGGAAGGTCGCGGGATAGGGCGTGTCGGAGGGGCAGGACGCGATGTTGACCCCGCAGCCGACGATGACGTTGAGCCGCCCGGCCCGGCTCTCGCCTTCGAGCAGCAGGCCCGAGGTCTTGGCGCGGTCGAGCAACAGGTCGTTCGGCCATTTCAGCTTGAGTCCCGACGCGGCCGGGCCGAGCAGTTTCGCGGCGGCATCGTGCAGGGCGAGCCCCACCACGAAGCCGAGCTGCGGCGCCAGGGCCGGCTCGCAAGGGTCGGTCAGCAGCAGGCTCGCATAGAGATTGCCGGGGGGCGAACCCCATTGCCGGCCGTGCCGCCCTCTGCCCGCATTCTGGCTGCGGGCGACGATCCAGAGCTTGCCCGGCTCGCCCTGATCGAGCGCGCGACGAGCCTCCTCCATGGTGGAGCCGACCTCGTCCCGAATGATCAGCCGGTAGCCCGCGGCGCGGGCGGCCTCACCGAGCACGCGCCCTCGGCTCAGAAGAGCGACTTCGCCGCTGCCTCTGCCGCATTGAAGAGCGGCGCCGGCAGGAGCGAAAGCACCAGCACGAAGATGGTCGAGAACAGCAGCACGGTGCGCACACCGTAATCCGCAGTCTCGAAGGCCGGCTTCGGATCGTCGAAGTACATCACCTTGACGAGGCGCAGATAATAGTAGGCACCGACGACGCTGGTGATCACGCCGACGACGGCGAGCACGTAGAGCTTGGCCTCGATCGCGGCGAGGAAGACGTACCACTTCGCCCAGAAGCCGGCGAGCGGCGGGATGCCGGCGAGCGAGAACATCATCATCGACATCGCGAACGCCATCCAGCGATTGGTACGGGACAGGCCGGCAAGCTCCGAGATGTCCTCAACCAGTTTGCCGTCACGGCGCATCATCAGCACGCAGGCGAAGGCGGCGAGCGTCGTGGCGAGATAGATCGCCATATACGTCATCACGCCCTGCACGCCGCCGGGGGTGCCGGCGGCGAGGCCGACCAGCGCGTAACCCATGTTCGCGATCGAGGAATAGGCGAGCAGGCGCTTGATATTGCGCTGGCCGATCGCGGCGAAGGCGCCGAGCGCCATCGAGGCGATCGAGATGAAGACGATGATCTGGCGCCAGTCCTGGATCGCGCCCGGGAAGGCGCCGACGAAGATGCGGACCACCATCGCCATGGCGGCCATCTTGGGGGCCGAGGCGAAGAAGGCGGCGACCGGGGTCGGAGCGCCCTCATAGACGTCCGGCGTCCACATATGGAACGGCACGGCCGAGATCTTGAATGCGACGCCGGCGGCGATGAAGACGATGCCGAAGATCAGGCCGATGCCGGCATGCCCGCCCTGCGTCGCCGCAGCGATGCCGGAGAAGGTGACGGTGCCGGTGAAGCCGTAGACCAGCGAGGCGCCATACAGCAGCATGCCGGAGGAGAGCGCGCCCAGCACGAAGTACTTCAGGCCCGCCTCGGTCGACTTCGCATTGTCGCGGTCGAAAGCGGCGACGACATAGAGCGCCAGCGATTGCAGCTCGAGTCCGACATAGAGGCTGATGAGATCGTTGGCCGAGATCATCATCATCATGCCGATGGTCGCGAGCACGACGAGAATGGGGAATTCGAAGCGCATCGCCCCCTCGCGCCGCAGAGTGTCGGCGGAGAGAAGGATCGTGGCGCCGGCGCCGATCAGCGTCAGCACCTTCATGAAGCGGGAGAAGCCGTCGGCGATGAAGCCGTTGTTGAAGGTCAGGAGCTTGCCGCCGGCCGAGACGACCAGCACCAACGCGACCGCAAGCAGTACGAGCGCGAGGCCTTCGAGCAGGCGCGTCGCGCGCTCACCCTGGATCGCGCCGATCAGCACCATCGCGATGGCGCCGACGGCGAGGATGATTTCCGGCAGGGCCGGGCCGAGAGCGGGCAGAGCCATGACGAGACCTTACTGCACGGCCGCCACTGCCGTCTTCGCGACAGTGAGCGCAGCCTGATAGTTCTTGATGAGCGCTTCGGTCGGCGCCGCGAAGGCGTCGAGGATCGTGTGCGGCTGCACGCCGTACCAGATCGTCAGCAGGACGAGCGGGACCAGTATCGCGATCTCGCGGCCGTTCAGGTCCTTGATGTCCTTGAGCTCCGGCTTGACGAGCTCGCCGAAGACGACCCGGCGGTAGAGCCAGAGCGCATAGGCGGCCGAGAGAATGACGCCGGAGGTCGCGAAGAAGGCAACCCAGGGATTGGCGCGGAAGGCGCCGACCAGCGTCAGGAACTCGCCGACGAAACCGGCGGTGCCCGGCAGGCCGACATTGGCCATGGTGAAGACCATGAACACCACCGCATAGAGCGGCATGCGGTTCACCAGCCCGCCATAGGCGGCGATCTCGCGGGTGTGCATGCGGTCGTAGATCACGCCGACGCAGAGGAAGAGCGCGCCCGAGACGAGGCCGTGGCTCATCATCTGGAACATCGCGCCCTGGATGCCCTGCGGCGTCAGGGTGAAGAGGCCCATGGTGACGAAGCCCATATGCGCCACCGAGGAGTAGGCGATCAGCTTCTTGATATCCTCCTGCATCAGCGCCACCAGCGAGGTGTAGACGATGGCGATGACGGAGAGCGCGAAGACCAGCGGCGCGAAATAATGCGACGCCTCCGGGAACATCGGGATCGAGAAGCGGATGAAGCCGTAGCCGCCCATCTTCAGCAGGATCGCCGCCAGGATGACGGAACCGGCCGTCGGCGCCTCGACGTGCGCGTCGGGCAGCCAGGTATGGACCGGCCACATCGGCATCTTCACCGCGAAGGAGGCGAAGAAGGCGAGCCACAGCCATGTCTGCATGCCGGCCGGGAACTTGTGGGCGAGCAGCGCCGGAATGTCGGTCGTACCGGCGTTCCAGTACATCGCCATCACCGCCAGCAGCATCAGCACCGAGCCGAGCAGGGTGTAGAGGAAGAACTTGTAGGAGGCGTAGACGCGCCGCTTGCCACCCCAGATGCCGATGATCAGGAACATCGGGATCAGGCCGGCTTCGAAGAACAGGTAGAACAGCACGAGGTCGAGCGCCGCGAAGACGCCGATCATCAGCGTCTCCAGGATCAGGAAGGCGACCATGTACTCTGCCACCCGCTTCTCAACCGAGGTCCAGGAGGCGAGGATGCAGAACGGCATCAGGAACGCCGTCAGCACGATGAAGGGGAAGGAAAAGCCGTCGACGCCGAGCTTGAACTTGATGGCATCAGAGACCCAGCCATGGGTCTCGACCATCTGGAAGCCGGGGTTGGCCGTGTCGAAGCGGCTCCAGGCGACGCAGGCGAGCACGAAGGTCAGCACCGTCGTGATCAGCGCCGCCCAGCGAGCGTTGGAGTCGACCGAGGCCTGATCGCCACGCTGCGCCAGGATGAAGGCAGCGCCGACCAGCGGCAGGACCAGAAGACCGGTGAGGATACCGAAACCGAAGGACATCATCTCACCCGCGGGTCACAAGATACCAGGTCACCAGCCCAGCGACGCCGATCAGCATCGCGAAGGCATAGTGATAGAGATAGCCGGTCTGCAGCCGGACCACCCGGTTGGTCACATCGACCACGCGGGCCGAGATGCCGTCCGGTCCGAGGCCGTCGATGACCAGGCCATCGCCCTTCTTCCAGAGGAAGCGGCCGAGCCATTTCGCCGGGCGCACGAACAGGAAGTCGTAGAGCTCGTCGAAGTACCACTTGTTGAGCAGGAACTGGTACAGCGCCGGGTTCGCAGCGGCGAGCTTGCCCGGAATGTCCGGGCGGCGGACATACATCCAGTAGGCGAGCACGAAGCCGGTCAGCATCGCCACGAACGGTGATGCCACGACCCACTTGGGCACCTCGTGCATGGTGTGCAGGATGTGGTTGTCCTTGCCCATGAACAGCGCCGACTTCCAGAAATGCTCGAAGTCGTGACCGACGAAGTACTCCTTGAAGGCGACGCCCGCGAAGATCGCGCCGACCGAAAGCAGGGCGAGCGGCAGCAGCATCACCCAGGGGCTCTCATGCGGCGTGTGATCATGGCCGTGGCCGTGATCGTCATGCGCGTGCTCATCGTGACCGTGCGCGGCATGGGCATGGTCGTCGTGACCATGCGAGTCATGGCCGTGGCCCCAGCGCGGCGCGCCCTCGAAGGTCATGAAGTAGAGCCGCCAGGAATAGAAGGACGTCATGCAGGCGGCGACGACCAGCAGGATGAAGGCATAGGAGCTGGCGAAGCCACCATGCTCGACCGAGGCATAGGCGCTCTCGATGATCGCATCCTTCGAGAAGAAGCCGGCGAAGCCGAAAACCGTCCCGGGGATACCGACGCCGGTCAGCGCCAGGGTGCCGATCGTCATCGCCGCCGCGGTCAGCGGGATGTGCTTACGCAGGCCGCCCATGCGGCGCATGTCCTGCTCGTGGTGCATCGCGTGGATGACCGAGCCGGCGCCCAAGAAGAGCAAGGCCTTGAAGAAGGCGTGGGTGAAGAGGTGGAAGATTCCGGCGCCGTAATTGCCGACGCCGAGCGCGACGAACATGTAGCCAAGCTGCGAGCAGGTCGAATACGCGATGACGCGCTTGATGTCGTTCTGCACGAGGCCGACCGTCGCGGCGAAGAAGGCCGTGGTGGCGCCGATGACGACGACGACGGTGAGCGCGACGGGAGCATACTCGAAGAGCGGCGACAGGCGCGCCACCATGAAGACACCGGCAGTAACCATGGTCGCGGCATGGATGAGGGCCGAGACCGGGGTCGGGCCTTCCATCGCGTCAGGCAGCCAGGTGTGGAGCAGGAACTGGGCCGACTTGCCCATCGCGCCGACGAACAGCAGCAGGCAGGTCAGGGTCAGCGCGTTCCAGTCATAGCCGAGGAAGCGGAAGCCCTGGTTCACGAACTCGCCGGCGCGCGGGAAGATCGCGTCGAAGGCGACCGAGCCGAACAGCACGAAGACCAGGAACATGCCGAGCGAGAAGCCGAAGTCGCCGACGCGGTTGACGATGAAGGCCTTCATCGCCGCGGCATTGGCCGAAGGCTTCTGGTACCAGAAGCCGATCAGCAGATAGGAGGCGAGACCGACGCCCTCCCAGCCGAAGAACATCTGGACGAGATTATCCGCCGTCACCAGCATCAGCATCGCGAAGGTGAACAGCGAGAGATAGGCGAAGAAGCGCGGACGGTGCGGATCCTCGTGCATGTAGCCGATCGAATACAGGTGCACGAGCGAGGACACCGTGTTGACGACGACCAGCATCACCACGGTCAGCGTGTCCACGCGGAAGGCCCAGTCGACCTGGAGGCTGCCGGAGGAGATCCAGCTCGCGACCTGGATCCGCGTCGTGGCGGAACCGAAGCCGACCTGGACGAAGGCGACCCAGGACAGGATTGCCGAGACGATGAGCAGCGAGGTCGTGACGATCTCGGAGCCGCGCGCGCCGATCAGCCGGCCGAAGAGGCCGGCGATCAGGAAGCCGATCAGGGGGAGGAAGACGATCAGGTGATACATGGCCGTGAGGTCCAGGCGCCGGACAGCGCTCAGCCTTTCATCATGTTGATGTCTTCCACCGCGATCGTGCCGCGGTTGCGGAAGTAGACGACGAGAATGGCGAGGCCGATCGCGGCCTCAGCCGCCGCCACCGTGAGCACGAGCAGCGCGAAGACCTGTCCGACGATGTCGTTCAGGAAGCTCGAGAAGGCGACGAAGTTCAGATTGACCGAGAGCAGGATGAGCTCGACCGACATCAGGATGACGATGACGTTCTTGCGGTTGATGAAGATGCCGAGCACGCCGAGCGTGAACAGGATGGCGCTGACGGCGAGATAGTGGCCCAGTCCGATCGTCATCACGCCATCTCCTCGGGAACGCCGGCGCGCGAGGGCACCTGCTTGACCTCCATGGCCGCGTCCTTGGTCCGGGCGTTCTGGGTCGGGACGTGCTGGCGCTTGATGCCGTGACGCTCGCGCAGCGTCAGCACGATCGCACCGATCATGGCGACCAGCAGCACGAGCCCCGCCGCCTGGAAGTAGTAGACGTACTGGGTGTAGAGCACGCGGCCGAGCGCCTCGGTGTTGGTGACGCCGGCAGGGATCGCGGCGACCGGCGCCTTGACGATCTGCGGGTCGATGACCCAGGCGCCGACGACCAGCAGCAGCTCGACGGCGAAGATGAAGCCGATCAGCGCACCGACTGGCAGATAATTCAGGAAGCCCTGGCGGAACTCGGCGAAATCGACGTCGAGCATCATCACCACGAAGAGGAAGAGCACCGCGACCGCGCCGACATAGACGACGACCAGCAGCATCGCGAGGAACTCGGCACCCAGCAGCATGAACAGCCCGGCCGCATTGACGAAGGCCAGGATCAGGAACAGCACCGAATGCACGGGATTGCGTGAGGTCACCACCATGAAGGCGGATGCCACGGTCACCCCTGCGAAAAGATAGAAGAAAGCCGCTGCGGCATTCATCTCGGCCAGCCCTTCCCGCCCCTTTTCGGCGCGGTCCTCGTTTGGTTCGTGCTCCGGGACTCGGGATCCCGGTGCAATTTGGAGCGTCTATAATCAGGCCCGCCGGACGCGACAACCGGGCGGCGGGTCTGGTCTCATTCCAAGGGCGTCAATCTCGGGCGAAGCGAAGCTCTGACCCGAGAATCTCCTGCAAGAGATGCTCGGGGCAAGCCCGAGCATGACGGCCAGTTCATCATCGATACGGCGCATCCATCGCAATATTGCGCGCGATCTCGCGTTCCCAGCGCGCGCCGTTCGCGAGCAGCTTGTCCTTGTCGTAGAACAGCTCCTCGCGCGTTTCGGTCGCGAACTCGAAATTCGGCCCCTCGACGATGGCATCGACCGGGCAGGCTTCCTGGCAGAAGCCGCAATAGATGCACTTCGTCATGTCGATGTCGTAACGGGTGGTGCGGCGCGTGCCGTCGTTGCGGCGCGGACCGGCCTCGATGGTGATGGCCTGCGCCGGGCAGATCGCCTCGCAGAGCTTGCAGGCGATGCAGCGCTCCTCGCCGTTCGGATAGCGGCGCAGCGCGTGCTCGCCGCGGAAGCGCGGCGAGAGCTGGCCCTTCTCGAACGGGTAGTTCAACGTCGCCTTCGGCTTGAAGAAGTAGCGCATCGACAGGCCGATCGCCCCGACGAACTCCTTCAGCAGCAGGCCCCTTGCGGCTTGCGCGAGTGACATCGCCTTCGTCCTTCCATCCTCAGCCGAACAGCGTCCGGCCGATCACGAAACCCAGGATCGGCATGAAGCCGATCGTCATTGCCATCAGCGCCCGCCGCAGGATGCGGATGCGGCGCTCATAATCCATCTTTTCGGCCTCTGTCGTCGAGTGATCCGTGCGCCTCAGCGCCCCGATCACCACGGCCGAGATCAGCCGGTATTCCAGCAGGCCCAGCCCGAAGCCGATCAGGGCGCCGAGGAAACCCGCCATGTTCATGCCGCCAGCAGCCCAAGCCACTGAACAGCCTTGTATCCGCCGAAGCCACCGACAACCGCGGCGGCCACCGCCCCTCCGAGCGCCACGTCAAGCGCATCGAAGATTCGGCTTCGCCGCGCCCACCAGCACGCCGAGCCGTACAGAACCAGTGCTGCGATCATACCGAATGCAATTCCGGAGATCGCAGCCAAACTCACCCGCCGACCGGACCCCAGCCCGTCAACTGCAGCACCAGCGCCACGATCACCACGCTGGCGATCGAGAGCGGCAGGAAGACCTTCCAGCCCAGACGCATCAACTGGTCGTAGCGGTAGCGCGGCACGAAGGCCTTCACCAGCGCGAACATGAAGAACACGAGGCAGACCTTGAGCGCGAACCAGAACACGCCGGGCAGCCAGGTGAAGGGCGGCAGCGCGACCGGCGGGGCCCAGCCGCCGAGGAACAGGATCGTCGTCAGCGAGCACATGGTCATGATCGCCACGTATTCGCCGAGCATGAACAGCAGGTACGGCGTCGAGGAATACTCGACCATGAAGCCCGCCACGAGCTCAGATTCCGCCTCGGCCAGGTCGAAGGGCGGCCGGTTCGTCTCGGCCAGCGCCGAGATGAAGAAGACCACGAACATCGGGAAGAGCGGCAGGAAGTACCAGTTCAGGATGCTGAGCCAGGGCACGCCGAGCGCATGGGCCAGGCCACGGTTCTGCTGGGCTTCGACGATAGCCGAGAGGTTGAGCGAACCGACGCAGAGCAGCACGGTGATGATGACGAAGCCGATCGAGACCTCGTAGGACACCATCTGCGCCGCCGAGCGCAGCGCGCTCATGAACGGGTACTTCGAGTTCGAGGCCCAGCCGGCCATGATGATGCCGTAGACGCCGAGCGAGGAGATCGCGAGGATGTAGAGCACGCCGACATTGATGTCGGCGATCGCCCAGCCTTCCGCCACCGGGATCACCGCCCAGGCGCCGAGCGCCAGCAGGCAGGAGATGAAGGGCGCGAGCAGGAAGATGCCCTTGTTGGCGCCGGCCGGGATGATCGGCTCCTTGAGCGCGAACTTGATCAGGTCCGCGAAGCTCTGGAACAGCCCCCAGGGACCGACGACGTTCGGGCCACGGCGCAGCTGCACCGCCGCCCAGACCTTGCGGTCGGCGAGCAGTATATAGGCGATGAAGACCAGCAGGCAGACCAGCAGCAGCAGGCTCTTGCCGAGGATGATCGCGATATCGAGGACGAGGTCCCAGTTCATGGCCGGTTACTCCGCCGCCTGCTGGTGCCGGCCCGAGGCCAGCGCCGAGCATTCCGCCATCACGGCAGAGGCACGCGCGATCGGGTTGGTCTGGTAGAAGTCACTGACGGCCGGGGCGAAGCCCGCCTTGTCGGTCTTGCCGCCAAGGCCGGCGAGCTTGCCGATCTCCGCTGCGTCGTTGACGGGCAGACCGTCGAGCGCCGCGAAATGCGGGTGCGCCCCGTAGAGCGCCTTGCGCAGGCCGGACAGGGAGTCGAAGGGCAGCGTCTTGCCGAGATGGCCCGAAAGCGCACGCAGGATCGCCCAGTCCTCGCGGGCATCGCCCGGCGGGAAGGTAGCGCGATCCGCCATCTGCACGCGGCCTTCGGTGTTCACATAGGTGCCGGACTTCTCGGTATAGGCCGCACCCGGCAGGATGACGTCGGCGCGATGAGCGCCCTTGTCGCCATGCGTGCCCTGGTAGACGACGAAAGCGCCTTCCGGCACCTCGATCTCGTCGGCACCGAGCAGGAAGAGCACGTCGAGCGCACCCGGCTGGACCATGGCGGCGGCATCCAGACCGCCCGATCCATGAGCGTTTTCTTGCGGCACGAAGCCGAGATCGAGCGCACCGGCGCGGGCGGCGGCGGTGTGGATCACGCCGAAGCCGTTCCAGCCTTCGGCAATCGCGCCCAGCGACTGCGCCGCCTTGGCGGCGAGCGAGAGCACGGCCTCGCCGTCGGCGCGGGCAAGAGCCCCCTGCCCGATCAGCACCATCGGCTTGCCGCCGGCGGATGCGGCGGACTTGACGATATCGGCCAGCGTCTCCGGGCCGGCGCCGAGATAGTCGTAGGAATAGGTCAGGTCGGCCTTCTCGCCGATGACGCCGATCTTGAAGTCACCGCGCAGCCAGCGCTTGCGGATGCGGGCATTCAGGATCGGGGCCTCGCGGCGCGGGTTCGAGCCGATGATCAGCAGCGAGGTCGCGTCCTCGATGCCGGCGATGCCGGCGTTGAGGAGGTAGGAGGCGCGGCCGAACTTCGGATGCAGCTTCGTGCCGTCCTGGCGCGCGTCGAGATTGGCTGATCCGAGCGAGGCGATCAGCGCCTTCAGCGCGAACATCTCCTCGACCGCGGCCAGATCGCCAGCGATGGCGCCGATCTTCTCAGGCGCGGCAGCCTTCACCTTGGCGGCGATGGCGGCGAAGGCCTCGTTCCAGCTCGCCGGGCGCAGCCGGCCGTTCTCGCGGATATAAGGCCGGTCGAGGCGCTGGGTCTTGAGGCCGTCGGCGACGTGCCGGGTCTTGTCGGAAATCCACTCCTCGTTCACCGCCTCGTTGAGGCGGGGCAGGATGCGCATGACTTCCTTGCCGCGCGAGTCGACGCGGATCGCGGAGCCGACCGCATCCATCACGTCGATGCTCTCGGTCTTGGAGAGCTCCCAGGGGCGGGCCTTGTTCTGGTAGGGCTTCGAGGTCAACGCGCCGACGGGGCAGAGATCGACGATATTGCTCTGCAGCTCCGAGCTCATCGCGTGCTCGAGATAGGTCGTGATCTCCATGTCCTCGCCGCGGCCGATGGCGCCGAGGTCGGAGGCACCGGCGACCTCGGTGGTGAAGCGGACGCAGCGCGTGCACTGGATGCAGCGCGTCATCGTCGTCTTGACCAGCGGGCCGATATACTTGTCCTCGACGGCGCGCTTGTTCTCGGCATAGCGCGACGTGTCCGCGCCATAGGCCATCGCCTGGTCCTGCAGGTCGCATTCGCCACCCTGGTCGCAGATCGGGCAGTCGAGCGGGTGGTTGATGAGCAGGAACTCCATCACCCCTTCGCGCGCCTTCTTGACCATCGGCGACTTGGTCGAGACGACCGGCGGCTCGCCGTTCGGGCCAGGGCGCAGGTCGCGCACGCCGATGGCGCAGGAGGCCTGCGGCTTCGGCGGGCCACCCTTCACCTCGACGAGGCACATGCGGCAGTTGCCGGCGATCGAGAGCCGCTCGTGGAAGCAGAAGCGCGGCACCTCGACGCCCGCCGCCTCGCAGGCCTGGAGGACCGTGTATTCGGCGGGTACGTCGACCTCGATGCCGTCGATGAGGAGTTTCGTCATGGTCTCACTCCGCCGCCATCAGACGCACAGGCTCGCTGTGCGGGTTGGCGGCATAGTCGTCGATGCGCTGCTCGATCTCGTGCCGGAAATGCGCGATCAGGCCCTGGATCGGCCAGGCCGCGGCGTCGCCGAGCGCGCAGATGGTGTGGCCCTCGATCTGCTTGGTGACGTCGAGCAGCATGTCGATCTCGCGCTTCTGGGCGCGGCCTTCGGCCATGCGCTCCATGACGCGCCACATCCACCCCGTGCCTTCGCGGCAGGGCGTGCACTGGCCGCAGCTCTCATGCTTGTAGAAATGGCTGATGCGGGCAATGGCGCGGACGATGTCGGTCGACTTGTCCATCACGATCACCGCCGCCGTGCCGAGGCCGGAGCGCAGCTTCGAGAGCGAGTCGAAATCCATCGGCGTGTCGATGATCTGCTCGGCCGGCACCATGCGCACCGAGGAACCGCCGGGGATGACCGCCTTCAGATTGTCCCAGCCGCCGCGAATGCCACCGCAATGCTTGTCGATCAGCTCGCGGAAGGGGATGCCCATCGCCTCTTCGACGTTGCAGGGCTTGTTCACATGGCCCGAGACGCAGAAGAGCTTGGTCCCGACATTGTTCGGGGTGCCGATCGAGGAGAACCAGCTCGCGCCGCGGCGCAGGATGGTCGGAGCGACCGCGATCGACTCGACGTTGTTCACCGTGGTCGGGCAGCCGTAGAGGCCCATATTGGCGGGGAAAGGCGGCTTCAGCCGCGGCATGCCCTTCTTGCCTTCGAGGCTCTCCAGCAGCGCCGTCTCTTCGCCGCAGATATAGGCGCCGGCGCCGTGATGAACATAGAGATCAAAGGGATAGCCGTGGACGTTGTCCTTGCCGATGAGCTTGGCCTCATAGGCCTCGTCGACAGCGCGCTGCAGCGCTTCGCGCTCACGGACATATTCGCCGCGGATGTAGATATAGGCCGCATGCGCGCCCATGGCGAAGGAGGCGATCAGGCAGCCCTCGACCAGCGTATGCGGGTCGTTGCGCATGATCTCGCGGTCCTTGCAGGTGCCGGGCTCCGACTCGTCGGCGTTGACGACGAGGTAATGCGGGCGCCCGTCGCTCTGCTTCGGCATGAACGACCATTTCAGCCCGGTCGGGAAGCCGGCACCGCCGCGCCCGCGCAGGCCGGACTTCTTCATCTCGTCGATGATCCAGTCCCGGCCCTGCTCCAGCAGGAATTTGGTGCCATCCCAGGCGCCGCGCTGGATCGCACCCTTCAGGGTACGGTCATGCAGGCCGTAGAGATTGGTGAAGATGCGGTCGCGATCTGCGAGCATGATCTGATCCTCACTCCGCCGGCTTGTCGCCGCTCTTGGCGGTCTTGGCACGCGAGCGGGTCGTCTTCGGCTTGCCGTCGGCGGACGGCGTGTCCTGGGCGGCGCTGCTCGGCTGGGCGGGCTCCGAAGGCTTTGGGCGGCCAGCGGCGGCGGTCTCGCTTGCAGGCTTGCTGGCGACGGCGGCCGGCGTGGCTTCGGCCTTCTTGGCGTCGGCTTCGGCAGTCTTCTTCGCTTCCGCCTCGGCTGCAGCCTTGGCGGCTGCGGCTTCGGCCGTGGCCTTGCGCTGCTCGGCGATGCGCTTCTGCCAGTCGCCGGCGCCGATCATCGAGCCGTCATAGAGGGCCTTGTCGGTCAGGGTCTGCGGACCGCCTTCGGGCTCGGAGCCGGTGCGGCCGTTCTGCGGGCCGGGCTGGGTCGGCCGGCCGTTGCGCAGGTCGTCGAGAAGCTGGCGGAAATTGGCCGGCGTCAGATCCTCGTAGTAATCGACGTTGATCTGCGCCATCGGCGCATTGCAGCAGGCGCCGAGACACTCGACTTCCAGCCACGACAACTTCCCGTCGGCGGTGACGGTCGATTGCGGGCCGATGACGTCCTCGCAGACCTTCTTCAGCGCTTCCGCGCCGCGCAGCGCGCAGGGCGTCGTGCCGCAGAGCTGGACGAAATACTCGCCCACCGGCTGCAGGTTGAACATGGTGTAGAAGGTCGCGACCTCCAGCACGCGCATCGGCGCCATGCCGAGGCGCCGGGCGACGGTCTCGATCACGGCGCGCGAGACCCAGCCCTCCTGCTCCTGCGCCTTCCACAGCAGCGGGATGACGGCCGAGGCCTGGCGGCCCGCCGGGTACTTGGCGATCTGCTGGTCGATCCAGTTCTCGTTCGCCGGGGTGAAGGCGAAGGAGGCCGGTTGGACAGGATCAGGTGCGAGACGACGGACGGACATTCGGCTTTCTCAACCCTGGCAATAGCTTCGATAGTGGGCGGCAGCGCGCGGCAGAGCCGGCGCACAACGCCCATAATTCGGATCCTGGCCGCCGCAACTGCAGCTGAAGACCGGATCCGTACAACGGCGGACATAAATCCAAGAGCACCAGCTCACATAGCCTGGCTGATCCTTGGCAACATAGCGAAACCCGGCCTTCTCGAGCTGCTGATAGGTCGGACGGCCCTGCGCCGACGCGCCGCAAGCGGCGATCGCGCACCCGACCAGACCGATCAAGACAGCGGCCAATCTCACCGATCGACCTCCCCAAACACGATGTCCAGCGAACCGAGAATCGCGGAGACGTCGGCGAGCATGTGCTTGCGGCACATGAAATCCATGGCCTGGAGATGGGCGAAGCCCGGGGCCTTGATCTTGCAGCGATAGGGCTTGTTGGTGCCGTCCGAGACCAGATAGACGCCGAACTCGCCCTTCGGCGCCTCGACGGCGGCATAGACCTCGCCGGCCGGCACCTTGTAGCCCTCGGTGTAGAGCTTGAAGTGGTGGATCAGCGCTTCCATCGAGCGCTTCATCTCGCCACGCTTGGGCGGCACCATCTTGCCGTCGAGCGAGGAGACCGGGCCGCCGCCATCGGCCGCCAGCAGCTTGTCGCAGCACTGCTTCATGATGCGCACCGACTGGCGCATCTCTTCCATGCGGATGTGGTAGCGGTCGAAGCAGTCACCGTTCTTGCCGACGGGGACGTCGAATTCCATCTCCTCGTAGCATTCGTAGGGCTGCGACTTGCGCAGGTCCCAGGGCGCGCCGGAGCCGCGCACCATCACGCCCGAGAAGCCCCATTTCCAGCAGGTCTCGAGGTCGACCACGCCGATATCGACGTTGCGCTGCTTGAAGATGCGGTTGTCGCTGAGCAGCCCTTCGAGGTCGTCGCAGACCTTGAGGAACGGATCGCACCACTCGGCGATGTCGTGGATCAGCGAGACCGGCAAGTCCTGATGCACGCCGCCGGGGCGGACATAGGCCGCATGCATGCGCGCGCCGCAGGCCCGCTCGTAGAAGATCATCAGCTTCTCGCGTTCCTCGAAGCCCCAGAGCGGGGGCGTGAGGGCGCCGACGTCCATCGCCTGCGTGGTGACGTTGAGCAGATGCGAGAGGATGCGGCCGATCTCGGAATAGAGCACGCGGATGAGCTGGCCGCGGCGCGGCACGGTCACGCCGACGAGACGCTCGACCGCCAGCGCAAAGGCATGCTCCTGGTTCATCGGAGCGACATAGTCGAGCCGGTCGAAATAGGGCACGGCCTGGAGATAGGTCTTGGCCTCGATCAGCTTTTCGGTGCCGCGGTGCAGCAGGCCGATATGCGGATCGACGCGCTCGACCACCTCGCCGTCAAGCTCCAGCACGAGGCGCAGCACGCCGTGCGCCGCCGGATGCTGCGGGCCGAAATTGATCGAGAAGTTACGGATGTTGTGCTCGGTCATTGCCGGCCTTCCTGCTGCGCCTGGAAGCGCGCCATCACTTCTGCGCCCGTCAGCCGCGGGCGCTCGCCGGCGAAGTCGTAGAGCGCCGGCTTCTCATCGATGAAGATCTCTTCGAGGAACTTGAACGAGCTGGTGTCGTCAAAGCTCTGGAAAGCCACGGCAACATGGTCCCCGCCCTCGCGCAGCCGCCAGAACAGGCTCGAACCGCAATTGCGACAGAACTGGCGCATGCCCCAGTCGGAGGAGACATAGCTGCCGAGCTGGCTCTCGTCCTCGATCGTGACCTCGCCGCAAGGCACGGCCATGAAGACCCCGCCGCTCCAGCGCCGGCACATGCCGCAATGGCAGACGTCCATCTCGTGCTTCGTCGGCACGGCGCTGAACCGCACCGCGCCGCACAGGCAGCCGCCGGACAGTTTTTGCGCCGCAGCCGCCATCACGCCCCCTTCGCCTTCTCGTCACCCGGCAGCACGTAGTCCGTGCCTTCCCACGGCGAGAGGAAATCGAAGTTGCGGAATTCCTGGTTGAGCTTCACCGGCTCGTAGACGACGCGCTTCTGCTCGTCGTCGTAGCGGACCTCGACGAAGCCGGTCAGCGGGAAGTCCTTGCGCAGCGGGTAGCCCTCGAAGCCGTAGTCGGTGAGGATGCGGCGCAGGTCCGGATGGCCGGAGAAGAGGATGCCGTAGAAGTCGTAGGCCTCGCGCTCGAACCAGTTCGCCGCGGGGAAGACATCGATCACGGAGGGAACCGGCGTCGCCTCGTCGGTCTGGACCTTCACACGGATACGCCGGTTATGGTGCGGCGCCAGCATATGATAGACGACGTCGAAGCGCTTCTCGCGGCCCGGATAGTCCGCGCCGGCGATATCGGTGAAATTGACGAAACGGAAGCGCGGATCGCTGTAGAGCACCCGCAGCACCTCGACGATCGAAGCCGCCTCGGCATGAACTGTCAGCTCATCGAAGGCGACGACCGCCTCCGTCACCGCGCCGGGCAGCGCGGCCTTGATCTCTTCGCCGAGTTTTACGAGCGCTTCGCTCATCGTCTCACCCTATCGCCTGCAGCATCGACCGACGGAGCGCTCAGCGCTCGATCGTGCCGGTGCGGCGGATCTTCTTCTGCAGCAGCAGCACGCCGTAAAGCAGCGCCTCGGCCGTCGGCGGGCAGCCCGGGACATAGATGTCGATCGGGACGATGCGGTCGCAGCCGCGCACCACCGAGTAGCTGTAGTGGTAGTAGCCGCCGCCATTGGCGCAGGAACCCATCGAGATGACGTAGCGCGGCTCCGGCATCTGGTCGTAGACCTTGCGCAGCGCCGGGGCCATCTTGTTGGTCAGCGTGCCCGCCACGATCATCACGTCGGACTGGCGCGGTGAGGCGCGCGGCGCGAAGCCGAAGCGCTCGACGTCGTAGCGCGGCATCGAGAGCTGCATCATCTCGACCGCGCAGCAGGCCAGGCCGAACGTCATCCACATCAGCGAGCCCGTGCGGGCCCAGTTGATCAGATCGTCGGTGGCGGTGACGAGGAAGCCCTTGTCGGCGAGCTCGTTGTTGATCTCGACGAAGAACGGATCACGCGTGCCGACCGGCTTCCCGTCCGGGCCGAGAAGCCCCCGCGGTGCCTGCGCGACGAGCGGGTCGCCGCGATCGATCGCTGTGATTGCCATAACCTAACCCTCGTGAACCTTTGCCTGCCAGATAGGAAGCGGAACTCCGCCCCGCGATCCGACAGTCAGTCCCACTCCAGCGCGCCCTTGCGCCACTCGTAGACGAACCCCACGGTCAGCACGCCGAGGAAGATCATCATCGACCAGAAGCCATACCAGCCGAGGCTGCCGAAGGCGACGGCCCAGGGGAACAGGAATGCGACTTCGAGATCGAAGATGATGAAGAGAATCGCGACCAGATAGAACCGGACATCGAACTTCATGCGGGCGTCGTCGAAGGCGTTGAAGCCGCATTCGTAGGCCGAGAGCTTTTCCGCATCCGGCTTCGAATAGGCGATCGCGAAGGGGGCGATCAGCAGGGCCAGGCCGATGACCGCCGAGACACCGATGAACAGCACCAGCGGCAGGTAGTCGCTCAGGATCGATGACACCGGAAGAGCTTGCATGGTCGAACTCACTTCAGACGGCCGCGGGGCGGCTCGCTGTCCCAGTCGCTTAGACCCTCGATTAGAATGAAGCAAGACTCCGCCGCGCCGCACAATCGCGCGAGCGGGTTGAATGCAGCGCAGGATGGGGCAGAATTCGTCTGCGTCCGCACACCCTCTCCGCCGTTCTGGGCGGAATTCCGTCGGAAACGCGTATTTTCAGCTGCAGGGACGGGCAGAAATCCGTTCACCGTGCCGAATCGTTCCCGGCCGGCAAGCCTGCCACGCCCGAAAGGCCTTCGATGTCTAAGCCGTTTCAGCCCGCCTTCGCGCCGAATCCGGCAATGGTTCCCGCGGCGCGATGAAGCCCGCCTGCCTGCGCGCCGCGGTCGTCCCGGCGCTTGCCCTTCTGCTTTCCACAACATCGGCCATGGCCCAGGAGGGCGAGCGCGTCCGCGCGCCCTTGCCGCCGCAGCGGCCGTTCGATCTCGATCTGGAGGGCACGCCGAAACTGCCGGACATCATCGTGCCGCGGGCCGCTTCCACGACAGCGCCGTCACCCCGCAGCGCCGCTCAGGACACGCCTCCTGCAGCGCCGGGGCCCGAAACACCTGAGAGCACTCCCGCCTCCGTAACCCCGCCCGCCGAAAGTACTCCGCCCGCCCCCGGCGAGCTGGACGACGATGAAGGCGTGGAATGGCCGAAGCTGACGCCGGGCCAGAAGGCCGGCGCCGAGCCCGACTTCGACCCGAACGAGAAGCCCGAGCGGCCGGGAATCTCGACCGATCCCGGCACCTCGATCACCTGCCTGCCCGACCAGCTGAAGCAGACCCTCGGCAAGATCGTGGATCGCTATGGCGCGGTGAAGGTGACTTCGACCTGGCGGCCGCCCTGGCGCGCGCGGCGCGGCTCCTATCACAAGGGCTGCCAGGCCATGGACTTCCGCGTCCCTGGCGTGCGCCCGCGCGTCGTCCTGGAATGGGTGCGCAGCCTGCCGGAGGTCGGCGGGCACCATGTCTACTGGAACGGGCTGATCCACATCGACACGGGACCGCGCCGACCCTGGTAGGGAGCGGCGCTCCCGCCGTCTTCCCTGTTTGAGCGCCCGCGAACGCGGCCGCTCATTCCTTTCAACCGGACTCAGGGCTTTCCCGCCGACTCCGAATGGCGCGGCGCATCAAGCCGCAGCGTGACCCGCTTGACCGAAACATCATCGGGGTCGAGCGCAATCTCGAAACCGAGGCTGTGACAGAGAGCGAGCATCGGCCCGTTCTCCGCCAGCACCTGGCTATGCACGCGGCGGATGCCCTCGGCCCTGGCCCAGTCGATCATCAGCATCATCAATGCGCGGCCAAGCCCCATGCC
Source organism: Allobosea sp. 05T438 (assembly GCF_056396025.1). NCBI lineage: Bacteria > Pseudomonadati > Pseudomonadota > Alphaproteobacteria > Hyphomicrobiales > Alloboseaceae > Allobosea > Allobosea sp. 05T438. Next base: position 239,653 of record NZ_JBFTKQ010000005.1, read on the forward strand.
TTTCAGGTCCGAACGCAGCAGGATCGCGTATTCGGCCTCGACATGTCCGGGGTCGGCATGGAGCCGGACCGCTCCGGCAGCGTCGCCGCTGCCGTCCTCTGTGGCGATGAAAGCCATCTCACGCGCGTAGTCGAGCTGGGTCAGGCGCGCGAGGAAGCTGTGGCTGAAGGATTTGAGCGGCGCGAAGAAGCGCAGCCTCAAATCCTCCGGCGTCACCCTGTTCAGCATCGCGCCGATCAGGAGTTCGTCTTCCGGCTTGATCGGGCGGACCGAAAAGCTCCGCTCGCCCAGCTCCAGCCGCCTCGTCCACGCAGCCGGATAGGGGCGGATCGCCGGGCGCCGGCGGCGCGTGGGGTCGGGTTCCAGCGCGATGCGGGCATCGACCGTGACGGCGCCGTTCGCATCGGCCAGGATCGGATTGAGATCGAGTTCGCGGATCTGCGGCAGCTCGGACGCCATCTTCCCCAATGCGACCAGCACCATGGCGATCGCGCGCCGGTCGGCCGCCGGGACATCGCGATAGGCCGCCAGGATACGCGAGACGCGGGTTCGCGAGATCAGGCTCTCGGCCGAAGCGAGATCGAGCGGTGGCAGCGCGACATGCGTATCGGCGATGAGCTCCGCCGCGGTTCCACCCCGGCCGAAAACGATCACGGGACCGAAGCAGGGATCAGTGGCGAATCCGGCGATCAGCTCCCGTGCCTTGGCGCGGTGCGCCATCGGCTGCACCATGAAACCGGTCAAGCGTGCCTGCGGCCGCTGCCGGCGAAGGCGCTCCGCCATCTGCTCCGCGGCCGCGCGCACCGCGCCTTCGTTGCCAAGGTCGAGTTCGACGCCGCCGACATCCGATTTATGCGGAACGTCGGGGGAGACGATCTTGAGCGCGACAGTTCGTCCTGCCTCGAACTGCGCCCTGGCTGCCGCAACCGCCGCCTCGGCATCGGGGGCGATGACGAGATCGAGCGTCGGGATCCGGAACAAGGCGAGCAAACGCGTCACCTCATCCGGCTCGAGCCAGTTGCGCGCTTCTCCGAGCGCCCGCTCGATGATTGTCTCGGCGGCGGCGACGTCGGGCGGGTCGTCGTCATCGACCGATGGCGGCGTCGCCATCAGCTCCTTGATCAGCCGGGCATGACGGGTGAGGTGCTGGAACCCTACGACCGCCTCTTGCTCCGTGGCGAAAGAGGGAATCCCGGCGGCGGCGAAGATCGCCGCTGCGCTCTCTCCCGCTCCGATCCAGGCAGCGAGCACGGGCTTGGCCCGCGCGTCCCGGCGGGCACGAACGACCGCCCGGGCGCAATCCAGCGGATCGGCTGGCGCGACCGGCGCGTTGAGCGCCAGCACCGCGTCGACCGTTTCCTCCGCCAGCAAGCGCGAGACGGCTTCGTAATAGTCCTGCGGGCTACGGACGATCTCAGGCTCCCGGCGCGGCGGCTGGGAGCCTGCCGCCTGCCGCAACCTGCCAGCGGCCAACGCGGCGAGCCCCTCCCCGTTGCTGACGATGGCAAGCCGGCCGGCATCGGCCGACCGGGCCCGGCCGAGCGTCTCCGCGGCGGCGAAGAGTTCGTCGAGATCGTTCACGCGCAGCAGCCCGGCGCGATGAAAGGCTGCGTCATGCGCGGCATCGCTGGTCACGATCAGCCCGGCGTGGGTCAAGGCCGAGGAGGTGCCATCGGGGCGCGGTGGCTTCAGAACCAGCACCGGCTTGATCCGCGCGGCAGCGCGTGCCGAGGACAGGAAACGCGCGGCATCCGTGACCTCGTCGATAGCCAGCAGAATGGTGCGTGTGTGCGGATCGGCGGCAAAATGATCGAGGCAATCGGCGATATCGACATCCGCCCCCTCGCCTACGACCACGGCTCCTGACAGGCCGATCTCGCGACGCCCCGCCCAGGACAGGATGCCGGCGGCCACCGAGTTGGACTGCGCGGCCAGCGCCAGCGTGCCGGCGGAAAGATGCGTAGGCACTGCGGTCGCATTGAGGCCTAGGCGGGGAGCCGCGATCCCGAGGGACGACGGCCCGACCAATCTCACCCCCGCGGCACGGGCGGCCGCGCACAGCCGGTCGCGATCGGCGGCGTCCCCGTCCGGCACCAGCAGACCGGCGCAGCCGCGCTCCCCTGCCGCGGCCAGCGCCCGTTCCGCAGCCGCGCTGGAGGCGATGACGAGATCGGAAGGCGGCATGGACGGCAGGTCGTCCTCCCCGGAGAGCACGACCAGCTTGCCCCGATAAGCGCCCGCCTGGATTTGCCTTGCCAGCTCATCCGGTTCGGCAGCGCCGGCAATCACGGTGATTGTGGCAGGCTCGAGCAGGCGCTTGATCAGGGCGAGCGTCATCGGTCGGCCATGTCCGTTTGCAGCGGTGCGATCAGAAACGATCCTGGCCGCTCCGGCCAGGTGTCATCGACAGCTTTCACATACGATCGCGCACATCCCGTGACGAGCCTCTCGAACGAGCTGGCACGTCACAGTTCTCCCATGTCCGCGACCAAGACGCGACGACCTTCCGTTCCCATCATCCGAGAAATGCATCGACCTCGGCGCCGAATTGCTCGGCCTGCTCGATATTCGAGATATGGGCGGCGTCCAGCAGGCACTTGCGGGCGCCGGGTATCGCCACTCGGATAGCCTCGCCATCGGCCGGTGTCGTGGCCGGGTCCTTCGATCCGACGATCACGAGAACCGGATTCCGGATCGACTTGATCGACTCCCGCTGGTCCATGTCGCGGATCGCCATGCACGACCCTTGATAGCCGATGACAGGCGTCCCCAGAATCATGGCCCGCATCCGCGCCATGGTCTCGGGTGCCGCAGCGCGGAAGGATTCCGGGAACCAGCGCGCGATCGTCGCCTCGACGAGCGCTTCCATGCCGCCACTTTCGGCTGCCGCGACGCGGCCGCTCCAGAGATCGGCCGGCCCCATATAGGCGGCGGTATTGGCCAGGACCGCCCGCTCGATTCGGTCCGGCGCATGGGTCAGCAGCCACATGCCGACCATGCCACCCATCGAGAGCCCGCAAAAATGTGCGCGTGCGACGCCGAGTGCATCGAGCACGTCGAGCGCGTCCCGCCCCAGTTGCTGCATCGTGTAGGGAGCCGGCGAAACGATGCTGCGGCCATGGCCCCGCTGATCGTAGCGGATCACGCGGAAGCGCTTCGACCAGAGCGGAATCTGGTCGTCCCACATCGACATGTCCGAGCTGAGCGAATTCGAGAGCAACAGCGCAGGCGCCGTATCGCTGCCGTCGATGCGCACTTCGAATTCCTCATGGCCGATCTTGATCCGCATCGCCGTCGCTCCGTCCGTTTCGGTCTCTTTGTGTGCTGGGGATATCATTGTGCGCAACAACAGAAAAAAGAAACATGCATGCTTGTCTGTTTGTTTCACGCCGACTAAGGTCCCCGGATGCCGCCATCAGCCGAGAAGCAGCGCCGGACTCAGGAGGAACGCTCGACGGAAACGCGGGCGCGGCTCGTCGAGGCGACGCTCGACCTCCTGGTCGAACGCGGCTACGCGCTTGCGACGACAGCAGATATTGCGACCCGCGCAGGCGTCACCCGTGGCGCGCTGAACCACCATTTTTCCGGCAAGGACGATCTGATCGTCCAGTCCGTGAGCCATCTGCTCCGGAGCTGGATCGACGAGATCCGCGAGGTCGCCGAACTCGTCAAAGCCGGAAGCCTGTCCCTCTCCGAATTCGTCGATCGGATGTGGGAATTGTTCTCCGGCAAGCTGTTCCTGGTCACGCTCGAGCATGTGACGGCCGCGCGCCACAATCCCTACCTGCGCGAACAGCTGGTTTCGGTGACGCGCGAATTCCATGCGGCGCTCGACGGCACCTGGCAGGATTTCTTCGACGGAACCGGCCTGCAGAAGCCTGAGGTCGAGGCCGCCTTCAACGCCACGCTCTGCCTGATGCGCGGCATGAGCCTGCAGACCATCCTGCGCGACGACCCCGCCTATTACGCGCGCCTTCTCGGCTTCTGGAAGACGGTCCTGGCCGAGCACTCGCAGAGCAGCCGCGCAAGCGAAGGCGCCATTTCCGTTCTGACATAGCAAGGCAGACTCCAGTGACACAGGCGATCATCTTCGAGAATGCAAGGCTGCTCGACGGGTCCAGCCCGGAAGGCGAGCATGACCGCTTCGTGCGTGTCGAAGGCGGGCTGATCCGCGAGGTCTCGGACCGTCCCATCGCCGACGGCGGCGCGCGGCGCATCGATCTCAAGGGCCGGACCTTGATGCCCGGCCTGATCGACTGCCACGTCCATGTGATCGCCAATTCCGCGAATTTCGGCCAGAACGCGCTCCTCCCGGATGCGCTCGTCGCCTTGCAGGCCGTGAAGCTGATGGGCGAGATGCTGCATCGCGGCTTCACCACGGTCCGCGACGTTGGCGGCGCGACCTATGCCCTCGTCGAGGCGCAGGAGCAGGGCCTCTATGTCGGCCCGCGCCTCGTCATCTGCGGCAAGGCCCTGTCGCAGACCGGCGGACACGCCGATTTCCGCGGCCGCTACGACAACCGCAGGCCCGACTACCAGACCCATCAGCTCGGCTCGCTCGGCCGCATCTGCGACGGCATCGACGCCTGCCGCGCGGCTGCGCGCGACGAGATCCGCCAGGGCGCGCAGTTCGTGAAGATCATGGCCAATGGCGGCATCGCCTCGCCGACCGATCCGATCGCCTTCCTCGGCTTCAGCGATGCCGAGATCGCCGCGATCGTCGAGGAAGCCCACAACGCGCAGACCTATGTCGCCGCGCACCTCTATACCGACGAGGGCATCGCGCGCGCCGTGAAGCTCGGCGTCCGTTCGATCGAGCACGCCAACCTCGTCCAGGCCGCGACCGCGCGCCTCATGCATGAGCGCGGCGCGATCGCTTGCCCGACGCTCGTCACCTATGAGGCGCTGAACAACGAAGGCGCCTCCTACGGCCTGCCCCCCTCCTCCGTCGCCAAGATCGACGACGTCCGCCTGCGTGGCCTGGAATCGCTCGAGATCATGCGCGAGGCCGGCGTGACGATGGCCTACGGCACGGACCTGCTCGGCGCCATGCACCGCCACCAGTCGGAGGAGTTCGTCATCCGCGGACGCGTGCTGCCCGCCATCGAGGTCATCCGCTCGGCAACCGTCAATGCGGCCGAGCTGATCGGCATGACCGGCAAGATCGGCACCATCAAGCCCGACGCCTATGCAGACTTCATCGTGGTCGACGGCGATCCGCTGGCCGACCTCTCGCTCCTGACGGGACAGGGGCGCAACATGCCGGTCATCATGAAGAACGGCGACTTCATCAAGAACGAACTGAACTAACCAAAAAGGGAACAGGCCATGACCACCAACCGTCGTCAGTTCATCGGCACGCTGGGTGCCGCTTCGGCGCTGATCGCAGCGCCTTCCGTCCTGCGCGCACAGTCGCAGGGCGTCTTCCGCATCGGCGCGCTCTGCCCGGTCACCGGCGCCGGCGCGCCTTACGGCTCCGGCATGCAGAAGATGATCATCGCCGCGGCCGAGATCGTCAACGCCGCTGGCGGCGCGGCCGGCCGCAAGATCGAGGTCGTCGCGGAGGACACGCAGACCAGCCCGCAGGCCGGCGTGCTCGCCGCCAAGAAGCTGATCGACGTCAACAAGATCCAGGCGCTGTTGGGGACATGGTCGTCCGGCGTCTCGCTGGCGGTGCTGCCGCTGACCAATGACGCCAACATCATCATGATGAATACCTCCGGCGCACCGGCCCTGTCCGTGCCTCCCGCCAACGCCAAGGGCCTGGCCTATCGCTTCCAGGCCACCAATGATCGTTTCGGCAGGGCCTTCGCCGAGATCTGCGTGAAGGAGGGCTTCAAGCGCCCGGCCACCATGGCCTTCAACAACGCCTCCGGCATCGGCAATACCGAGGGCTTCCGCAAGGCCTGGGAGGCGAAGGGCAACAAGGTCGTCGAGAACGTCGTCTACGAGCCGAACCAGGCCTCGTACCGTTCCGAGCTGCAGAAGGTGTTGGCTGCCAATCCCGACGTGATCGTGACCGGCTCCTACCTCTCCGATACCACGATCATCATGCGCGAATGGTTCCAGACCGGGCAGCCGGTCAAGTGGATCATCCCCGGCTGGGCCGCCAACCCCGATCTGGTGAAGGCGACCGGCCCCGAGGTCGTCGAGGGCGTGATCTCCGTCGACTCGGTCTCCAACGAGACGGCGCCGTCCTTCAAGGCCTATGAAGAAGCCTATCAGAAGGCGACCGGCCAGTCCGGCCAGTCGAACATCTTCAGCGCCATGACCTGGGACATGGTCCATGCGCTCGCCCTGGCGATCGAGGCCGCCGGCTCCACCGAGACGGCGGCGATCAATGCCAAGATCCGCGAGGTCTGCAACCCAGACGGGACGAAGGTCTACGGCTACGCCGAGGGCAAGGAAGCGCTGAAGAAGGGCAAGATCAACTACGAGGGCGCCTCCTCCGTCCTGGATTTCGACCAGTACGGCGATGTCTCCCCGTCCTTCGGCGTCTTCTTCATCGAAGGCGGCAAGCTCAACCGGCGCTACGTCGTCAACATCTGACGCATCGCCCCTGCAGGCCATCGCCTGCAGGGGCCGCAGGCTCCGGCCGCGGCGATGCCCGACCAGGTTGCTCCATGTTCTATGCTCAGCTTTTCATAAACGGGTTATTCCAGGGCCTCGTCATCGGCCTGGCGGCGCTCTCGATCACCCTCGTCTTCGGGATCGCACGCTTTCCCAACGCTGCGACCGGTGACTCCATGACGCTCGGCGCCTATGCGGCGCTGGCGGCCCACAAGGCCAGCGGCTCCTTCATCGTGGCCGGGCTCGGTGCGGCCGGCGCGACCGGAATCGTCCTGCTCCTCGCCTATTGGAGCGTGTTCCGGAAGCTCGCCAACCGCTCGGTCGTCGCGCTCCTCGTCGCCTCGATCGGCGTCGCCTTCGTGCTGCGGGCGGCGCTCGGCGTCGCCTTCGGCCATGGCCAGCAGGTCTTTCAGGTGCCGCTCTCGCGCCCCTATGTCTTCGGCGGACTGCGCATACTGCCGCTCGACCTGCAGATGGCGCTGGTCGCGCTCGTCACCCTGATCGCCGTCTTCGGCCTGCTCTACCTCACCGCGATCGGGCGGCAGATGCGTGCCGTAGCGGACAACCGCGACCTCGCCCGCGTCTCCGGCATCCGGCCGGGCCGCGTCATGATCGCGCTCTGGCTGCTTGCCGGCGCCGTCGCCGGCATCGCCGGGATGATGCTCGGCATGAAGACGATCGTGACCCCGGAATTCGGTTGGGAAATGCTGCTGCCTGCTTTCACCGCGGCGATCCTCGGCGGCATCGGCTCGCCGGTCGGCGCGGTCGTCGCCGGGCTCATCCTCGGCGCGATGCAGGAGGTTTCGACCCCCTTCGTCGGCTTCACCTACAAGATCGCCATCGCCTTCCTGATCATGCTCGCCGTCCTGCTGGTCAGGCCGCGCGGATTGTTCGGTCGCGTCGAAGGAGTGCGCTGATGGAAGCCTATCTCGTCGCGATCGGCATCATCGCGCTGATCTACGTCCTGCTCAGCCTCGGGCTGACGCTGCAATACGGGCTCACCGGCCTGATCAATTTCGGCCATGTCGGCTTCTTCGCGATCGGCGCCTATGCCAGCGCGCTGCTCGTCATGAACGGCGCGCCGTTCATCGTCGGCTTCGCGGGCGCGGCCCTGTTCGCGGCAGTGGCGGCGTGGCCGATCGGCCTGGTCTCGCTGCGCCTGCGCGACGATTACTTCGCCGTCGTCACGCTGGGATTCTCGGAGGTCGTGAGGATCGTCCTGACCAGCGAGCGCTGGCTGACCAATGGCGTGCAGGGTATTCCCGGCATTCCGCGGCTCTATTCCGGCCTCGGCGGCGCTGCCGGGCAGCTCGCCACCTTCGCCACCATCCTGGCCGTCACCGTGGTCGCCGCCTGGATGATCCGCCGCATCGCGCGCTCGCCCTTCGGCCGCATCATCGAGGCGATCCGCGACAACGAGGAAGCGGTGCAGGCGCTGGGCAAGGACCCGCCGCGCTTCAAGATCCAGGTGCTCGTGGTCGGCGCGGCGCTCGCCGGCATCGCCGGCGCCTTCTACGCCCACTACATCACCTACATCGTGCCCGAGCAGTACATCCCGCTCGTCACCTTCTATGTCTGGATGGCGATCATCATGGGCGGCGTCGGTCGCGTATCCGGCGCGGTGATCGGCTCGGTAATCCTGATGGCCTTCCTCGAAGGCTCCCGCTTCATCCGCGACGTCGTGCCGGGCATCTCCGAGGTTGACATGGCCTCGGTCCGCATCGGCCTCGTCGGCCTGCTGCTGATCCTGTTCATTATCTATCGGCCGCAGGGGCTCATGGGGGATTACACCAAGCGATGAGCCTCGAAATCCGCAACATCACCAAGTCCTTCGGCGGCTTTCAGGCCCTCGACGGCGTGCGCCTCACCATCGAGACCGATGCCCTGTTCGGGATCATCGGCCCGAACGGCGCGGGCAAGTCGACACTGTTCTCGGTCATCTCCGGCTTCGTCCCGGCCGACGCCGGCGAGATCCTGCTGAACGGCGAGCCCATCGACGCACTCTCCCCGCCGCAGCGCGCCCGCGCCGGCATGGTCAGGACCTTCCAGGTTCCGCGCGAGTTCTCGCATCTGACGGTGCGCGAGAACCTGATGGCCTCCGCCCCCGATCAGACCGGCGAGAGCCTGCTCGGCCTGTTCTTTCGCCCCGGCCAGGTCCGCAAGGAAGAAGCGGCGATCGCCGAGACCGTCGAGCGCACCATTGCCTTCCTCAAGCTCGGCAAGGTCGCCGACGTGCCATCGGGCAAGCTCTCCGGCGGCCAGAAGAAGCTGCTCGAACTCGGCCGCGCCCTGATGGTCGAGCCGAAGCTCATCCTCCTCGACGAGCCCTTCGCCGGCGTCAATCCGGTGCTGATCGGCGAGATCATGGAGCGGATCGAGGAGCTGAACGCGCGTGGCATCGGCTTCGTCATCATCGAGCACGATCTGCAGGCGCTGACCCGGCTCGTGCCGCGGCTCGCCGTCATGGATCGCGGCAAGGTTCTGGCCGAGGGCGCGCCCGCCGCTGTACTCGAGGATCCCGTCGTGCGCGAAGCCTATCTCGGAGGCGTGTCGTGACGCTGCTGGAAATCAAGGACGTCCGCGGCGGCTACGGCGAGGTCGACATCCTCAACGGCATTTCGCTGTCGCTGCAGAAGGGCGAGATCCTGACGGTCGCCGGCACCAACGGCGCCGGCAAGTCGACGCTGGCGAAGGCGATCGTCGGCCTGCTGCCGCGCGTCTCCGGCGGCATCCGGTTCGAGGGGCGCGACCTGCTGCCGCTCGCGACCGAGGATCGTATCGCGGCCGGCATCGGCTATGTCCCGCAGGTCGCCAACGTCTTCGGCTCGATGAGCATTCTGGAGAACCTGCAGGTCGTCGTCGGCGTGCGCGATCAGGCACAGCGCATCCGCGAGCTCTTCGAAGCGTTCCCTCTGCTCGGCGAACGCAAGCGTGCGCGCGCCGGCTCGCTCTCCGGCGGCGAACGCCAGCAGCTCGCCTTCGCCCGCGCCCTGATGACGCGCCCGCGCCTGATGATCCTCGACGAGCCGACGGCGGCCCTTGCCCCCGCCAAGGTGGCCGAGGCCTTCGCTCTGATCAAACGCCTGCCCGAGCTCGGCGTCTCGGTTCTGGTCGTCGAGCAGCGCGCGCGCCAGTCGCTCGCGATCTCCGACAATGGCTGCATCCTCGACGGCGGCAAGGTCGCGCTCGCTGGCCCCGCCCAAAGCCTGCTCGACGATCCGAAGGCAGCAGAGCTTTATCTCGGCCAGCACTGACGAAGCGGCCGCTGTCCAACCGGCAGCGGCCCGCAAATCCCGATCATCTATGGACGCGCAAAACGCTAGGTGCCGCAGAAGGTTGCCAGCACGCGCTCATGCACGGCCGGCGGCTGAGCGTAGTCCTCACGGCCCGGTTGCTCGTCGTAGGGCTTCGCTAAGACGGCCAGCAATTCCTCGAACGGCGCCAGATCGTCCCGTTCCACGGCTGACTGGATCACCGCCTCGACCCGGTGGTTCCGCGGAATGAACAGCGGATTGACGCTTCGCATCGCGCGCTGCCGCTCTTCCGCGGAGGGGCTCTCCTGCTGCAGCCGCTGCTGCCAACGGACGTACCAATCGTCGAACTCTCCGGGATTGCCGAAGAGCTCGCGGCAGCTCTGCCCGTTGCCCCCGGCATCATCGCTGAGCCGCCGGAAGGTCAGCGTGAAATCCGCCTGTCCGCGCTGCATCGTGTCCAGCAGTCCCTTGATGAGCGGGACGTCATCGGGCTGTTCGGTCGCGAGGCCAAGCTTGCGGCGGAAGCCGGCGATCAGCGCGGCCTGGAACAGTTCATTGAAGCGGTTGACCGCGTCCTGCGCGATCGCGACGGCCTTTTCCTGGTCATCCGCCAGCAGCGGCAGCAGCGCCTCCGCGAGCCGCGTCAGGTTCCACAGCGCGATCGGCGGCTGGTTGCCATAAGCGTAGCGTCCGTGCTCGTCGATCGAGCTGAAGACGGTCGCCGGATCGTAGCTGTCCATGAAGGCGCAGGGGCCGTAATCGATGGTCTCGCCCGCGATCGACATGTTGTCGGTGTTCATCACGCCATGGATGAAGCCGATCAGCATCCAACGCGCAACGAGATCGGCCTGCGCGGCGACGACGGCTTCCAGCAGGGCAAGATACGGCGCTTCGCTCTCCGCCGCCGGCGGGTAGTGCCGCGCGATGACGTGGTCGGCGAGGAGGCGCAGCGCCTCGACATCGCGCCGCGCTGCGAAGAACTGGAACGTCCCGATTCGGATATGGCTGGCGGCAATGCGGGTCAGGATGGCGCCGGGCAGCAGCGTCTCGCGTCGAACCGTCTCGCCGGTCAGCACAGCAGCGAGCGCCCGTGTCGTCGGCACCCCGAGCGCGGCCATGGCTTCGCTGACGATGTATTCGCGCAGCACCGGCCCCAGCGCCGCCCGCCCGTCGCCCCGCCGCGAGAACGGCGTCGGGCCGGCTCCCTTGAGCTGGATGTCGCGGCGCTGGCCGTCACGGTCCACCACTTCGCCAAGGAGGATGGCCCGGCCGTCGCCGAGCTGCGGGCTGAAGCCGCCGAACTGATGCCCGGCATAGGCCGTCGCGATCGGGGTCGTGCCCTCGACGAGGCTGTTGCCGGCGAGCAGGGCCAAACCGTCCTGCCCTTTCAGCCAGCCCGGATCGAGGCCAAGCTGCCGCGCCAGCGCCTCGTTCAACTTGATCAGCCGGGGTGCCGCGACAGCAGTCGGGTTCACCGCGGCGTAGAACCGCTCCGGCAGGCGCGCATAGGAGTTGTCGAACGGAATCGCGATCATCATCCGTAGATATGCGCGCCAGCCGGCATGGCAACGTCAACCCTCATGCAGCCACCGGGACGAGGCCCCTCTCGCGCGGCTCGCGCACCGACACGATTGCGACGGCAGCGATGAGGCAGAGCACGCCGGCAATGAAGAAGGCCGGCAGGTAGCTCGCATAGACCGTGCGGCTGAAACCCGCCCCCCAGGCGGCGGTAGCGGCGCCGAGCTGATGGCCGGCGAAGATCCAGCCGAAGACGAGGTTGGCGCGTTCGCCGAAGCGGTCGGCCGCGAGCTTCACCGTCGGCGGCACCGTCGCCACCCAGTCGAGCCCGTAGAACACCGCGAAGATCGAGAGCTCGTAGAAGCTGAAGCTGGTGAAGGGCAGATAGATCAGCGAAAGCCCGCGCAGGCCATAGTACCAGAACAGCAGCTTGCGGCTGTCGAAGCGGTCGGACAGCCAGCCCGAGCCGACCGTGCCGGCGAAGTCGAAGACACCGATGATCGCAAGCATGCCGGCCGCGGCCACCGGCGCCATGCCGAAATCGCCGCAGAGCGAGACGAAATGGGTCTGCACCAGGCCGTTCGTGCTGGCGCCGCAGACGAAGAAGGTGCCGAACAGCGCCCAGAAGATGCCGGAGCGCGAGGCGTCCTTGAGTGCGACAAGCGGCGAGGCCAGCATCGCGCCCAGCGTCGCGGGTGCTGCTGGCGGCGCTGCCGTCGGAGCTGTCGCGCCATAGGGCGCCAGCCCGATATCGGACGGCCGGTCGCGCATCAGGATCAGCACCGCGACAGCGGCGAGCAGCAGCATGACGAGCACGACGGCGAGCGCGCTGCGCCAACCCACCGTCTCCGTCAGCGAGGCGAGCAGGGGCAGGAAGACGAGCTGGCCCGTCGCCGTGCTGGCCGTGAGCAAGCCGATCACAAGACCGCGCCGTGCCGCGAACCAGCGCGTCGCGACTGTCGCGCCCAGCACCATGGCGGTCAGCCCTGTGCCGAAGCCGACCACGACGCCCAGGAACAGCATCAGCTGCCACAGCGTGGTCATCACGAAGGAGCCGAGCACACCCGCGGCGATCAGCGTCAAGGCGACGGCCGCGACGCGCCGGACGCCGAAGCGGTTCATGAAGGCAGCGGCGAACGGCCCGATCAGCCCGAACAGCACCAGGCGGATCGCGAAGGCGGACGAGATCTCCGATGTCGACCAGCCGAACTCCTGATGCAGCGGGCCGATCAGGACGCCGGGCGCACCGACGGCGCCGGCCGTCACCAGCATGGTCAGGAAGGTGACCGCCGCGACCACCCAGCCATAATGGATGCCGCGGCGGGCGAAGAAGCGGGGTAATGCCGAGTTCTCGGCGGAGACGGCTATCTGCGACATGAGAGCATCCAATTTATGGGTATATACCCGCTTAAGATTAAACGATCAGAGAAGATCGCTCAGCCCGTTGAGAGCCTTGAGACGCTCGGCGCCAAGACGCCCGGTGATATCCTGCTGGCACGTCTCCCAGAGCGGAGATGCCTCCTCCAGAATCGCCTCCCCCTGCGCGCTCAGCGACACGACCAGCTCCCGCTGATCTTCGCCGCGCCCCAGTTGTACGAGGCCCATCTTCTCGACCACGCGGATATTGCGCCCCATGGTCGATCGATCGAGCTCCAGAAGCCGGCCCAGTTCCGTCAGGCTGACTGGCTGATGCCTCCGGACGTTCCTGAGGATCGCGAACTGGGCGATGTTGATCCCCACCGGCGCCAAAGCGACGTCGTAGAGTCCCGCAATCTTGCGGGTCACGGTCTTGAGGCGTGTGCAGTAACAGGCGATGGGCATAGTTGCGGGTATATGCCCGCTTCGCTGCAAAATCAAGCGCGATTCGACGACCGCGCCGCGGCGTGTCCAGCGCAGCCGGCCCGCATGGCACCGACCGCAAAAAGGAGATCATTCATCTCTAAAATCGGAAAACAACGATAAGGACATTCCCCATACCGCCCGACTAGATTGCCGACCGAAGAAGGAAATTCTTCGCTTACGCCGCTGCAGGGCGGCACTGTATCGGACCGGCCTGATGTCTCTCGATCATGTTCTCGGCGTCGACCATGTCGTCGTCGCCGTTCGCGACCTCGCTCTCTCGGCCAAGGCCTGGGAAGGGCTCGGCTTCACCGTCTCGCCGCGCGGCCTGCATTCGCCGCATATGGGCTCGGCCAATCACACGATCATGCTGCAGGAGGACTATCTCGAACTGCTCGGGATCGTCTCCGACACCGACCAGAACAAGCCCACGCGCGATTTCCTGGCGAAGCACGAAGGTGTCGAGCGCATCGCCTTCACCACCGACGACGCCGCGGCCGGAGCAGCCGAGATCACGGCGCGCGGCTTTCCGGCGATCGGACCGGTGCATTTCGGCCGGCCGGTGCCGCTTCCCGGCGGTGGCGAGGCCGATGCCAAGTTCAACGTCTTCCGCTGGCCGCTCGACGAGCAGCCCGGCGGCATCCGCATCTTCGCCTGCCAGCACCTGACGCGCGAGAACGTCTGGATCCCGGTTCTCCAGCAGCACGCCAACGGCGCCGTCGCGCTGCGTCGCATCGAGATCCTGTCGGCCGATCCGCAGGCCGCCGCGGCACATCTCTCGCGGCTGATCGACGAGCCTGCCCGGCAGGAGGGCGCTGCGTGGCGCGTCGCCTCCGGGCGCTCGCGCGCCGACATCCTGTTCTATACCGCCGAGACTTTCGCCGAGCGCTATCCCGGCGCCGTGCGGGAAGGCGCGGCGACGAAGGGCGTCGCTGCGCTGGTGCTGGCGACGCGCGATCTCGACGCCGCCGCCAAGGCCTCCGGAGCGATCCGCCACGGCGACGCCGCCAGCGTCCCCGCCGCTCGCGCCTCCGGTTCCGTGCTCAGCTTCGTGCCTGCCTGACCGGCACGGCTCCTGCATTCCGTCTTTCAGCCTCCGAGCTCAGATCGTCGAGGATCCCCATGGACTTCACCCGCCGTTCCATCCTGATGACCTCCGCCGCCATCGCGGCCAACGTCGTCAACCCGTTCAAGGCCTTCGCGCAGGAGACGCCGCGCAAGGGCGGCGTCTTCGGCGTTCACTACGGCGCCGAGCAGCGCCAGCTCAACCCGAGCCTGCAGGCCTCGACCGGCGTCTACATCATCGGCGGCAAGATCCAGGAGCCGCTGGTCGATCTCGATGCCAACGGCAACCCCGTCGGCGTCCTCGCCGAGAGCTGGGAGGCGACGCCGGACGGCAAGACCATCACCTTCAAGCTGCGCAAGGGCGTGACCTGGCATGACGGCCAGCCATTCACCTCGGCGGACGTCCAGTTCACCGCGATGGAGATGTGGAAGAAGATCCTGAACTACGGCACCACGCTGCAGCTCTTCCTCACCGCCGTCGACACGCCCGATCCGCACACCGCGATCTTCCGCTACGAGCGGCCGATGCCGCTGAACCTGCTACTGCGCGCCCTGCCCGATCTCGGCTACGTCTCGCCGCGCCATCTCTACGAGGGCAAGGGCGACATCCGGAACAACCCGGTCAACCTCGCGCCCATCGGCACCGGCCCTTTCAAGTTCGTCTCCTACGAGCGCGGCCAGCATGTGATCGCCGACCGCAACCCGAACTACTGGCGCGAGAACGCGCCCTATCTCGACCGCATCATCTGGCGCGTGATCACCGACCGTTCGGCCGCCGCCGCCCAGCTCGAAGCCGGCCAGTTGCACTACAGCCCGTTCTCGGGCCTGACGATCTCGGACATGGCCCGCCTGTCGCAGGACAAGCGCTTCATCGTCTCCACCAAGGGCAATGAGGGCAACGCCCGGACCAACACGATCGAGTTCAACTTCCGCCGCAAGGAACTCGCCGATATCCGCGTGCGCCGCGCCATCGCGCACGCACTGGATATCCCGTTCTTCATCGAGAACTTCCTCGGCGACTTCGCCAAGCGCGGCACCGGGCCGATCCCCTCGGTCTCGACCGATTTCTACCCCGCCGACAACGGCCCGCAATATCCGTTCGACAAGGCGCTGGCGGTCAAGCTGCTCGAAGAGGCCGGCTACAAGCCCGGCGCTGGCGGCACGCGCTTCTCGCTCCGGCTGACGCCCGCCCCCTGGGGCGAGGACATCTCACTGTTCTCCACCTTCATCCAGCAGTCGCTGGCGCAGGTCGGCATCAAGGTCGACATCGTCCGCGTCGACGGCGGCGGCTTCCTGAAGAGCGTCTACAACGACTGGGATTTCGACCTCGCCACCGGCTGGCACCAGTACCGCAACGATCCGGCCGTCTCGACGACGGTCTGGTATCGCTCCGGCCAGCCCAAGGGCGCGCCCTGGACCAACCAGTGGGACTGGAAGGACGAGGCCGTCGACAAGATCATCGACGACGCGGCAACCGAGGTCGATCCAGCCAGGCGCAAGGCGCTCTATGGCGAGTTCGTCCGCAAGGTGAACACCGAGCTGCCGATCTGGACGCCGATCGAACAGATCTTCGTCACCACGATCAGCGCCAAGGCCCGCAATCACTCGAACACCCCGCGCTGGGGCTCGTCGAGCTGGCACGACCTTTGGTTGGCCGAGTAAGAACAAGAACAGGAGAGCGGGCCGGCCTCTCGCGCGGCCCGCGACAACACGGCGCGTAGACCATGCGTATCCTCACCCTCGCGGGGCGGCGGCTCGCCGCCTCGATCCCGACGCTGTTGCTGATCCTGATCGGCATCTTCCTGCTGCTGCAGTTCGCGCCCGGCGACACTGTCGACGCCATGATGGCGCAGATGGGCGGCGGCGATGCCAAGCTCGCGCAGGAACTGCGCCGCTTCTACGGGCTCGACCTCTCCACCGCCGAGCGGCTCGGCCAGTATCTCTGGCGGCTGGTCCGGTTCGATCTCGGCCATTCCGCCATCTACGGCAAGCCGGTCGCCAGTGTCATCGCCGAGCGCCTTCCCGCGACGCTGCTGCTGATGGTCTCCGCGCTTTCCTTCGCCTTCTTCGCCGGCATCGTATTCGGCGTCCTCGCCGCGCGCGATGTCAATCGCTGGCAGGACACGCTGATCTCGACGCTCGGCCTGATCTTCTACGCCACGCCCTCTTTCTGGTTCGGGCTGATGGCGATCGTGGTGTTCTCCGTGCATCTGCAATGGCTGCCGGCCGGCGATTTCGAGGATATCGGCGCTGGCCTCACGGGTTTCGCCCGCACGCTCGACATCGCGCGCCACCTCGTCCTGCCGACGCTGACGCTCGGGCTGATCTATCTCGCCATCTATCTGCGGCTGATGCGCGGCGCGATGCTGGAGGTCCTCAACCTCGATTTCGTCCGCACCGCCCGCTCGAAGGGCCTCGACGAGACGCGGGTCATCACCCGCCATGTCCTGCGCAACGCGCTGCTGCCGATGGTGACGCTGATCGGCCTGCAGGCCGGCACGATGCTCGGCGGCTCGGTCGTCGTCGAAAGCGTCTTCTCGCTACCCGGCCTCGGCCGCCTCGCCTATGAATCGGTGATTCAGCGCGATCTCAACACGCTGCTCGGCATCGTCTTCGTCTCGGCGCTGCTGGTGATCGTCGTGAACTTCATCGTCGATCTGCTCTATGCGCGGCTCGACCCGCGCATCGCGCCGGAGGGCTGAGCAATGGACGCCCTCAAGCGCTATTTCCGCAGCCCGCCGGCAGTGATCGGCCTCATCCTCCTGCTGGTCGTCATCGCGATGGCGGCGAGCGCCGGCTGGCTCTTCCCGCGCGATCCGCTGGCGCTCGCCGGCCGGCCGCTGCAATGGCCGCTCGCCAATCCGCGCTTCCTGCTAGGCACCGACAATTCCGGCCGCGACATAGCCGCCCAGATTTTCTACGGCGCGCGCATCTCGCTGCTGATCGGCATCGTCGCCACGGTCATCGCGGTCGCGATCGGCATCGTCATCGGCGCGCTCGCCGGCTTCTATGGCGGCAAGGTCGACACCGTGCTGATGCGCATCACCGAGGCGTTCCAGACCCTGCCGAACTTCCTGCTGCTTCTGGTGCTCGTCGTCGTCTTCGGCTCGACGCTGCCGACGGTGATGGTCGCGATCGGCATCGTCTCGTGGCCGGCGCCCGCCCGCCTCACCCGCGCCGAGTTCCTCTCGCTGCGCAACCGCGAATTCGTGCAGGCCGGGCGCACCATCGGCCTCTCCGACCTCAAGCTGATCTTCGGCGAAATCCTGCCCAACGCGCTGCCGCCGGTCATCGTCTACGCCAGCGTCGTCATGGCGGTCGCTATCCTGCTCGAAAGTTCGCTCGCCTTCCTCAAGCTCTCCGACCCCAACGTCGCCTCCTGGGGCAACCTGATCGGGCTCGGCCGCGACGTGCTGCGCGTGCAGTGGTACGTCTCGGCCATCCCCGGCTTCGCGATCGTGCTCACCGTGCTCGGCGTCTCGCTGGTCGGCCAGGGACTGAACGACGCCCTCAACCCGAGGCTCAAGGGACGATGAGCGCGATCCTTACCCTCGACGGACTGACTGTCAGCCTGCCGGAGGGAGCCGACCGGCCCCACGCAATGCAAGACGTCTCGCTGGAGCTGAAGGCGGGCGAGATCGTCTGCGTCGTCGGCGAATCCGGCTCCGGCAAGTCGATGACCGCCAATGCGATCATGCGGCTCCTGCCCACCGGCGTCGCGATCGAGCGCGGCCGGATCCTTTTCGAAGGCCGCGACATCGCCGCCCTGGCTGAAGCCGAGATGCGAAAAATTCGCGGCGCCGGCATCGCCATGATCTTCCAGGAGCCGATGACGGCGCTGAACCCGCTGCGCTCGATCGGCGACCAGATCGGCGAGATGCTCAGTATCCATACCGCTCTCGACAGGCGCGCGATCGCGGCCCGTGTTCAGGACCTCCTGACGGAAGTCCAGATCCCGGAGCCCGAGCGCGCCGCCAAAGCCTATCCGCACGAGCTCTCGGGCGGTCAGCGCCAGCGCGCCATGATCGCGATGGCGCTCGCGCTCGATCCGAAGGTGCTGATCGCGGACGAGCCGACGACGGCGCTCGACGTCACCACCCAGGCACAGATCCTCAAGCTCATCCGCGAGCTGCAGGCGCGCAAGGGCACCGCCGTGCTCTTCATCACCCACGACTTCGGTGTCGTCGCCGAGATCGCGGACCGCGTCGTGGTGATGCAGCACGGGCTCGTCGTCGAGCAGGGCGAACCCAAGACCGTCCTGAGCCGTCCCAGCCACCCCTATACCCGTCAGCTCATCGCGGCCGTGCCGGCCCTGAAGCCGCCGCCGCCGCGCCCGCTTTCGGATGAGGCGATACTGACGATCGAGAACGTCTCGAAGACCTATCGCACCGGCGGCTTCCTCGGCCGTGGCCAGCGCGTCACCCATGCGGTGAAGAACGTGACGCTCACCCTGCCGAAGGGCGCGACGCTCGGCATCGTCGGCGAGTCCGGTTCGGGCAAGTCGACGCTGGCACGCTGCATCATTCGGCTGATCGACCCCGATGCCGGCGCGATCCGCCTGAAAGGCGAGGACCTGACCAAGCTCTCGCGCTCGGAGATGCGCGCGCGCAGCCGGCACATCCAGATGGTGTTCCAGGACCCCTTCGCCTCGCTCAATCCCCGCCGCAAGGTCGGTGATCTCGTCGCGCAGGGCCTCGTCGTCAACGGCATGCCGCGCCGGCAGGCGCTGGAGCGCGCCCGCGAGCTCTTCGGCCTCGTCGGGCTCGATCCCGCAGCGGCGGACCGCTATCCGCACGAGTTCTCCGGCGGCCAGCGCCAGCGCATCGGTCTGGCGCGGGCTCTTGCGCTCGAACCCGACGTCCTCGTCGCCGACGAGCCGGTCTCGGCCCTCGACGTCTCCGTCCAGGCGCAGGTGCTCAAGCTCCTCGCCGATCTGCGCGAGCGGCTGGGGCTCTCCATCGTCTTCATCACCCATGACCTGCGCGTCGCGGCGCAGGTCTGCGATCTCGTCGCGGTGATGAAGAACGGCGAGGTCGTGGAGGCCGGCACGGTGGCCGAGGTGTTCGGCCAGCGCAAACACCCCTACACGCAGGCGTTGCTCGCCTCGATCCCCGGCCAGGGCTTCGGCACGGCCGAGGCCGTCCGCAAAACGGCGGAGGTTCCATGATGAAGCGCATCGCGACGCCGGTGCCGATCGCCGGCGGCCTTGCCCGCCACGAAGCACAGGTGAAGCGCGACCTCGCCTTGCTTGGCTTCCCGGCCAAGCCCTGGCTCCATCCGCGGACGATAAATGCGAGCGAGCCGGTTCTCGACGTCGCCATCATCGGCGCCGGCATGAACGGTATCGCCGCGGCTTCGGCGCTTCTGGCCAAAGGCATCACCAACATCCGCGTATTCGACGCCAACGAGCCGGGGCGCGAAGGTCCGTGGAATCGCTATGCGCGCATGGACACGCTGCGCTCGCCCAAGACGCTGACCGGGCCGGCCCTCGGCATCCCCTCGCTGACCTTCGCCGCCTGGTACATGGCGAGCTTCGGCGAAGCGGCGTGGGAGGCCCTCTACAAGATCCCCAATGCCGTCTGGGTCGATTATCTCGGCTGGCTCCAGCGCGTGCTGGATCTGCCGGTGCAGCACCGGACCACCCTGTCGAAGCTGCGGCCTCGTGACGGCCTGCTCGCCCTCGATATCGGGACAGCGGAGGGAGTGAAGACCGTCTTCGCGCGCCATGTCGTTCTGGCGACCGGGCGAGGCGGCGCCGGCGGCGATGTCTGGCCAGACGTCGTACCGTCGGCGCTTAAGCCGGCCTTCGCAGCTCACAGCAATGACCCGATCGATTTCGACAAGCTGCGCGGCAAGTCGGTCGGCGTCATCGGCGGCAGCGCCTCGGCCTGGGACAATGCAACGACCGCGCTGGAGCAAGGCGCGGCAAGCGCGGCGATGTATCTGCGCCGGCCGCATCTGCCGCAGATCAACAAGGGGCGGGGCTCGGCCAACCCCGGCTACTTCCACGGTTGGGGTGCCCTGCCGGATGCCGAGCGCTGGGCGCTCGCGGCATATCTCGACGACATGCTGGCGCCGCCGCCGCACGAGACCGTGTTGCGCGCCCTGAGATCGGACGGGCTCGACATCCGTTTCCGCCACAGCGTGGCGGCTGTCCGCCGCGAGGGCGAACAGGTCGTGCTCGACATCGACACGCCCGAAGGCCGGATCGAGCGCTGCCACGACTTTCTCGTCGTCGCCACCGGCTTCCAGATCGACGCGGCCAACATCGCGGAACTGGAGGACTTCGCGCCGCATATCGCGCGCTGGAGCGATCGCTACACACCGCCGACCGGGCTCGCCCGCTCCGCCCTGGCGCGGGCGCCCTATCTCGGCCCGGGCTTCGAGCTCCAGCCGCGCAGCGCCGATGCACCGGCCGAACTCTCGCGCATCCATCTCGTCAACCACGGCGCCCTTGTCAGCCATGGCGCAATCGCGAGCGACATTCCCGGCGTCGCCATCGCCGGAGAGCGCGTCGCGCAGGCGCTCGTCGCCGGCTTCTTCCGGCAGGACATCGCCGAGGTCCAGCGCGATCTCGAAGCCTTCGACGAGCCGGAGCTGAAGGATACGCCGTTCTTCAGGCCGGAGGATTTCCCGCATTCCTGACGCGGACGAGGCATGCCATCAGCGCGGCAGGCCGGTTTCGCCGCCCTTCGCCGGTCCCTGCGTGATCAGGCGTGCGCTGCGGTGCCCGCTGACATAGATCCACAGCCAGTTCAGCGCGACGGCGAGGCGGTTGCGCAGGCCGATCAGGAAGAAGATGTGCGCGATGCCCCAGGTCCACCAGGCGATGCGCCCCTTCAGCTTGATCCAGCCGAAATCGACGATGGCCGCACGCTTGCCGATGGTCGCAAGATTGCCGGCATTGCCATAGGCGAAGGGCGGCGGCGCGGCCTTGCCCTTCAGCCGCGCCGTGATCACCCCGGCAACATAGCGCCCCTCCTGCTTGGCCGCAGGCGCGACACCCGGCACCGGCTTGCCGTCCGCTGACACGACATGGGCCGTGTCTCCGACGACGAAGATGTTGGCGTCGCCGGGGACGGTGAGGTCGGGCTCGACCATCACCCGCCCGGCCCTGTCGGCCGGCGCTCCCAGCCATTCCGCCGCCGGCGAGGCTGCAACGCCCGCTGCCCACAGGATCGTCTTCGCCGGCAGGAAGGTGCCCCCAAGCTCGATACCGTCCTCGGTGCAGCGCGACACCGCACGGCCGGTCTTGACCTCGACGCCGAGCCGGGTCAGCGCGCGGTCCGCATAAGCCGAGAGGTCTTCGGTGAAGCCCGCCAGGATGCGCGGGCCCGCCTCGACCAGAACCACCCGCGCGCTGCGGGTATCGAAATTGCGGAAGTCGGTGCGCAGCGTGTCATGCGCCAGCTCGGCGATCGTGCCGGCGAGCTCGACGCCCGTCGGCCCCGCCCCGATGATGACGAAGGTCAGCAACTCGGCGCGCCGGGCCTCGTCCGTCTCCCACTCCGCCTGCTCGAAAGCCGACAGCACGCGCCGCCGGATCTTCGTCGCATCCTCAAGCGTCTTCAGGCCGGGCGCATAGGGCTCCCATTCGTCATGGCCGAAATAGGCATGGCGCGCGCCGGTCGCGAGGATCAGGCTGTCGAAGGCGAGCGGCGGCTCGCCTTCTATCAGCACGTTCTTTGCGTTCCTATCGACGCCGACGACGTTGCCCAGGAGCGTGGTGACGTTCGGATAGCGGCGCAGCAGCGAGCGGACCGGCCAGGCGATCTCGGAGGTCGGCAAAGACGCCGTCGCGACTTGATAGAGCAGCGGCTGGAAGAGATGGTGGTTGCGTCGGTCGACGACCGTGATCCTGACCGGCGCGCCGGCAAGATTGCGCGCCGCTTCCAGCCCGCCGAAGCCGGCCCCGACGATGACGACGTGGTGGGCGGCGGCGGCCGTCATCGGCTATCCGATGTCGGCGAAGCTGCGGCGACGATATCCGGAGATGCGTCTCATGAGGTCTCCCGCTCCAACCAATAAGCCCGTGCGAGCCCGGCGAAAAGCGGAGAGATCAATGCGGGGCGCGACAGCCGTCCCGCATCAGGCGCAACGCGCGTTCTGCCTGCCAGGCGCGGCGGCCCGGCAAACAGCGCTACTGCAGGTCCCGGAAGGCTTCCTGCAGCCGCTCGACGGCCTCGACCACCGTGGCGCGCGGCGTGGCAAGATTGAAGCGCAGGAAGCTGTCGCCCCCCGTGCCGAAGCTCGGGCCGTGGTTTACCGCGATCTTCGCCTGCTTCTCGACACGGGCGGTGAATTCCGCACGTTCCATGCCGGTTCCGGCAAGATCCACCCAGGCGAGATAGGTCGCCTCGAGCGGCATCGAGCGCAGGCCGGGGATGGCATTCACCCCGTCGTCGAACAGCTTCCTGTTGCCGTCGATATAGGCCACCAGCCGGTCGACCCAGGCCGCGCCCTCCGGGCTGTAGGCGGCGGTCGCCATCGCCATGCCGAAGGAGTTGGGCGAGATGCCATGCGCGTTCATCCGCGCGCGGAAGCGCTCGCGCAGAGCCTCGTCGGGGATGATGACATTGCCGATATGGGCCCCGGCGATGTTGAAGGTCTTGGTTGTCGCCGTCATCATCACGAGGCGGTCGACGATGTCGGGCGCCGCGAGCGGCATTACTGTGTGCCGATACCCCGGCATGACCAGATCGTGGTGGATCTCGTCGGCGACGAGGATCAGATCGTGGCGCTTGCAGAACGCCGCGATCTCGCGAAGCTCGTCGGCGGTCCAGACGCGCCCACCCGGATTATGCGGCGAGCACAGGATCAGCATCCGCTCGCGGCCGGTCATCTGCGCGTCCCACGCCGGAATGTCGAGGACATAGCGGCCGTCCTCGACCGGGAGCTGGCACTCGACGACCTGCCGGCCGGCGGAGCGGATGATGCGGGCGAAGGCGTGGTAGACCGGCGTCATCAGCACGACGCCGTCGCCCGGCGCGGTGAAGGCATCGACGCAGAGGGCCGTGCCGTTGACCAGGCCGTGGGTGGTGAAGATCGCCTCCGACGCCACCTCCCAGCCATGGCGGGTCTTCATCCACCAGCGGATGGCGTCACTATTGGTGCGGTCATCGCCGAAATAGCCGTAGACGCCATGGCTTGCCATGCGCTCCACCGCCTGCTGGACGCAAGGAGGCGGCCGGAAATCCATGTCGGCCACCCACATGGCGATGCCGTCGGAAGCCGACACGCCATAGTTCTTCTCCATCGTGTCCCATTTGGCGGAATGGGTTCCGCGGCGGTCGATCAGCTCGTCGAAGTCCGGCATTCTAAACATTGATTATCCCCAGAAGCGGCCGCGAGTGTTTGAATCCGGTCCGCTTCCGCCCGTTTTGCCGCGTCGGATCGCGGGCGTAAACCGGCGAAACCACCACGGCAGCTTTCGAAAATCAGCATGACGACGCAGACGAAGAGCGCGGCGACGGACGACCTCCCGGCTTGTCCTTGCCGCATGGCCGCTGCGGCGGGAATGGCGAGGCGTTCCGGTTGAGAGGCGCAGGATCACCGCCTAGGCTGGCCGCGCTCCCGCTCGGGAGCCGGCCCGACCTGCGGGCGGTCTTTGATTCACAATCGCAACGTTTTTCCGCAAAGGCCTACAACGCAATGGCTTCCTCCGACGCCTTGGCTCCGGTCTTCGATCATATCGAAGCCAACCGCAGCACCTTCCTCGAACGGCTGATCGACTATCTGCGCCACCCGAGCATCAGCGCCGAGAACATCGGCATCGCCGAGGTCGGGGCTCTCTTGGTCGAGATGCTGACGGAGATCGGGCTCGAGACCAGCCTCGTGCAGACCGAAGGACACCCCATGGTCGTCGCCCGCTGGGAGAAGGCGCCGGGCAAGCCGACAGTGCTGCTATACGGCCATTACGACGTGCAACCGCCGGACCCGCTCGACAAGTGGGTTTCCCCGCCCTTCGAGCCCACGATCCGCGATGGCCGCCTCTACGCGCGCGGCGTCGGAGACAATAAGGGCCAGCACTTCGCCCAGATCCTGGCGATCGAATCCCATCTCAAGGTCCATGGCGAACTGCCCTGCAACGTCATCCTGCTGCTGGAGGGCGAGGAGGAGATCGGCAGCCCGCGCATCGCCGGCTTCGTGCGCGCCAACCAGGACAAGCTGAAGGCCGATCTCGCCGTCACCGCCGACGGCCCGCGCCATGCCAGCGGCGCGCCGACCATCAAGTTCGGCTCACGCGGCGTCGTCTCCTTCGACCTGCGCTGTCGCCATGCCAGCCGCGACGTCCATTCCGGCAATTTCGGCGGTGTCGTGCCGAACCCGATCTGGACGTTGGTCCACCTGCTCGCCACCATGAAGAACGCCAATGGCGAGATTACCATCGAGGGCCTGCACGACGACGTCCAGCCGCCGACCGCCGAGGATCTGGAGGCGATCGAGCGCCTGCCGCTCGATATTGAGGCGTTCAAGCAGGGCCTCAGCCTCAAGCGCCTCGACGCACCGCTCGACCGGCCCTTCTATGATCGCCTCTGCTTCCAGCCGACGCTGACGATCAACGGCTTCCACGGCGGCTATGGCGGGCCGGGCACCAAGACCGTGCTGCCGAACGAGGCGCTGGTGAAATGCGACATCCGGCTCGTCGAGGCGCAGGACCCGGAGGATATCCTCCGCAAGGTCAGGGCGCATGTCGAAAAGCACGCGCCGGAGGTCGAGTTCATCGTCGAGGAAACCGGCATGCAGCCCTCGAAGACGCAGATCGCCTCGCGCTATACCGCGCCGCTGCGCCGCGCCTTCGTCGCCGCCCATGGCGAGGAGCCGCTGCTGATCCCGGCCGGCTTCGGCAGCCTGCCGAACTACGTCTTCACCAAGATCCTCGGCATCCCCGCCTATGTCACGCCCTATGCCAACCATGACGAGGCCAACCACGCGCCGAATGAGAACATGACGCTGGATTGCTTCCAGAGCGGCATCAGGACGGGCGCGGCGCTCCTGCACGAGTTGGGGCAGTTGCAGAACAAGGACTGATCGCCCACCCAAAACTCCCCCGTCATTCCGGGGCAAGTCCGGAATGACGGCGTGTTCCCGAAGCATGCTGGATGCACGCCGAGTCTACGAGGCCGACATTTCCTCGTCGGCCTTGCCCCTCAGCAGGAAGATGCCGGCACCGGCGCTCATCAGGGCGAGGCAAAACCAGGTCAGCGCATAGACCAGATGCGCGTTGCGGAAATTGACCTGGGTCATGCCGCCCTGCGGCAGCGGCCCAGGCTCGGAGGCCGCATCGGCATCGACGAAATAGGGTGCGACCTCGCCCAGGCCTCGCGCCGAGGCGATCGCGGCAACGTCGCGTGAATACCAGCGCCCCGCGGCAGGATCGTTGGCGCGCAGGAAACCGCCTGTCGGCTCGGTGAGCCGCAACAGCCCGACCACCCTCGCCTGTTCGCCGGCAACCTTGCGCCGGTCCTCAGCCCCGCGCCGATCCTCCGGCACGAAGCCGCGATTGACGAGGACGGTGAAGCCTGAATCGGCGCGGAACGGCGCGAGCACCCAGAAGCCCGGACCGCGCTCGGTCACGGCCATCGTCAGCGTCTCCGGCGCATCGAGATAGCGCCCCTGCAGAGCGACACGGCGGTATTCGTCGGCAGCTTGGTTGATCGCAGGCCACTCCGACGGCCCTGGCGCAGCCACGGCCGGCGCATGGACGCGCGCATCGACGCGGGCGATCAGGTCGAGCTTCCAGCTCCGCCGCTGGACCTGCCAGACTCCGAGGCCCGCGGCGACCAGCGCAACCAGTGCGAGCGCAAGAACGAAGATGAGGCGGGCGACGCGCGGGCGGCGCCTCGCTCTTGGTACCGGCGGCGGCGTCATGCCGGCGCGTCCGGAGAACGTTTGGCAACTCGCTGCGGAGAGTCGAATGGCAGTGTTTTCGAGAACCTGAGCGGAGCGCACTTCCGCACGTGAGCACCGGAAACGCAGAAAACGCCGTCAGTCGACTGCCGTAGCGGAATTGCCAAGCTGGCTCTCACATCTTGTGCAGCTCGGTCGGCATCATGTTGGTGTTGAGGTGGTACATCACCCACAGCGAACCGGAGAGCGCGATCGCCACGATGACGATCGTGAAGATCAGCGCCATCATCGTCCAGCCGCTTTCGGAGCGGCTGTTCATGTGCAGGAAGTAGACCATGTGGACGACGATCTGCACGGCGGCAAAGCCCATGATCACGATCGCGGTCAGCACCGAATTGCTGAGCACATCGTTCATGACCAGCCAGAACGGGATCGCCGTCAGGACAACCGAAAGCAGGAAGCCGGTGATATAGCCGCGCAGGCTGCCATGCGGCTCCCCGTGGCCGCCGTGCCCGTCTTGATGCTCGACGTGGTTCTGGCCAGCGCTCATTTCAGCACGCCCATCAGATAGACGAAGGTGAAGACGCCGATCCAGACGACGTCGAGGAAGTGCCAGAACATGCTCAGGCACATTAGCCGGCGCCGATTGGCCTCGATCAGCCCGCGCCGCCTGACCTGGACCATCAGCACCGTCAGCCAGATCAGGCCGAAGGTGACATGCAGCCCATGCGTGCCGACCAGCGTGAAGAACGAGGACAGGAAGGCGCTGCGCATCGGCGTCGCGCCCTCATGGATCATATGCGCGAACTCGTAGAGCTCGATCGCGAGGAAGGCGAGCCCGAAGAGCCCGGTGACCACGAGCCAGGCCTGCATCGCCGCCTGCCGGCCCTTGTCCATAGCGAGCATGGCGAAGCCGTAGGTGATCGAGGAAAGCAGCAGCATGGTGGTGTTGACCGCCACCAGCCTGAGGTCGAACAGGTCAGCGCCCGAAGGCCCCGCCGCATAGTTGCGCCCCAGCACGCCGAAGGTCGCGAAGAGAACTGCAAAAACCAGGCAGTCGCTCATCAGGTAGAGCCAGAAGCCGAGCATGGTCGAGCCGCCGGAGTGCTCGTGCTCGTCTTCCGTCACATAGAAGGCCGGAACACCGTTCGCAGCCTGCGCTTCCGCTCTCGCCTTAGCCATCATCGCCCCTCAGGCCCGGCTAAGCTGTTCGGTGCGCGAATCTTCTTCGCGCAGAATGGCTTCGGCCGGGATGTGGAAGTCGCGGTTGTAGTTGAAGGTATGCGCGATCGCCGTCGCCAGGACGCCGACGAAGCTGAGCGCCGCCAGCCACCAGATGTACCAGATCAAGGCGAAGCCGCAGATCGTCGCGAACCCGGCGATGATCAGACCAGCGCTCGTGTTCCGCGGCATGTGGATCGGCCGGAAGCCGCCGAGCGGGCGCTTGGAGCCGCGCTTCTTCATGTCGGCCCAGGCGTCGAGGTCGTGCACTATCGGCGTGAAGGCGAAGTTGTAGGCCGGCGGCGGCGACGAGGTCGACCATTCCAGCGTGCGCCCGTCCCAGGGATCGCCGGTCGTATCGCGCAACTCCTCGCGGCGCAGGATGCTGACGCCGATCTGGATGATGAAGCAGAGGATGCCGAGCGCGATCAGCACCGCTCCTGCAGCCGCGAGCACGAACCAGATCTGGAGCGAGGGGTCTTCGAAACGGCTCAGGCGCCGCGTCACGCCCATCAGGCCGAGCACATAGAGCGGCATGAAGGCAACGTAGAAGCCGATCACCCAGAACCAGAAGGAGAGCAGGCCCCAGAACCGGTCGAGCTTGAAGCCGAAGGCTTTCGGGAACCAGTAGGCGATGCCCGCGAAGACGCCGAAGACCACGCCGCCGATGATGACGTTGTGGAAATGGGCTATCAGGAACAGGCTGTTGTGCAGCACGAAATCGGCCGGCGGCACCGCCAGCATGACGCCGGTCATGCCGCCAATGACGAAGGTCAGCATGAAGGCGACAAGCCACATCATCGGCAGCTCGAAGCGGATACGGCCGCGATACATCGTGAACAGCCAGTTGAAGATCTTCGCGCCCGTCGGGATCGAGATGATCATCGTCGTGATGCCGAAGAAGGAGTTCACGCTGGCGCCCGAGCCCATCGTGAAGAAGTGATGCAGCCAGACGAGATACGACAGGATGGTGATGACCACCGTCGCGTAGACCATCGAGGCGTAGCCGAAGAGGCGCTTGCCGCAGAAGGTCGAGGCCACCTCCGAATAGACGCCGAAGATCGGCAGGATGAGGATGTAGACCTCGGGATGGCCCCAGATCCAGATCAGGTTCACGTACATCATCGGGTTGCCGCCGAGGTCGTTCGTGAAGAAGTTGGTGCCGACATAGCGGTCGAGCGTCAGCAGCGCGAGCGTCGCCGCCAGGATCGGGAAGGTCGCGACGATCAGCACGTTGGTGCACAGCGCCGTCCAGCTGAAGACCGGCATCTTCATCAAGTCCATGCCGGGCGCGCGCATCTTCACGATGGTCGCGATCAGGTTGACGCCCGACAAGGTGGTGCCGACGCCCGCGATCTGCAGCGCCCATAGGTAATAATCCATGCCGACCCCGGGCGAGTAGGCAGCCCCCGAGAGTGGCGGATAGGCAAGCCAGCCCACCTTGGCGAATTCACCGACGAAGAGCGACATCATCACCAGAACGGCGCCGCCCACCGTCATCCAGAAGCTGAAATTGTTCAGGAAGGGGAAGGCGACGTCGCGGGCGCCGATCTGCAGCGGCATGACGTAGTTCATCAGGCCCGTGACGAAGGGCATCGCCACGAAGAAGATCATGATCACGCCATGGGCCGTGAAGATCTGGTCGTAATGGTGCGGCGGCAGGTAGCCCTCGTTGCCGGCGAAGGCGATCGCCTGCTGGCCGCGCATCATCAGCGCGTCGGCGAAGCCGCGCAGCAGCATGATCACGCCCAGGATCATGTACATGATCCCGATCTTCTTGTGGTCCACGCTGGTGAACCACTCGTGCCAGAGATAGCCCCAGAGCTTGTAGCGGGTGACGAGCGCGATGAGCGCCAGTCCGCCGAGCGCGACCGCCGCGAAGGTCCCGAGCAGGATCGGCTCGTGATAGGGGATCGCTTCGAGCGTGAAGCGTCCGAACAGCAGCTTCCACCAGTCGGGGTAGGAGGTCATGGTTCCCTCGCTCGCTACGCGCGCAAGCGCTTCAGTTGGCGACGCGGGCGGTGACGCCCGCGGTGCCGTAGACATCGGTCGGCGTGCAGATCGCCGTCACGAAGGGGCGCGGCGGCATCGGCTGCCCGCCCCTGCGCACGCTCTTGTCGTATTCGAGCGATGCGACGATATAGATGCCCTCCTTGCCGCCGCCGCCCTTGGCATCCATCGCCATCATGTCGCGCGTGCACATCTTGGCGCGGTCGACACACATGTTGAGGATGGCGCCGAAGAGATCGGACGGGACGTCACGGAACTGGCGCACCGGCTCGCGCTCGCTGGGACGCTCCAGCACGAGATACTCCTCGCGCCCGAGCGGCTTGCCGTTGCCGATCGCGCCCTGCACCCACTCGCCGAAGCCCTTCTCGTCGACGCCCCGGAATCGGAAGCGCATGTCGGAGAAGCCGGCGCCGCTGTAGTTCGCCGAAAAGCCCTCGAAATCGCCGGGATGATTGATCACGGCGTTGAGCTTCGTCTGCATGCCCGGCATCGCGTAGATCTGGCCGGCGAGCGCGGGAATGAAGAGCGAGTTCATCACCGAAGAGGAGGTGATGCGGAACTCGATCGGCTGATCGACCGGCGCCACCACCTCGTTGAGCGAGGCGATGCCCTGCGCCGGGTAGAGGAACAGCCATTTCCAGTCGAGCGCCACGACCTGGATGACCAGCGGCTGCTTCCTGGGTCCGTTCCCGCCCGCTTTCGCTTCGACGGCCGGCTTGTTCGCGCTGATGCGGTCGAGCGGCCGATAGGGATCGAGCAGATGCGTGCCCATCCAGGTCATCGCGCCGATGATGACGATGATCAGCAGCGGCACCGACCAGATCACCACCTCGAGCGGCAGCGAATGGTTCCAGTCCGGGTGATAGGTGGAATTTGCCGAGGCGCGGTAGCGCCAGGCGAAGAAAATCGTCAGCGCCATCACCGGAATGATGATGAGCAGCATCAGCGCCGTGGAGGCGAGCATGAGGTTTCTTTGCTGCATCGCAACATCGCCCGACGGCGACAGCAATACCCACTGGCATCCGCCAAGCAGCGCAAAAACCGGCAAAGCCGCTAAAAATCGAAAGATCCGCAAGAGACTCGTGACCTCCCTCTTCCGGGAACAGCCGTTCTCTATTCCCATTCTTTCGCACCGCACATCGGACAATCTGTCCCATTGCGGCCGTTTGACGGGTGGCTTCTATCCACCGTATCCATTTGTATGAGGTGCGGGCAAGCCCGGTCGTTCCGGTGAGCCCCCCAGCGAGGAATTCGCGGTCATGAGCGCTGACGCGGCGAGCCATTCATCGGGGCATCTGACGGACGAGCACGGACGGGATCACGTGACGCCCGCCGATATCGCGCTCGGCGTCATCATCGGCCGGACGTCGGAGTATTTCGACTTCTTCGTCTTCGGCCTCGGCTGCGTGCTGGTCTTCCCCGAACTGGTCTTCCCCTTCGTCGACCGGCTCACCGGCACGCTCTACGCCTTCGGCATCTTCGCACTCGCCTTCGTGACGCGCCCCTTCGGCTCGGTGCTGTTCTTCGCGATCGACCGGCGCTACGGCCGGGCGACCAAGCTCACCGCGGCGCTGTTTCTCCTCGGCGGCTCGACGGCCGCCATCGCCTTCCTGCCGGGCTACGAGACGATCGGCATCTGGTCCGTCGTCATCCTCGCCGGCTTTCGCCTGCTGCAGGGCATCGCGCTCGGCGGCGCCTGGGACGGGCTGTCCTCGCTGCTCGCCCTCAACGCGCCGCCTAACCGGCGCGGCTGGTATGCGATGCTGCCGCAGCTCGGCGCCCCCTTCGGCTTCATCCTCGCCGCCGGGCTCTTCGCCTATTTCGAGGGCGCGCTCTCGAAGGAGGACTTCCTCGGCTGGGGCTGGCGCTACCCCTTCTTCGTCGCGCTGACGATCAACGTCGTGGCCCTGTTCGCCCGGCTACGCATGGTCGCGACCCATGAATTCGCCGAGTTGATGGAAACGCGCGAGCTGGTGCCGGTGCCGGTGTCCGAACTCATCCGCGCCCATGGCTGGACGCTCGTCATCGGCGCCTTCGTGCCGCTGGCGAGCTTCGCGCTCTTTCACCTTGTCACCATCTTCCCGGTGAGCTGGATCAACCTCTACACCGACCGCTCCGTCTCGGAGTTCCTGCTGGTCCAGGGCGCGGGCGGCGTGGTCGGAGCGGGCGCGATCGTCACCTCCGGCCTGATCGCCGACCAGATCGGCCGTCGCAACACATTGCTCCTGTCCGGCTCGATGATCGCGCTGTTCAGCCTGTCGAGCATCGTCGCACCACTGCTCTTCGGCGACAGCCTGGCGGGCCAGACGATCTACGTCATCATCGGCTTCGGCCTGCTCGGCCTCTCCTACGGCCAGACGGCCGGCGCGGTCGCGTCGAGCTTCGGCACGCAGTATCGCTACACCGGCGCGGCCCTGACCTCCGACTTCGCCTGGCTCATCGGCGCCGGCTTCGCGCCGCTGGTGGCGCTGACCGTGTCGAGCACCTTCGGCCTCGCCTGGGTCGGCGTCTACCTGCTCTCCGGCGCACTCTGCACGCTGGCGGCGCTGACGATCGACCGCAGGCTGGAGAGCCGCTACGGCTGAGCGGCCTTCGGCGCGTCATTCTCGGGCGACCGCAGGGAAACCCGAGAATCGTCACGAGGTTTGGGTTCCCGACCGGGCTTGTCCAGAGATGCTCGGGTCAAGCCCGAGCATGACGGTTATGGCCGCGATCAGCGCCCCGTCCAGTTGGGCGGACGCTTGCCGAGGAAGGCTTCCATGCCCTCGCGGAAATCGGCGCTGGTGTAGCAGAGCGTCACCAGATCGCGGCCGTCGAGCCCCTCCGCGGTCGCGGCCGTCAAACGGCGCATCGCTTCCTTGGTGGCGCGCATGGTCAGCGGCGCATGGCCGGCGATGGTCTGCGCCAGCGCGCCCGCCCGGTCCATCAGCGCAGCGTGGTCCGGCAGCAGCTCGCTGTAGAGACCGATGCGCTGCCCCTCCTCCGCCTCGACAAGCCGCGCGGTGAAGACGATGTCCTTGACCCGCGCCGGGCCGAGCATCGCGTAGAGCCGCGCATAGTTCTCCATCGACAGGCAGTTGCCGAGCGTGCGCGCGATCGGGAAGCCGAAGCGCGCCGTCAGGCTCGCGATCCTGAGATCGCAGGCGAGCGCGATCGCCGCGCCGCCCCCCGTCACCGCGCCGGAAATCGCGGCGAGTGTCGGCACCGCACAGCGCTCGATCGTCCCGATCACGGTCTCGATGCGCTCCTCATAGGCGAGTGCGTCGTCGGCACTCTCGAAGGCGCGGAATTGGGAGATGTCGGTGCCGGCGCCGAACGCCTTGTCGCCGGCCCCGGTCATGATGATCACGCGCGGATCGCCATGATCGGCCGGATCGCGGCAGATCTCGGCAATGCGCTCATACATCGCGAAGGTCAGCGCGTTGCGCGCCTGTGGCCGGTTGAGCGTGATCGTGCCGACCCCATTCTCGACCGCATATAGAATTTCGTCGCTCACTTGAGGGTCTCCGTCAGATCACGCCTTCGGCCCGCAGTCTTGCGAGCCCTGCTTCGTCATAGCCGAGCCCGGCCAGGATCTCGTCATTATGCTGCCCGGCCGTCGGTGTCGGCGTCGCGACATCAGCCGGCGTGCGCGATAGCGTCACGGGCTGGCCGACGAGGCGGATATCGCCGAGCTCGGGGTGGCTCACCGGCCTGGCGATGCCGAGATGGCGCACCTGCGGGTCCTCGAACATCTCGTCGACCGCATAGATCGGCCCGGCCGGAACGCTGTTGCGCTCCATCGCCTCCAGCCAATGAGCGCTGTCGGCCTCGGCGAAAATCTCCTCGATCACCTCCCTCAGCTCCGGCCGGCGCGCAAAGCGTTTCTCCATGCTGTCGTAGCGAGCATCGGCGCCCCATTCCGGCCGTCCGATCGCGCGGCAGAAGGAACGCCATTGTTCCTCGCCTCCGACGCCGAGATTGATCGCGCCGTCGCGCGTCCGGTAGACGCCCATCGGCGTCTGGTAGGGGTGATCATTGCCGGCCTGCGGCGGAACGGAGCCCTCGACGAGATAGCGCGCCGCCTGGAAATCCATCATCGCGATCTGGGCTTCGAGCAGCGAAGTCTGCACCCACTGGCCCTTTCCGGATGCGGCGCGCTCCTGCAGCGCCACCAGCGCGCCGACAGCGCCGTAGAGTCCTGCCGAGGAATCGGCGAGCGCGATGCCGGCCCGGACCGGCCCCTGCCCCGGCAGGCCGGTCACCGACATCATCCCGCCCATGCCCTGCGCGATCTGATCGAAGCCCGCGCGGGTCCGGTATGGGCCGGACTGGCCGAAGCCGGAGATCGAGACCAGAATCAGCCGTGGATTGCGGGCGTGCAACGTCTCGAAATCGAGCCCGAGCCGTTCCTTCACATCGGGCCGGAAGTTCTCGACGAGCAGATCGGCGTCGTCGACGAGCTTCATCAGGATCGCCCTGCCCTCCGGCGTTTTCAGATTGAGCGCCAGCGAGCGCTTGTTGCGGTGCAGGTTCTGCATGTCGTAGCCGAGGCGCGGCCCGCTCATGTTCTCGTTTGGATCGACGCCCGGCGGGCTTTCCACCTTGATCACGTCGGCGCCGAAATCGGCGAAGACGCGCACACAGGTCGGCCCCGCCCGCACCCGTGTCAGATCCAGCACGCGGAGCCCCGCAAGGGCTGTCGATGGTCTCGGCTGCGCCATTTTTCGTTCGCTCCTCCCGGTAGCGAACTATCCGGTTCTCTTCCCGAGCCCGTCAATCGCCTTGTGCATACTGCATGCAGACGCCGCGTGCATGACGGGAACCGCTTCATTTCCCGCGCTTCGGCTTCGTCATGGCGCCTTGTTCCGAGGGAGGCAGAGCCCGAAATTTTCCGCTTGAACCTGAAGTGGCTACAGCTTGTAGACAAGAGGTCCCGCAGCGAAGCCAGACGGAGACTCAAGATATGGCCGCCCCATCCCCAGCCGAAACCAAGACCCTGTCCTGGAAGGTCGGCGGCATGGATTGCGCGAGCTGCGCGACGAAAATCCGCGGCGCGGTCGAACGCCTTCCGGGCGTCAGCGACGTCAGGCTCTCGGTGATGTCGGAGACGCTGACGCTCTCGCTCGACGCGGACCAAACCACGCCAGAGGCGATCGAGAAGCGCGTCAGCGGCCTTGGCTACACCACCGCGGCGCTGGCGAAGGCTCCGGTGGAAAAGCCGACCGCGAAGGGCAGCTGCTGCGGCCACGACCATCATGATCATGACCATGGCGGGCACCAGCATGACCATGCCGGGCACGAGCATGGCGACACCTGCCGCCCTGGCCATGCGCACGACCATGACCATGGCCACGATCACGCCGGACACAAGCATGGCCCGAAGGCGGCCAAGGCAGCCGCGGCCAATGACCATGGCCACGGCCTCCCCGGCCATGTCCATGAAGTGACGCCCGATGGCGCCCGCTGGTACCAGACTGGCAAGGGCCGCCTCGTCATCGGCACAGGCCTGCTTCTCGGCGCCGCCTACGCAGCCCGCCTGCTCTGGGCAGATATCGGTCACTGGGCCTTCATCCTGGCCTGTATCGTCGGTGTCCTGCCGGTCGCGCGGCGTGCCTTGGCAGCCGCCCGCGCCGGCATTCCCTTCACCATCGAGATGCTGATGACGATCGCCGCCATCGGCGCGCTCTTCATCGGCGCAGCCGAGGAAGCGGCACTGGTCGTCTTCCTCTTCGCGGTCGGCGAAGTGCTGGAAGGCGTCGCGGCCGACCGCGCCCGCGCCTCGATCCGCGCGCTCGGCGACCTCGTCCCGAAGACCGCCATCATCGAGGAGAACGGCGCGACCCGTCAGGTCGATGCCGCGAGCCTGACTATCGGGCAGACCGTGCTGGTCCGCCCCGGCGACCGCATTCCAGCCGATGGCGAGATCACCGAGGGCACTTCCGGCATCGACGAAAGCCCGGTCACGGGCGAATCCGTGCCGAAGACCAAGGGCATCGGCGAGCCCGTCTTCGCCGGCTCGGTCAACCGCGAGGCCGCGCTGCGCGTACGCGTCGACAAGGCGGCCGAGGACAACACCATCGCCCGCATCATCCGCCTCGTCGAGGAGGCGCAGGAGGCGCGCGCGCCGACCGAGCGCTTCATCGACCGCTTCTCGCGCTGGTACATGCCGGCCATCGTCGGGCTTGCGCTGCTGGTCGCGTTCGTACCGCCGCTCGCGTTCGGGGCCGAATGGTCGGTCTGGATCTACCGGGCTCTGGCGCTGCTGCTGATCGGCTGCCCCTGCGCGCTGGTCATCTCGGTGCCGGCGGCGATCGCCGCCGCGCTTTCGGCCGGCGCCCGCCAGGGCCTGTTGATGAAGGGCGGCGTCGTCATCGAGACCGCCGCCAAGACCGGCCTCGTCGCCTTCGACAAAACCGGAACGCTGACTCAAGGCAAGCCGCGCGTCACCGACGTCGTCGCCCTCGCCGTCAGCGAAACGGAGGTCCTGGCGCTGGCCGCCGCCGTCGAGCACGGTTCCGCCCATCCGCTCGCCGAAGCCGTGCTCGAACGCGCCCGCGCCGACGGCATCGCCTATGCGCCAGCGGCCGAGGCCGCGGCCCTCGCGGGCCAGGGCGTCACGGGCAGCGTCGGCGGCCGTTCGATCTTCGTCGGTGCCCCGCGCCACGCGGAAAAGCGGGCTGCGTTCGACAAGCGGGCACGCCTTGCCGCCGAGGAGCTTGAAGCCGCCGGCAAGACCGTCGCTGCCGTGGTGGTCGACGGCGCGCTCGCCGGCTTCATCGCCTTGCGCGACGAGCCACGGGAGGATGCCGCCGCCGCCATCGCCGAGCTCAAGGCGATGGGCATCCGCTCGGCCATGCTCACCGGCGACAATGCCCGCACGGGCGCCGCAATCGCAGGCCAGCTCGGCATGGAGCACAAGGCCGAGTTGATGCCGGACGACAAGGTCACAGCGATCAAGGCTTTCGCTTCGCAAACCCCGGTGATGATGGTCGGTGACGGCATCAACGACGCGCCAGCCCTTGCGGCGGCCAGCATCGGCGTCGCCATGGGCTCAGGGACCGATGTCGCGCTGGAGACTGCCGATGGCGCGGTGCTGAAGAGCCGCGTCCGCGACGTTGCGGCGCTGATCCGGCTGGCGCGCGCGGCGATGGCCAACATCCGCGCCAACATCACGATCGCACTCGGACTGAAGGCCGTGTTCCTGGTCACCAGCGTGCTGGGCTACACCGGCCTCTGGGTCGCGATCCTCGCCGACACCGGCGCGACCGTCATCGTGACCGCCAACGCGCTGAGGCTGCTGCGCTTCGACGCAGGCAAGACCGGCTGACAACCGAAGCTGGATCGAACCTCGAACAACGGAGCCGGGCAGAAGGCCCGGCTTCAGCGCGTCTAGACTCTGATGTCGGCGAAGGCCCCGTTCCGGCGTTCGTTCTTCGCTTCCATCTGCCTGAGCATCTCTTCGCGGACCTTGGCCATCACGTCGGCCTTGGCCTTCGAATCGAGTTTGTTGAACTGCTCCTCGGTCATGCCGAGCTTGTCGAGGATCGCCTTCTGGACCCGCTCTTCCGGCGTCATCCGGGCGATCTTCAGGAATTCGGCCTCGGTCGAGGACGAGGAGGCCGCGGTGGAGGCGGTGAAATCCTGCTTCGAGTCGCCTTCCGCCGTCGGCTTGGTCGCATAGGTAGTGGGTAGATTGATCGGCCAGTTCGAGGTCGAGAACGAGACGGACATCGCGCGCTCCTTTCTGCTGGGCAGGGACACGCAATCTCCGGACCGCATCTGGAAATCAAGAATTTATCCGCGATTTCAATTCACTACCTGATCAGCAACGAGAAGAAGCGATTGCCGCGCCCAGCGAATCCGGCAATTTCTGCCCGGCAAACATCGCCTCCCGCCTAGATTAGACGGGCGATCGGCAACCGCCTCGGCCGCGCGGGCCGCAGCTCATTTTGCAACGCAAAATTGCCGCACCCGAACGGCGCTCGATTGAGCA
Source organism: Allobosea sp. 05T438 (assembly GCF_056396025.1). Lineage (NCBI taxonomy): Bacteria > Pseudomonadati > Pseudomonadota > Alphaproteobacteria > Hyphomicrobiales > Alloboseaceae > Allobosea > Allobosea sp. 05T438. The sequence continues at coordinate 276,955 of NZ_JBFTKQ010000005.1, forward strand.
AGTGCAATATGCCCACCAGATAGTCAGACGATACGGCGCCTGTCCCAGAATGACGCCACCGCCCAATTCATAGGCAGAGAATCAACCATATTTCGGCCACAACCCTTACCTGAGCGCAGGTCGACCTCACAAAAATGACCGGAAACTTAATTGGCCATGCGAAAAAAGCATAACAGAGCTGACCAGCAGCCACTGTTAGAGGCAATCGGCCTCCCTTATATGCACTGCACAACGAAATTATCGCTGTGGGCACCGCCCCGCTCCGGAATACGCAAGGAAAACCACCATGTTCGTCACGATGATCGCCGCCAAAATTCGAGCCTACCTCCGCTATCGCGAGACCGTTCGCGAGCTGTCCCGCCTGACCGACCGCGAGCTCGACGATCTCGGCCTGTCGCGCTCGGAGATCACCTTCATCGCCCGCTCGCACGCGTCGGCCTGAAGACCCTGATTTCGAACCGCCGCGCATCGGCGCGGTGCGTTCTGTGTAGTTTCTCCCGGGTTCGGGTTTCCCCTCCCCCCGAACTTGGTCGAAGAGCGAATGCCCGCCTCACGGCGGGCATTTTGCATTTCAGGCCTGCTTCTCGCTTGACCTCGAAGCCTGCTGCGGACACATCGCAGCCATGGAACCAGTACACATCATCGGCGGCGGTCTCGCCGGCTCCGAAGCCGCCTGGCAGATCGCCGAGGCCGGCGTCCCGGTCGTCATCCACGAGATGCGCCCCGTGCGCGGTACCGACGCGCACAAGACCGACGGGCTCGCCGAGCTCGTCTGCTCGAACTCCTTCCGCTCCGACGATTCGTCCAGCAACGCGGTCGGCCAGCTCCATTGGGAGATGCGCCGTCTCGGCTCGCTGATCATGGCCAAGGGCGATGCCCATCAGGTGCCGGCAGGCGGCGCGCTCGCGGTCGACCGCGACGGCTTCTCGCAGGCCGTCACCGCCGCGCTGGAGAGCCATCCGCTCGTCACCATCGACCGCGGCGAGATCGCCGGCCTGCCACCGGCCGAATGGGACAATGTCGTCATCGCCACCGGTCCTCTGACCTCGCCTGCCCTGGCGCAGGGCCTACAGTCGCTGACCGGCGAAGATTCGCTCGCCTTCTTCGACGCCATCGCGCCGATCGTCCATTTCGATTCGGTCGACATGGACAAGGCCTGGTTCCAGTCACGCTACGACAAGGCGGGGCCGGGAGGCACCGGCGCCGACTACATCAACTGCCCGCTCGACCGTGACCAGTACGAGGCCTTCATCGACGCGCTGCTCGCCGCCGAGAAGACCGAGTTCAAGGAGTGGGAGGGCACGCCCTATTTCGACGGCTGCCTGCCGATCGAGGTGATGGCCGAACGTGGCCGCGAGACCTTGCGCTGGGGCCCGATGAAGCCGGTCGGCCTCACCAACAAGCATAACCCGACCGTCAAGGCCTATGCCGTGGTGCAGCTGCGCCAGGACAATGCGCTCGGCACGCTGTTCAACATGACCGGCTTCCAGACGAAGCTGAAATATGGCGAGCAGGCCGCGATCTTCCGGATGATCCCGGGCCTGCAGAATGCCGAGTTCGCCCGGCTCGGCGGCATCCACCGCAACACCTATCTGAACTCCCCGAAGCTGCTCGACGGACACCTGCGGCTCAAGGCCGATCAGCGCCTGCGCTTCGCCGGCCAGATCACCGGTTGCGAGGGCTATGTCGAGAGTGCCGCCACCGGGCTCCTCGCCGGACGCATGGCCGCAGCCGAGCGGCTTGGCCGCGAGCTACCGCTGCCGCCTGCGACGACGGCTCTCGGCGCGCTGGTCAATCACATCACCGGCGGCCACATCGTCACCATCGACGAGGGGCCCCGCTCCTTCCAGCCGATGAACATCAATTTCGGGCTGTTCCCGCCGATCGAAGGCGTTGCGACGACCGGCCCCGACGGCAAGCGCCTGAAGGGCCCGGCCAAGAGCGTCGCCCGCAAGCAGGCGCTCACCGCGCGCGCAAAGGTCGAGATGGACGCCTGGACGAGCAGCGTCGAGGCGAAGGCGGCGGAGTAGAACACTCCGTCATTCCGGGACAGGCCGAAGGCCTGAGCCCGGAACCCGTCAACACGACGCCATTCCAGAGGCTCATGCTCGCCCTTGTGACGAGCATCCACGTCTGGTCGAGACAGGCCCGACCATGGCGGCAAACGGCGTGCTCATGGGTTCCGGGCCCTTCGCTGACGCGAAGCCCTGGAACGACGATATGCTTCCGCGTCGCGAGATGCTCGGTTTTGGCCCGAGCGCGACGGCGCTTGCTTCTAAGCTTTCCGCGCCGCCCGCCACAGGATCCACTGTCGGCGCCAGGCCGGCAGGGTGATGATGGTCCGGTACGGATCGTATCCCCTCGCCTCCATCCGCCGGAGATAGGGCTCCACCAGAGCCGCCGGCAGGAAGGCCGGCTTCAGCGTCGGCGGAATCGACTCGCCGAGGCTCGCGAGCTTCTTCAGGTGGTTGCGGGCGATCTCGCGCAGTTCCTTGAGCGTGTAGAGCACGCCCGGGCCGCCCCGCCCGCGCACGATGTCGTCACGCGTGACGCCGTTGCGGGAAAGGATGTCGGCCGGCAGGTAGACCTGCCCTTCGGCCGCATGCCACGGGAAAGCGCGCATCAGCCCGGTCAGCGCATAGGCGACGCCGGCATGGCCGCAGGCCGTCGCCCCGCCCGGATCGCGTCCGCCTGCCAGGATCAGGCAGGCGAGTCGGATCAAGGCGCTGGAGGTTTCGCCGGCATAGCCCTCCAGGTCGCGGAGAGAGGGCATCGGATCGTCGTAAAGGTCGAAGATCCGGGCATCGATCAATGCCGTCAGCGGCGCGATCGGCAGGCGGTAGCGCCGGACCGTGTCGAGCAGGGCCGCGGCCACGGGATGCGCCTGCGTCTCGCCGGCCGGCTGGCCTTCCAGCACGTCGCGCCACCATTGCAGCCTGACCTCGCCCGGCAGCGGCTCGCTGACCAGCGCCCTTACCCGTGCAATCTCGAGGCTGAAGGCATAGAGGGCGTAGAGCGCCGCCCGGCGGTCTTCGGAGGCGTAGAGACCGGCGATATAGCGATCCTGATCCTGCTCGCGCACGAGCGTCGCACAATGGGCATAAGCCTCCGGCAAGCGCGCCGGCGCGATATCCCTGCGATCATCAGTCTCGGTCTGCGGCATTGTCCCGCCTCGGCCCGCCAATCGTTAGGCCGCCCCTAATGTAGGGCACTCGCCCTGCCCCTGCTACGCGTCGCTCGCATGGCCGGCTTTCCAAACTGCCGGCAGGGTTCCTAGTCGATCGCGATCAACGCAGCGGCGACGCGTCGGTCCTCTGCGACGAGGATATTGTAGGTGCGGGCAGCCGCGCCTGTCGCCATACCCTCGACGGTGATCCCGGCCAGCCTCAGCGGATCACGCAGAACGGGCGGAATGAAGGCAATGTCGGCCCCTGTCCCAATCAACAGGAAGTCGATGCTCTCGGCCTCGTCCAGCACCGGCTGCAGGCTCTCGATCGTCACCTCGGAAAAGCGCGTCACCGGCCAGATGCGGATGCCCGCCGGCGTCGCGATAATCGAGCCCTTGTGGCTCATCTCCGCGAAGCGGAAACCGCCCGCCCCGATCGCATCGAGCGGGAAACGGCCGGGAACGAAGCCGTCGAAGCGCGGCATGAAGCCGCTCAGGCCTTCGCCTTGGCGGCCGACGAAGCCTTGGCGCGCGCCGCCTCCTGCGCCTCCTCGCGGGCGCCGGCCGAGCGGACATCCATATAGAGCAGCACCGGCGTCGAGATGAACATCGCCGAATAGGTGCAGATCACCACGCCGAAGAGCATCACGAGCGCGAAGCCCTCGATCGCGGTGCCGCCGAACAGCACCAGCGCCAGCAGCGACAGGAAGGTCGTCGTCGCCGTCATCGCCGTGCGCGACAGGGTCGAGTTGACCGACAGGTCGAGAAGCTCGGCAACCGGCATCGTCTTGTAGCGGCGCAGCAGCTCGCGGGTACGGTCGAACACCACGACGGTCTCGTTCAACGAGTAGCCGACGATGGTCAGGATCGCCGCGATCGAGGTCAGATTGAACTCGAGCTGGGTGATCAGGAAGAAGCCGATCGTGAGCACGATATCGTGCAGCGTGCCGAGGATCGCGCCGATCGCCAGCGGCATCTCGAAGCGGAACCAGAGATAGATCAGCACGCCGACGATCGCGAGCACGACGCCGAGCGTTCCCGCCTGCACCAACTCGCCCGAAACACGCGGGCCGACCGTCTCGACGCGGCGGAATTCATAGTTCGAGGCGAAGGCCTCCCGCGCCTTCACCACGACAGCCTGCTGAGCCGTCTCGCCGCCCGGCTGCATGCCGAAGCGCATCGAGACCTCGCCGCCCGTGCCGAATTCCTGCACCTCCGCTTCGCCGAAGCCGAGCCCGTTCGCGGTATGGCGGATCTGGCCGATGTCGACGGTGCCCGCCTTCGACTGCATCTCGATCAGCGTGCCGCCTTTGAAGTCAATGCCGAAATTCAGGCCGACCGTCAGGAACAGCACGATCACGAGGACCGAATAGGCAGCCGACAGCGGATAGCTGAAGCGACGGAACCAGACGAATTTGAAGCGGGTGTTATCGGGAACGATACGAAGCAGGCGCATGCGCATGGCCAATCTCCTGAAGGGTTGGCAGCGTCAGAACGGGAGGTGCTTGGGCTTGGCCCAGCGATACCAGAGCGCGATCAGCATCCGGGTCAGCGTCACCGCCGTGATGACGGTGGTGAGGATGCCCAGGATGAACACGACCGCGAAGCCACGCACCGGGCCGGAGCCGAGCGAGAACAGCGCCACCGCCGCGATCAGCATGGTGACGTTGGAATCGATGATCGTGGCGAAGGCGCGCTGGAAGCCGGCCTCGAGCGCCGAGACGAGGCTGCGGCCCTGATGCTCCTCCTCGCGCATGCGTTCATAGATCAGAACGTTGGAGTCGACCGCCGTGCCGATGGTCAGCACGATGCCGGCGATGCCGGGCAGCGTCATCGTCGCGCCGAGGAAGGACATCAGCCCGAAGATCAGGCCGACATGGACCAGCAGCGCGATGCTCGCGATCAGGCCGAAGATGCCGTAGGTCGCCAGCATGTAGATCACCACCATCACGGTCGCGATCAGGGTCGCCATCTTGCCGGCGCGGATCGAGTCGGCGCCGAGGCCGGGGCCGACGGTGCGTTCCTCGACGATGGTCATCTTGGCGGGCAGTGCGCCGGCGCGCAGCAGGATCGAGAGGTTGTTGACCTGCTCGACCGTGAAGTTGCCGGAGATCTGGCCCGAGCCACCCGTGATCGGCGACTGGATCACCGGCGAGGAGATCACCTTGTTGTCGAGCACGATCGCCAGCGGGCGGCCGAGATTCTCCGTGGTGATCTGGCCGAAACGCTGGGCGCCGCGGATGTTGAAGCGGAAGTTCACGATCGGCTGGCCGCTGCGCGAATCGAAGGCCGGCTGCGCGTCGATCAGGTCGGCGCCGTCGACGGATGGCTGGCGCAGCACCGGGACGGTCTGGCCGCCGGCATCCTGCGAGGGCAGCATGTCGACTTCGCTGCTGTTGGCGTCGCCGACGAGGCGGAACTCCAGCTTGGCCGTGTCGCCGAGGATCTGCTTCAGGCGCTGCGGATCCTGCAGGCCCGGCACCTGGACCAGGATGCGGTCGAGGCCCTGGCGCTGGATGTTCGGCTCGGTCGTGCCGAGCGCGTCGACGCGCCGGCGCAGAACTTCCATCGCCTGCTCGACGGCGCGGCGGATGCGCTCGTTCGAGCCGGCTTCCGTCACCGTCAGCTGGATCAGCCCGTCAGGCTGCTCGGCAATGGCGATCGACTGGTTGCCCGAAGGGCCGAAGGCGCCGAGCGTGCCGATCGGCTGGGCGAGCTCGCGCAGCTTCGGCAGCACGCGGGCGCGCTCGGCCGCATCCGGGACGCGCACTTGAACACCGCGCGTCGTGGTCTGGATGCCACCTTGAATGCTGATGCGCTCTTCGCGCAGGACGCGGCGGACGTCGTCGCGCAGCTGGGTCACCTGGCTGCGGACCAGCTCGGCCCGGTCGATCTCGAGCAGGACGTGCGAACCGCCCTGCAGGTCGAGGCCGAGCACCACCGCATGGATCGGCAGGAAGATGCGCGGAATCCAGGACGGCGCGTTCTCGGCAATGGACTTGCGCGTCTCCGGGGAGAACAGGTTCGGCACGGCGAGCCCGCAGCCGACGATCAGCACGAGCAGGACGAGAATGACCTTGCGGGCCTGGAGACGAAGCATCTGCGTGAACAGCCTTGTTGTCGTGCCTCAGATCACGTCGCATTCGGACGATTCCGTCCGAATGCGAAAACGCGATCGATTGTCAAAGTCAGCTTTTGACCGGCTCGCTCTTGGAGCGGACGTCCTGAATCATGCCGCGCACGATGCGCACGCGCACGCCATCGGCAATCTCGGCCTCCAGCTCGCCGTCGTCGACGACCTTCGACACCTTCGCGATCAGGCCGCCCGAGGTCACGATCGTGTCGCCGCGGCGGACGTTCTTGATCATCTCCTGATGGGTCTTCGCCCGCCGCTGCTGCGGCCGGATGATCAGGAACCACATGATAACGAAGATCAGCAGGAACGGCACGAGCTGGATCAGCATGTCGGCGCCGCCACCGGCTCCTGTCGCCTGGGCGAAAGCGGGGGTGATCACTGAAGGACTCCTCTCTAACGACGGCGCAGCAGGCCGCCGGCCGCAAGACGCGGCAAAAGCATCGCCCGGCCAAAATCGCGCGGACTATAGCCAGCAACGCCGTGAAATCAATCGGACATGCCCGGTCTCCCGGGCACGGCTCCTCACCTATGGGCTTGCTGCCATTCGCGCAATGCCCCTTGCGCTCGATCCACGACGCGGTTTAGCTAGCCACCGGAACCGTACCGGACGGTACGGTACGGTTCGACAGGATGAAATGAAGGCGCCAGTGCCATGACCACGACCGAGATCACCCCCGACCAGACCCTCGCGACGCTGCTGCGGATCGCCGATGCGCTCGAGCGCATCGCTCCGCCGCGGCACAAGCCGGCCGACCTCAAGGCCGCGGACGCCTTCGTCTGGCAGGCGGCAGGCTCGGAGCTGGTGCCGGTGCCGAAGGTCAACCGCGTGGCGCTTTCGCTGCTGCGCGGCGTCGACCGCGTCCGTGACACGCTGGCCGAGAACACCGAGCGCTTCGCCAAGGGCCTGCCGGCCAACAATGTGCTGCTCTGGGGCGCGCGCGGCATGGGCAAGTCCTCGCTGGTCAAGGCGGTGCATGCCGACACCAACCAGCATCTGCCCAAGGGCGCCCTGCCGCTTAAGCTGATCGAGATCCACCGCGAGGACATCGAGAGCCTCCCTGCCCTGATGAGCCAGCTGCGCAACGATCCGCACCGCGCCATCGTCTTCTGCGACGATCTGTCCTTCGACAGCGACGACACATCCTACAAATCGCTGAAGGCGGTGCTGGACGGCGGCGTCGAGGGCCGGCCGGAGAATGTCGTCTTCTACGCCACCTCGAATCGCCGCCACCTGCTGCCGCGCGACATGATGGACAATGAGCGTGCGACCTCGATCAACCCGGGCGAGGCGATCGAGGAGAAGGTCTCGCTCTCGGACCGCTTCGGCCTCTGGCTCGGCTTCCACAAATGCAGCCAGGACGAGTATCTGGAGATGATCAACGGCTATGCCGGCCATTTCGGGCTGGCGGTCGGCCCCGAGGAGTTGCGCCGCGACGCTCTGGAATGGGCGACGACGCGCGGCTCCCGCTCCGGCCGCACCGCCTGGCAGTACATTCAGGACCTTGCCGGCCGGCTGGGCAAGAAGCTGGAAGGATGAGGACACGTCATTCTCGGGCTTGACCCGGGAATCTCATGACCAGAAGGCACCGGCTTCCGAGATACTCGGTCAAGCGCGAGCAGGACGGCCTGGGGCAAACGAAAACGGGGCGGCCCTTCCTGGGGCCGCCCCGTCCTTTTTTCGATCGGGAGGGTCTCGCGAACCGATCGAAGGCTTAAATCTTGCGCCCGGGCCCGGCTCAGTTGTTGAGGTAGGGCGTCGGGTCGACCGGGCTCGAGCCCTTGCGCAGCTCGAAGTGGAGCTGCGGCGAGGAGACGTTGCCGCTCTGGCCCGAATTCGCCACCACCTGGCCGCGCTTGACGGTGTCGCCGCGCTTCACCTTGAGCTCGCCGTTGTGGGCGTAAGCCGAGACATAGCCGTTCGGGTGGCGGATCAGGACGAGGTTGCCGTAGCCCTTCAGCTCGCTGCCGGCATAGGCGACGGTGCCGCCCTCGGCCGCCTTGACCGGCGTGCCTTCCGGCACCGCGATGTTGATGCCCTCGTTGCCGCCCTTGCTGTAGCCGTTGATCACGCGGCCGCGGGCCGGCCAGCGAAAATCGGCCTTGTCACCCGAAGACGCCTCCTCTTCCTGCTTGGGCAGGCTGGCGGTGGTCTTCGGCTCGGATGCAGGCTCGGCCTTCGGGATCGCAGTCGGCTTCGGCAGTGCGGACGGCTTCGGCTCGGCGGCAGGCGCGTTCGCCACCACGACCGGCTTCGCCGGCTGCTGAGCAGGAGCGGCGGCTTTCACCGGCTGCTGGACGGGCGCGGGCTTCACATCGACGGCAGGCTTCGCGGCGGGCACGGCCGCCACGGTGGCGCCGACCTTGCGGGCATCGGCCTTGGCCTTGGCTTCGGCAGCGAAACGGGCACGGGATTCGCGCATGGCCTGAGCGTCTGCTGCGGCCTTCGCCTTGGCTTCCGCGGCAGCGTTCGCCTTGGCATCGGCAGCGGCCTTGGCCTGCGCCTTCGCATCGACAACCGGAGCGGGCTGACGGACCGGAGCCGGGCCGGCGACGAAGCGTTGCGAAGGAGCCGGAGCCGGAGCCGGCGCGGCCTGGGGCGCCGGCGCAGCAGCAGCAACCGAAGCGGGGGCGCCGCTCGCATTATAAACCGGGATCGTGATCCGTGTGCCCGGCGGCACGTTAGCGCTGCTTAGCCCGTTGGCGGACATGAGCGCCGCACGCGGCACGCCGTAGCGCGACGAGATCATGTCGAGGTTTTCGCCCTGCGCCATCACGACCGGCGTGCCGCCCTGCGCCGACCAGCCGGCGGCGCTGCCGGAAACGGCCTGCGGGGGCGCCGAGCTCAGCGCAACGGCAGACTGCGGCGGCGGCAGGGGCTGAGCCCGCACCACCGGGGCCGACGGAACCGGCTGCAGCGGCGCGCTGGCAGAGCGCCCGATCGAACCGGTGGTAGCCGGGTCACGAGCAGGCGCCGGGGCCTGTGCAGTCCTGAAGGGGTTGTCGAAAGGAGTCTCGGTGAAGCGCAGCGCATCCGAGGAGCAGGCGCTGACACCGACGGCAAGCAGGCACACCGTCGAAAGGCGACGGAGAGCGCGATGATTGATCGATCCGGCTTGGCTACGCATGAACAGAGTACTCGCGAACGACGCAACTCGATGACGGTCATTAAACTCCCGTTGAGGTTACGAAAGCGTTTCGCTGGCGAAGCCGTCTTCACTTTTTTGGATTTTCGCCGGCGGGCGCTGGCCCCCCCTTGCCATGTCACCGCGCGCCGCCGGTTGGTGCGGCCAGGCGTCAGAGCGCGCGCGAAATCCCGGGCACCAGCGGCGGCAGGCGCAGCACGGGCCCGGTCGCATGGTCGAACTGGTCATCGCCGAGGCGCGTGACCACCACCCGCCGCGCCACCCCCTCGATTCGCAGGGCGCCGACCAGCCGCCCGCCATTCGACAGCCGCATCAGCAGCGCCTCGGGCACCGTCTGTGTGACACCGTTGACGAGGATACGGTCGAAGCGGCCGAGCGTGCGATCGGGCTGGAAACCGTCCGCATGGCGCAGATCGATCAGTTGGCCGAAACCGCTGCCGCTGACCCGCTCATGCGCGGCGAGCGCCAGCGAACGATAACGCTCCAGTGAAACCACCTCGCCGCCGAGCGCCGCGAGCAGCGCCGAGACGTAGCCGGAGCCCGTGCCGACTTCGAGGACGCGCGCGCCGATTTGCATATCGAGCGCGCCGAGCAGATTGGCGACGGTATGCGGCGCGGTCATCGTCTGGCCGCAGGGCAGCGGCACCGAGACGTCCTCGCGCGCGAGATCGGCAAAGCGGGACGGCGCGAACCGATCGCGCGGCACCCGCTCCATCGCGCGCAGCAGCGGGAGGTCGCGCACCCCCCGCGCCCTCAGCGACAGCAGGAAGGCGACAGTGCGTTCGCCCTCGCTGGCCGGCGCCTCCTCGCTCATACCCCCTCCCCACCGCCTCTCAGGCGAAGACCTGCGCGAAGCGGGTCAGTGTCGGCTCATGGGTCAGGTCAAGTTCCAGCGGCGTGATCGAGATTCGGTTCTCGGCCATCGCGCGCAGATCGGTGCCGTTCGCCGGCTCCTTGCGGCTGCGCTGGAAGGCGATCCAGTAATACGGATTGCCGCGCCCATCCTTGCGGGGCTCGAGCTGGACAAGTTCCTGGTCGCGCCGGCCCTGCACCGTGACGGAGACGCCCTGCACCTCGGCCGGCCCCGCATTGGGGAAGTTGAGGTTGAAGAGCACGCCCTCGGGAATGCCCTCCTCCAGCAGCCGGCGGATGATGCCGGGCGCATGATGCTCGGCGCAATCCCAGCGGATATTGGTGCGGTCGCCCGGCGTATAGGCCTGACTGACGGCGATCGACGGGATGCCGAGCAGCGTGCCCTCCATCGCCGCCGCGATGGTGCCGGAATAGGTCACGTCCTCCGCGACGTTGGAGCCGCGGTTGACGCCCGAGAGCACGAGATCGGGCTTGGCCTCGGCCAGGATCGAGCGAACGGCCATGATGACGCAGTCGGTCGGCGTACCCGCCACGGCAAAGCGCCTCTCGCTGATCTGGCGGAGTCTCAACGGGTTCGACAGCGACAGGGAATGGGCGACGCCGGACTGGTCGCTCTCCGGCGCCACGACCCAGACGTCGTCCGAAAGCTGGCGCGCGATCCGCTCCAGCACCTCGAGCCCTTCGGCATGGATGCCGTCGTCGTTGGTTACCAGGATACGCATGTCAGGCCGCCTTCTCGATCTTCGTCACGCCGCGCATATAGGGCACCAGCACCTCCGGCACGGTGATCGAGCCATCGGCGTTCTGGTAGTTCTCCATCACCGCGATCAGCGCGCGGCCGACGGCCGTGCCCGAGCCGTTGAGCGTGTGCACGAAGAACGGGCCCTTGCCGTCCCTGGTCTTGTAGCGGGCATTCATGCGCCGCGCCTGGAAATCGCCGCAGACCGAGCAGGACGAGATCTCGCGATAGGCCTTCTGCCCGGGCAGCCAGACCTCGATGTCCCAGGTCTTCTGCGAGGCGAAGCCCATATCGCCGGTGCACAGCGTCATCACGCGATAATGCAGGTCGAGCTTCTTCAGCACGTTCTCGGCGCAGGCGAGCATGCGCTCATGCTCCTCGCGCGACTTTTCGGGGGCCGTGATCGAGACGAGCTCGACCTTCTCGAACTGGTGCTGGCGCAGCATGCCGCGCGTGTCGCGGCCGGCAGAGCCGGCCTCGGCCCGGAAGCAAGGCGTGAGCGCGCTGAATCGAAGCGGCAGCTCCTCCTCGGAAAGGATTGATTCCCTTGCCAGATTGGTCAGCGGAACCTCGGCGGTCGGGATCAGCCAATGTCCGCCGCCGAAGGCCTCGCCCCATTGCTCGGCACGGGCCTGCCCATGGCGCGCGACGGCAAGGTCGCGACGCTGCTTCTCGAAGAACGCCGTGATCTGCTGGCGTTCTTCCGCAGAGACCTTGTCGTCGTAGAGCGCCTGCATCACCGAGTTGAAGGTCGCCTGCTCCAGCTTGCCCTCCTCGGAAGCCCCGCTTTCCGCCAGCGACTCCCAGAGTTCGGCGGCTCGGCCATGGTCCTTCAGATGCTCCGGCATCTCGAAGGCGACGGCACGGAACTGGTCGCCCGCGAATTTCGGCAGCTGCGCCGTGCCGAACATTGCATCGTCGCGCACCAGCAGCGGCGGGTTCACCTCGGTATAGCCATGCTCCTCGGTGTGCGTATCGAGCATGAACTGCCCGATCGCCCGCGAGAGCCGCGCGATCTGCTTCTCAAGCACGACGAAACGCGAGCCCGAGAGCTTCGCGGCCTTCTCGAAATCCATCTGGCCGAGCGCTTCGCCGAGCTCGAAATGCTGCTTCGGGTCGTTGACACCCCTGAGCAGCCCGCGCTCCTCCGGCTTCACCCCATGGACATGCGACACGACGTTGTCGTGCTCGTCGGCACCATCGGGCACGTCGTCGAAGGGTACGTTCGGGATGGCGGCGAGCTTCTCGTCCAGCGCCTCCTTGGCGGCCTTCTCCTCGGCCTCCAGTGCCGGCTGCGCTTCCTTCAGCGCCGCGACCTCGGCCTTCAGCTTCTCGGCGAGCGCGACATCCTTCGCGCCCATCGCCTTGCCGATCTCCTTGGAAAGCGCGTTGCGGCGCTCCTGCACGCCCTGAGCCTTGGCGATGGCGGAGCGACGGACATCATCGAGCGCGAGCAACGACGACGACAGCGGCTCCAGGCCCCGTCGCGTCAAGCCTCCATCGAACGCCGCGGCGTTCTCGCGAATCCATCTGATGTCGTACATCGTCGTCCGGCCGTGCATCGCTGCGGAATGCAGCGCAGGATGCTCTAGACCGGGACGACGCGTGAGGGAACAGGGTTCCTCGCCTCAACGCCCCGTCATTCCGGGCGAAACGCCGGAATGACGTAAGACGTTGCGCAAAAGGCCCTACTCGGCAGCCTCTTCAGCCGCCTCTTGTTTCTTCTCGACGCGGCGGACCGAGAAGATCGAGAGCTCGTAGAGCAGCAGCATCGGCACGGCCAGCATCAGCTGCGAGATCACGTCCGGCGGGGTCAGCACCGCCGCGACGACGAAGACGAAGACGATGGCGTAGCGGCGCTTGTCCTTGAGGAACTGCGAATCGATGATGCCTGCCTGCCCCAGCAGCGTCAGGATCACCGGCAGCTGGAAGGCGACGCCGAAAGCGAAGATCAGGGTCATGATCAGCGAGAGATATTCGCTGACCTTGGGCAGGAGCGCTATACCGGCCTGCGTCTCGGTCGCTGCCTGCTGCATGCCGAGCGAGAATTTCATCAGCACCGGCATGGCGAAGAAAAACACCAGCGCCGCGCCGAGCGTGAAGAACACCGGCGTCGCCACGAGATAGGGCGCAAAGGCCGCCTTCTCGTTCTTGTAGAGGCCGGGCGCCACGAATTTGTAGATCTGCGTCGCGATCACCGGGAAGGCGAAGAAGCCCGCGCCGAAGGCGGCCACCTTGATGTGCGTGAACAGCAGCTCGAGCGGGCCGGTATAGATCAGTTGCGCATTGGCTGCACTGCCGGCCGCCCAGACATAGGGCAGCACCAGCAGGTTGTAGATCTGCGTCGAGAAACCGAAGCAGATGAAGAACATGATGAGGAAGGCGATCAGCGACTTGATCAGCCGCGAGCGCAGCTCGATCAGATGCTCGATGAGCGGCGCGCGCGAGGCCTCGATCTCATCGTCGCCCTCGCGAGGATTGGCGACGCTCATGCGGAAGTCTCCTCACCCTTGGCGGTATCGGCCTTGGGCTTGCGCTTGCGGGTGGGCTTCGGCGCGCCCTGCGTCGCCTCGCTCGAAGTGGCCTCCGGGGCGGGCGCTTCAGGCTCCTCCGGTGCATCCGCCGCGACCTTGGTTCGGCGCGAGCGTGCCGGCTTCGCCTTCTCGGCAGTCTCGCTCATCTCGGCAGCGGGTGCGGCTTCGGCAGCCGGGGCGCTATCGGCCACCCGCTCGTCCTGAGCCTTCGCCTTGCGCGTCCGCTTCGGCTTGGCGGCCGGAACAGGCTCGTCGGCGGGCGTCGGCGTCTCGGCGGCGATGTCGACCGGCGGCAACTCCGGCATCGGCAGCGCAGCAAGCTTCGCCTCGGCCTCCTTCAGCGCCGCGTCATCGGGCGCAGCGGTCTCGCCCGCGCTCGACGCCGAAAAATCCTTCGGCTCCTCGATCGGCTTATAGTCGCTGTTGAGCGCGCTCGACACCGACCCGCCGACATCCTCGACCTGTTTCTTGAGGTCGGCGAGTTCGGCCTCGCGCATCGCCTCGTTGAACTGCCCCTGGAATTCGGTCGCCATGCGGCGAATACGGCCGACCGTCTGGCCGACCGTGCGCAGGGCTTTGGGCAGATCCTTGGGGCCGATCACCACCAGCGCCACCGCGCCGATCAGCACCATCTCGCTCCAGGCGATGTCGAACATCGACGGCTCGTCCTCCCGGCGCGCCTCCGTTCGGCCGTCAAGGCCGAGGGATCAGAACGCGCGCATCACCAAAACCGCGTCCAGCGGACGCAAGCCGCATCAGCCCTTGTGCTCGGCCTTGGCCTGAGCCTGCGCAGCCGTGTTGCTGGCCTGGGTATGGTCGATCACCTTGGGGTCGACATTCGTCGCGCTCGGCGTCGGCTCATCGTCCTCCGCCATCCCCTTCTTGAACGATTTGATGCCCTTGGCGACATCGCCCATCAACTCGGACACCTTGCCGCGCCCGAACAGCAGCATCACGATGACGCCGACGACGATCCAATGCCAAATGCTCACGCCACCCATGGCGAAACTCCTCCGAAATTGCCTCGACCGGGGGAAATCCCCAACCCAATCCCTGCCCGGTCGATCGCTCGGCGGCGGAACCTATTGATCTGCCGCCGGAAACACAAGGACTTCGTCGGACGGAATCTCAACGCCGACCTCGTGGCCCACCGCGATCTCATCCGACAGCGCCGCCCGCACCGAGAGCGCACGGTCGAACCCCTCCACGGCGATCAGCAGATGATCGACCTCGCCGAGGAAGCGCCGCGCGACGAGCCGCCCGGGCAGGTAGTAGCCCTTAGGCACAATCCGCACCCGATGTGGCCGGATGCAGGCGATCGCCTCGCTTCCCTCCGGCAGCCCCGGCGCCGCGAAGCGCCCCAGCGGCGTATCGATCGCGCCTCCCGAGACGCGACCTTCGACCTCGGTAAAATCGCAGAAAAATCGGGCGGCAAAGAGGCTGGCGGGCTTCCGATAGAGTTCCTCGCCCGTGCCGATCTGGACGATGCGCCCGGCCCGCATCAGCACGATGCGGTCGGCGATCCGCATCGCATCCTCCGGATCATGCGTCACGATGATCGAGGTAGCACCGGTTTCCTCCAGCAGCGCCGCGGTTTCGTCGCGCACCACGTCGCGCAGCCGCCGGTCGAGATTGGAGAAGGGCTCGTCCATCAGGAGCACGCCGGGACGCGGCGCGATGGCACGCGCCAGCGCCACGCGCTGCTGCTCGCCGCCGGAGAGCATATGCGGAAAGGCCCCGTAGAAATCGGCAAGGCCGACGCGCGCGAGCGCCCTGAGCGCGGTCGCCTCCGCCGATGCGGCGCTCTGCCCGCGCAGGCCGAAGCAGACATTCTCGCCGACGGTCAGATGCGGGAACAGCGCGTAGTCCTGGAAGACGAAGCCGACACCGCGATGCTCCGGCTCGACGAACCGGCCGGGCGCCGAAACGTCGCGCCCCTCCAGCAGCACCCGTCCGGCGCTCGGCCGTTCGACACCCGCGGCGAGCCTCAGCAGCGTCGTCTTGCCGCAGCCCGATTGGCCGAGCAGCGCAACGATCTCGCCCGGATTGACCGCCAGCGAGAGATCGGACAGCGCCGTCACCTCCCCGAAACGCTGCGTGACGCCCTCGAAGCCGAGCGCCATCGGAATCGCCGCGCCGGCTGTCCCGCGCCGGCCCCAGCCGAGCCAACCCGCCTTGATCTCGCTGCGTGCCAACCTCGTCTCACCTCTTCACAAACTCGCCGTCATCCCGGACAAGCCGCGAAGCGGCGCCGATCCGGGATCCATGCCAGAGCGTTTCCGGCATGAGGTTCAGGCATGGATCCCGGGTCTCCGCTTCGCTCCGCCCGGGATGACGCGGGGCAATCGCCGCGCGAATAGCTGCCCTCACCCCTGTTGCGGCCCGCCCTCGCCGTCGTCAAGCGGGCCGAACAGGTCGCCGAGCGGGTCCTCGTCGTCGCGCAGGCCCGGATCATCGTCGGGAACCGGCACCTGCAGGTCGCGTGTCAGGCGCCCCTCGATGAAGCCGGTTCCCTTCAACTCCTCCAGGCCCGGCAGGTCGTCGATCCGGTCGAGGCCGAAATGGTCGAGGAAGCCGGGCGTCGTGCCGTAGGTCACAGGACGCCCCGGCGAGCGCCGCCGCCCGCGCAGGCGGACCCAGCCGGCCTCCAGCAGAATGTCGAGCGTGCCCTTGGCGGTGGCGACGCCGCGGATCTCCTCGATCTCGGCCCGCGTCACCGGCTGGTGATAGGCGATGATCGAGAGAACCTCGAGCGCGGCGCGCGACAATTTGCGCGGCGGCTCGGCCTCCGCCGCGAGCAGATATCCGAGGTCCGGCGCCGTTCGGAAGGCCCAGCCGCCCGCGACCTGGCGCAGGTTGACGCCGCGCGTGGCATAGCTCTCCACAAGCCGGGCCAGCACCTGCTCGACCGCGATGCCGGCCGGGATCGCACGGCCCAGTGCTTCTGCCGACAAGGGCACGGGCGAAGCGAAGAGCAGCGCCTCCACAATGCGCTGTGCCTGGGCGAAAGCTTCGACGCCGCCGCCATCCTCGGCGTCCAGGGTGTCGACCGGCGCGGCGGTCATGACGCATCCTTGCCGGCGAAGGGCAAAATCCGCGGGCGCGCCGAACGACGGCGCAGCTCGATCGGCGCGAAAGCCTCGTCCTGCCGCAGGTCGAGGACCCCTTCCCTGACCATTTCGAGCATGGCCGACAGGGCCGAGGCCCTGACCGTCGCCTGCATCTCCCGCGCCGGCAGGCCATGAGACGTCATGTACTGCGTCAGATAGCTGTCCAGTTCGGTCCAGTCACCGGCCTCGCCGACCAGTCGCTGCAAGGCCTCGCGGGCCTCGACCAGCGACCAGACGACGCGATGGCCGACCGAGATATGCCCCTGCACCCGCTTCTGCCGCTGCTGCGCATAGGCCGCGAGCAGATCGTAGAGCTCGGCTTCCCAGACAGGCCGGGCGCCTGCGACGATCTCCTCCGGTGCGCCGCGAGCGAAGACGTCCTGGCCCAGTCGCTCGCGCGCGGCGAGCTTGCGCGCTGCGGCGCGGATCGCTTCCAGCCGGCGCAGGCGGAGCGCCAGCGCCGTGGCGAGATCGGCCGCGCTCGGCTCCTCGCCCTTGGGCGGTTCGGGCAGCAGCAGCCGCGATTTCAGATAGGCGAGCCAAGCCGCCATCACGAGATAATCGGCCGCGAGTTCCAGCCTGAGCGCCCGCGCCTGCTCGACAAAGGTGAGATACTGCTCGGCGAGCGCCAGGATCGAGATGCGATGCAGATCGACCTTCTGGCGGCGTGCGAGATCGAGCAACAGGTCGAGAGGCCCCTCATAGCCGTCGACATCGACGACGAGCGACGGCTCGCCTTCACGGCGCGCGGCGTCCTCCTCGAATGGCAACTCGGCCGTCATCTGAGGCCCTGCCCCGCTGTCATCCCCGAGGTGCAGATTTGGCTGTTCAGGCGCTCAACGCAAGCGCGGCCGCCAGTTCCGCGCGCGCAGCCCCGAGATCGATCGGCTCCGGCTCGTGCCGGATGCGGCCGAGCGCAGCCGCGGCGCGGCGGGCGCGGGCCCCGGTCATCTCCGGCACCGTGCCGGCGATGGCGACCATCTCTTCCATGATGCCGTGGCAGTGCAGGATCACGTCGACGCCCGCGCGAATCGCGGCGCGGGCCTTGGCCTCGAAGGAGCCGGAGAGCGCTTTCATCGAAATATCATCGGTCATGATGAGCCCGTCGAAGCCGATCTCGCCGCGCATGATCTCGCGCACGATCTTCCGCGAGACCGTCGCCGGATGCTTCGGATCGAGCGCCGTGAACACGACATGTGCCGTCATCGCGAGCGGCATGTCGGCGAGGTGCCGGAACGGGCGGAAATCATGCGCCCGCAGCTCGTCGAGCGATGCGTCGACGACGGGCAGGTTGTGATGGCTGTCGGCCCGCGCCCGGCCATGGCCGGGCATATGCTTGACGACCGGAAGCAYGCCGCCAGCGATCAGCCCTTCCGCCGCGGCCCGGCCGAGCCGCGCCACCTGATCGGGATCATGGGCATAGGCGCGGTCGCCGATCACATCGTGACTGCCGGCGACTGGCACGTCGAGCACCGGCAGGCAGTCGACATCGATGCCGACGCTCTTCAGGTCATGCGCCATCAGCCGCGCCGAGAGCCGGACGATCTCGCGCTGGCGGACGGAATCGTTGATGGCGAGGAAAGCGCGCGCCGAGGGATATTTCGGCCAGTTCGGCGGCCCCATGCGCTGGACGCGCCCGCCCTCCTGATCGATCAGGATCGGCGCATGCCAGCCGACGGTCTCGCGCATCTCGGCCGTCAATGCCGCAACCTGCTCGGGCGTCTGCGTGTTGCGCTTGAAGAGGATGAAGCCCCAGGGGCGGGCATCCCGGAAGAAGGCCCGCTCATCCGCGGTGAGACTCGTGCCGAGGCAACCGGCTATGAAGGCGCGCGATGTCATGGCACCGGGTTACGGCATCGGCCCGAAAAGTGGAATGCGGTTTTCGGGCAATGCCGATGCGAGAATGCAGAAAGCGGCGCGGGCGCGGTCAAGAACGATCCGCGCCCGCGTGCAAACTCACTTCACCTGCTGGTAGTTCTGCGCGTTGAACGCGTCGAACGGCAGCTCGGCGATGCGGAACCAGAGCTGCTCCTTCTTCCAGTACGGCAGGAAGGAATCGTAGAAGGTCTTGAAGTTGGGATTGCTGGCGGCGAGCTCGCCATACATGGCGAAGGCTTCCTTGAACGCGGCCGCCATCACCTCCTGCGGGAAGGGCCGCAGCTCGGCGCCGGTACCGGCGAGGCGAATCAGCGCATCGGGATTGTTGTGGTCGTACTTCGCGACGCAGAGCGCATTGGCCTCGGCGCAGGCCGCTTCCACGATCGCCTTGTAGGACGCCGGCAGTTCGTTCCACTTGTCCTGGTTGGCGAGGAAGCTGACATTGGCGTTCCCTTCCCAGAATCCCGGATAGTAATAGTACTTGGCGACCTTCACGAAGCCGAGCTTCTCGTCGTCATAGGGGCCGGAGAACTCGACGGCATCGAGCGTGCCGCGCTCCAGCGCCGGGTAGATGTCAGCGCCGCCGATCGTCTGCGGCACGACGCCGAGGCGCGCCATGATGCGCCCGCCAAGGCCGGCGATGCGGAACTTCAGCCCCTTCAGATCCTCCAGCGACTTGATCTCCTTGCGGAACCAGCCGCCCATCTGCGCACCGGTGTTGCCGGACGGGATGGTGTAGATGTTGTAGTTCTTCATGAAGGCGCGGCAGAGTTCCAGCCCGCCGCCCTGATAGAGCCAGGCATTCTGCTGGCGGGTGTTGAAGCCGAAGGGCAGCGAGGTCTCGAAAGCGAAGGCGGGATCCTTGCCGATATAAAAGCTCGCCAGCGTGTGGCTGCACTCGACGGTGCCGTTCTGCACGGCGTCGAGAGCCTGCAGGGCCGGCACGATCTCGCCGGGCGCAAAGACCTGAATCTGGAAATTGTTGTCGGTCGCCTCGGCGACGCGCTTCGCGACATGGGTCGAGATACCGTAGAGCGTATCCAGGCTCTTCGGATAGCTCGAGGTCAGCCGCCAGTTGATCTTGGGCTGCGACTGCGCGATGGCGGGCGCAGCGATGGCCGCGCTGCCGGCAGCGCCCGCGCCTGCGACCTTGACGAAATGACGGCGATCCATGGGGTAACCTCCAGCTAGCAACGGCCGCCGTGATGGTCGAGGCAGCCTTCTGTTGTTGGCAGGCTACTCGCACGGTCGAAGCGGCGAAACAAGCGCACCCCCCCCCGCCATGCGCCGGTCTCAAAGCAGAACGGCGGCACCCTGCGGATGCCGCCGCCCGATTTTCAACCTGTTCTGCGCGCTCAGTTCTTCGAGATGAAGCACTGCCCGCCAGCCGCCTGGAGCGCCGAGCACATCGTCGACGCATCCTCGCGGGAATAGGGTCCGACGCGCAGGCGATAGACGGTCTTTCCGCCCGCCAGCTCCGTCTTGCGGACGATCGGCGACTGACCGCCGAGCTGCTGCGGATATTTCCGCTGCAGAGCGGCGAAGGTGGCGCGGGCCTCGGACTCGCTGCCCGGTGCGCCGAGCTGCACCACGAAATCGCCGGTGCCGGCGCGTACCGCGGCCGTTGCCGGTGCGGCATCGGGGGCGGCGGACGCTGGAGCGCTGGCGAGACGGGTCGGAGCCGCCGGCGTGGTCGCGGCAGGTGGGGTCGTCGCGCGCTCCTGAACCTTGGGAGCGGCAGGAGCGGGAGCCCCGGCGGCCGACCGCTGCGGCGAGGGCTGGGCGCTCGCCGTGGCACTACCGAGCGAGCGGCTCGGGGCCGAGCCCGTCGCGATCGGCTGATTGCTGTCGATGCCGGCCGGAACCGGCGTTCCGTCGGGACGAATCGCAACCGTACGGACCTTGCGCGGCTCGCCGAGCCCCGGCACAGGCGGCATCGGGGTCAGGCCAGGCTCGGCCGGCGTGATGCTGCGTTCCGGTGCGCTCGGCGCGGCAGCCAAGGCCGACCCGGCACCGGGCCCCGGCATGACGACGCGGGGCGGCATCGAGCGGGCAGCCTGCTGCACGTCGACCGGCTGCTCCTCGTTGTTGACCAGCTTGCTCTGGCCCTGCGGAGCCTCGGCATTGCGCTCGTAGATCTGCTTGTTCTGGTTCGGGATCTCGGCGCCGCCCGGATTGGCGGGCTCGACCTTGACCGGGCCGCGATCGGCCGTGATCATCGGCGGCTGGCCGTCCTTGGTCGCAGGGCCGCCGCGCAGAGCGAAGGTCGCACCGACGCCGATGAGGCCGACGGCAATGACCGCTGCGGCCGCCCAGAGCCCTTTGCGCGAACGGCGCGGCTCCAGATCCGGCAAATCGTCCTCGGCATATTCGTGGACCGGAGCGCCGTGCTGGGCTTGCCCATAGGAATGCTGGGCCTGCGCGTAGGAATATTGCGCAGGCTCCTCGTCATAGGCCGCCGGCATCGCATGGGCACCGACCTCCTCGTCGAGGTCGCGGGCCGGAACGCCTCCCCGCATCGGCGCGGGCTGGGTGTAGGGCAGCGGTTCGGGCACGTCGTAATCGTGGTGCTGAGGCTCGGCACGGATCTGCTGCGGCACGACCGGAGCTACGGGAGCCGGCGCCTGCCGTCTCGGCTCGGCCTGCCGCAACAGCGCCTCGAATTCATCGAGCGCACCACGCAGTTCCGCCGGCGGCGCAGCCTGCACGGGCACGGCTGGCGCAGGAGCCGGCGGCACCACCTCGAAGCTCGGCTCCTGCCGGGAACCCGGCCGCGGGGCCGGCGCGCGACGCTCGGCAAAGATATCCTTCAGCGGATCGTCCTGTCCGACGATGCGGGTCAGCTCCGCCAGCGGATCAGGCGCATGGCCGGCGCGCGGCGCCTGCCCCGCCCCGCGAAGCTGGCGCTCGAGATCTTCAAGATCGAGCGCGAAACGATTCCTAGCGGGCTCACTCATGGTACGATCCATTGCAGCACAAGCTGCCTCCCCCTATGGAAAAGGCGATACCCCGTGCGGTCAACTTGACCTCGTGCGCGCCGCCGGAAAACGACCGTCAGCGCATCTCTTCCGGCGCCGCAACTCCGGCGACAGCCAGTCCGGAAGCAAGGACGCTGCGCACCGAGTGCACGAACGCCAATCTTGCCAAGGTCGACTTTCGGTCAGTTTGATTAACGAATCGTAATTGCGGCGAGTCTTTGCCCTTGTTCCACAAAGAGTGGAAGGCGCTCGCCAGTTCGTGGACGAAGAATGCCACGCGATGCGGCTCGTGAGCCGCCGCTGCTCCTTCGATGATTCGCGGATAGGCCGCGATCGCCTTGATGATCCCGACCTCGGCCTCGTCGGTCAGGATCGCGAGATCGGCCCCGGCCAGCGCCTCCGACGAGAGATCGAGATCGGGGAAAACCTCGCGCGCCTGACGGAAGATCGAGGCGCAGCGCGCATGCGCGTACTGGACGTAGAAAACGGGATTGTCCTTCGATTGCTCGACCACCTTGGCGAGGTCGAAGTCGAGCGTCGCGTCGTTCTTGCGGAAGATCATCATGAAGCGCACCGCGTCGCGGCCGACCTCGTCGATGACCTCTCGCAGCGTCACGAAATCGCCGGAGCGCTTCGACATCCGCACCTGCTCGCCATTGCGCAGCAGGCGCACGAGCTGGCAGAGCTTGACGTCGAGCGAGCCCTGCCCGCCCGTCACTGCCTTAACGGCCGCCTGCATGCGCTTGACATAGCCGCCATGGTCGGCGCCCCAGACGTCGATCATCTCGGAGAAGCCGCGGACGAACTTGGAGCGGTGATAGGCGATGTCGTTGGCGAAATAGGTGTAGCTGCCATCCGACTTCAGCAGCGGCCGGTCGACGTCGTCGCCGAACTGCGTGGCGCGGAACAGCGTTTGCTCGCGATCCTCCCAGTCCTCGTCCTTCTGGCCCTTCGGCGGCGGCAGCCGGCCTTCGTAGACAAGGTCGCGCGAGCGCAGATCCTCGATCGTCTCAGCGACGGCGTCCTTGTTCCCGTCGACATTCTGGAGCGAGCGCTCCGAGAAGAAGATCTCGTGGACGACGCCGAGCGCCGCAAGGTCGTCGCGGATCATCGCCATCATGCCGTCGATCGCCGCCTTGCGGACGAGCGGGAGCCATTCGGCCTCGGGCGTGTCCTTCAGCCCCGCGCCATGCGCTTTCGCCAGCGCCTCGCCGACCGACTTCAGATAGTCTCCGGGATAGAGCCCCTCCGGGATCGCCCCGATATCCTCGCCCAGCGCCTCGCGGTAGCGCAGGAAGGCGGAGCGGGCGAGCACGTCGACCTGCGCGCCGGCATCGTTGATGTAGTACTCGCGGGTGACGTTGTGCCCGGCGAAGGCGAGCAGGCTCGCCAGCGCATCGCCGAAGACGGCGCCGCGGCCATGGCCGACATGCATCGGCCCGGTCGGGTTGGCCGAGACGTATTCGACATTGACCCGGGGCTCGGATCTCGGCTTGCCGCGCCCATAGTCCATGCCGGCTTCGATCGCGGCCTTGAGGACCGCGGTGAACACGGCCGGCTGCAGCGTCAGGTTGATGAAGCCGGGGCCAGCGATCTCCGCCTTGACGATCTCCGGATCCTTCGACAGCTCCTCGACCAGCAGCGCGGCCAGCGCGCGCGGATTGGTGCCGGCATCCTTGGCCAGCACCATCGCGGCGTTGGTGGCGAGGTCACCATGGGCCGGATCCTTGGTCGGCTCGACCACGACGCGCGCGAGGTTGAGCCCGGCGGGAAGCGCGCCTCGCTCGGCAAGAGCCGAGAGCGCGGCATTGAGGCGGGCGGAAAAGATCTCGAACAGGTTCATCGTGGTCACATCTTGTCCGTTGAAAGCCTCTGAGCCCTCATCCCGAGGAGCAGCCGCAAGTCGCGTCTCGAAGGATGCTCAAGCTGATTCCGGGGCCTCCCGGAGCATCTTTCGAGACGCGCTTGGACGAAGCGCTCCTCAGGATGAGGGCTCATCCAGGCTCGAACATATTTGTACAGGCGCCCGGCCCTATCGCAGCGAGGGGGTGACGTCAAACAGGCGGCGGTGCTCGTCGAGCGCGTACCAATCCGTCATGCCGGCGATATAGTCGGCAATGCGGCGCATCCGGCGGTGATCGTCGAGCCCGTCGCAGCCCGCCGCCCACTCCTCCGGCATCGCAGCCGGATCGGCGCTGAAGCGGGCGAACAGCTCGCGCACCACCTGCGCCGCCTGCTCCCTGATCGGCGCGATCCGCGGGTGCCGGTACATGTTGGGGTAGAGGAATCCCTTGATGTCGCGGTCGGCAGCCTCGATCGCAGGCGAGAAGGCGACGACCGGCGCATCCGCGCGCCGGATCGCATCGGCGTCGGCAGGTGCCAGCACCGCCAGTCGCGCCTGCGCCTCCCGGATCACGTCCTCGACGAATCGGGTGATCACCCGGCGGACGAGCTCATTGGTCAGGCGCGGCCGCTCCAGCCCGGGATGCAGCCGCTCGATCTCGTCCAGCAGCTCCGCCAGGAACGGCACGGCTCGGAGTTCGGCATGGCCGAACAGCCCGGCCCGCAGGCCGTCGTCGATGTCGTGGGCGTTGTAGGCGATGTCATCGGCCAGCGCCGCCGCCTGCGCCTCGGCCGACGCATAGCTGTCGAGCCAGAGATCCTGACGCTGCTGGTAGTCGACGATCGCGACCGGGATGCCGGCCTTGGCATAACGCGCAGTCGGCCTGCCCTCTCGGTCGAGCAACGGACCGTTGTGCTTGACCAGCCCCTCCAGCGTCTCCCAACTCAGATTGAGCCCGTCGAAATCGGCATAGCGCCGCTCCAGCCGCGTCACGATCCTCAGCGTCTGTGCGTTGTGGTCGAAGCCGCCGAAGGCCGCCATGCACTCTTCCAGCGCGTCCTCGCCGGTATGGCCGAAGGGCGTGTGGCCGAGGTCATGTGCCAGCGCCAGCGCCTCGGCCAGGTCCTCGTCGAGGCCGAGCGCGCGTGCCAAGGCGCGGGCGATCTGCGCCACCTCGATCGTGTGGGTCAGTCGGGTGCGATAGTGATCGCCTTCGTGCGAGACGAAGACCTGCGTCTTGTGCTTCAGGCGGCGGAAGGCGGTCGAATGGATGATGCGGTCTCGGTCGCGCTGGAACTCGCCGCGCGTCGCCGAGGCGGGCTCACCGATAAGGCGCCCGCGGCTGGTGCTGGAGCGGCAGGCATAAGGCGCGCGCCAGCGCTCTCCCGGCTCGATACCGGGCGGCGAGGAGAAGCCGGAAGGCGGGCTCTGTGGATGCGGCATGGCTGCCCCGTCACGGCCCCGTGCTTGTAGAGGCGCTGCCGGGCCATTACCTTTCCCGGCAACCAAGGTGCAAGGAGCATCTGACCATGTCGACCGATCTTGCGGTCAATCCGCGCGGCATTGCGGTGACTGCAAACGCAGCGAAACGAATTCTCTCGGTAATGGCAAACGAGCCGCCGGGCTCGATGCTGCGCGTCAGTGTCGCCGGCGGCGGCTGTTCGGGCTTTCAGTACATCTTCGATGTCGACCGGGAGAAGGCGCCCGACGATCTCGTCATCGAGCGCGACGGCGCCACCGTCCTGATCGACGAAACATCGCTCGATCTGCTGGAGGGCTGCACCATCGATTTCGTCGACGACCTGATCGGCCAGTCCTTCCGCATCACCAACCCGAACGCAACGAGCTCCTGCGGCTGCGGGACGTCCTTCGCCGTCTAGCGCACTAGCCGACACTCCCGGAGCGACGTGTGGGTGCCGTGCGCGTCTCGACACGCCGCCCGAGCCGCGCGGTGGATGCCGCGACGATCACCTCTCCAAAGACGCGGACCAGATCCAGGTCGAGCTTGCTCTCCATGCCGATAAGGATGGCATAGGCCTCCTCGGGCGGCATCGGCGCTCTGTAAGGTCGCCGTTCGATCAGCGCCGCGTAGATGTCGCAGATCGTGATCATGCGGACAGGATCGGAGATCTGTTTTCCACTCAAGCCCTGCGGATAGCCTGATCCGTCGAGGTATTCGTGGTGAGAGAGCACCGCAGCGAGAACCGTCTGTGCGAACCCGCCTTGAGCCACGAGCATGTCGTATCCGATCTGCGGATGTTGCCAGATGATCTTGCGCTCTTGCGCCGTTAGTTTGCCGGGCTTGCGCAGAATATCGAGCGGAATCCGTGCCTTGCCGATATCGTGCAGCACGGCCGCGCCGGTGATCAGCCGCCGATCGGCTTCGCCGAATCCGAGACGATGAGCGAAAGCGGCCACCAGCCCCGAGACGAGCAGGCAATGCTGATAGGTGGCGTCATCGTGCTGCCAGACGAGATCGAGCCACGCGTCGAGATCCCCGCCTTCGGCCGCCCGGTTGAGAGCCTCGACACTGCCGTTGATCGCCGCAATCGGTATATGCCCATCGCTCGCGGCCGCGTCGAGCAGATCGCCGAGCGCTGCCGAGGCTGCGATGAAACGGCGCTGAATCCCGGCGCCGGCGCTCGTCGGAGCGGCCGAGCCGAGCAAATTGCCGACCTTGTCCAGAAGAACGGACCGAGGCGTATCGACGGGCAGGACCTCGCGCGCGCCGAGTGCATGGGCCTGCGTCTGGGAACGCGGCGACATGTCTCTCAGCAAGAAAAGGCAGGGCGCTCCCGCGTGTCGATAGAGCGCCAGCACGGTGCGCGCCGTCTCGATGGCGCCCCGGCCCGACAGATCGAGATCGACGACGAGCAGCCGTCCGCGCTCCCTGGCGGAGCTAACCTCGTCCGGACCGGTTGCCGAACATGCTCCCCAAAGCGAGAGCGTGCGCTGTAGCGACTGGCGCCGGCCTTCGTGATCGCTGACGAGAACGAGAATGGGGAGGCCTCCCGAGAAGGCCTCATCATAACCGTGCCGATTGAGGAAGCGTAAAAGCGGACTGCCGGCTTAAGCCGATAGCCGGCGAAGTCCCCAGCAACAGGTCGGCTACACCCACGGTTGCGCTGTCATGCTTAGCGGTTCGTCAATGCGAAACGGCAGCGCCGCCCTGCTCCAGCCGGACCTCGGCGGCCATCAGCCCCTTCGGTCCGGGTCCGTAGCGCACCAGTACGGTCTGTCCCGGGATCAGCTCGACGAGGCCATAGCGCCGCAGCGTCTCCATATGCACGAAGATGTCGGGCGCGCCTTCGCCCTTCGAGACGAAGCCGAAGCCCCGCAACCGGTTGAACCATTTCACCACCATGCGCTCGAGTCCGCTGGTCGGCGTCACGGCGACGTTGGTGCGCGCCATCGGCATCTCGGAGGGATGGCGCCCGGAGGAGGTGTCGATCGAAAGAACCCGCACAGCCTGGCGCCCACGGTTCTTCTCGACCGCTTCGAGCACAATGCGAGCGCCTTCCGCTATCGTATTGAAACCATCGCGCTTCAGAATGGTGACGTGCAGGAGTATATCGGTACCGCCCGCCTCGGGAACGACGAAGCCGTAACCCTTCGAGACATCGAACCATTTGACGTAGCCGGCGATCTCGACCGGAACCTCGGAAGCGTGACCGCTTGGTCCATCGAGCCGCATGACGCGGTTGAGTGACTGGATGGGACCCATCGGTGGCCGCCCGCTCTCACCGAATTCGTCGGACATGTGCCGCTCACCCCCACGCACAACGCTTGATTCGTGTTGCCACGATAGCATCGCTGCGGATTCGGTATACAGCCCGCAAATGGTCGTCCACATCATCCGCGGGCTCCGGTGTTGCCGAAATAGCCCGCTCATGCTCGCGCCGCTGTCGGGCCGGCCTCCGACCGCACGGGTCACACCCCTTCGGCTCAGGAGGCGAGCCGCCGCAACGCAACTCCGCTCTCCGCGCGGATGACGAGATCGGCGATCGGGTCGAGCTCCGTCGGCTCGCGGTTGAGGATGACGAGCTTGGCGCCCTGCCGCTTCGCGATCACCGGCAGCGTTGCCGCCGGGTAGACGACCAGCGAAGACCCCACGACGAGGAAGAGGTCGCATTCCAGCGTGAGCGCCTGCGCCCGCATCATCGCCTCCTGCGGCATCGCCTGGCCGAACGAGATCGTCGCCGACTTCACCGGCCCCGTGCACATCATGCAACTCGGCGGCTCGCCGCTCGCCTCGAAGGCCGGGCGGATCGCCGCCAGTTCATGCCGCCAGCCGCAGGTGAGGCAGGTGGCGTAGGTGCCGTTGCCGTGCAGCTCGATCACCTGATCGGCCGGCACGCCGGAGGCCTGGTGCAGCCCGTCAATATTCTGCGTCAAGATGGCCGGGGAGCGCCGGTCCGCCACCAGCCGCGCCAGTGCCCGGTGGCCGACATTGGGCCTAGCCTCGCGATAATGGTCGTCCATCGCGAATTTGCGGCGCCAGGCCTCGATGCGCGCTTCGCGGCTCTGCACGAAGGCCTCGAACGGGATCGGCTTGTTGACCATCCAGGGCGAACCGGGCGAGCGGAAATCCGGCACGCCCGACTCCGTCGAAATTCCCGCGCCGGTGAAGCTGAGAATGCTGTCCGCCCGGTCGAGCATGGCATGGAGCTCGGCGATTGCGTCCTCGGTCTCGTCCTGCATGGGGGCCGCCCGCTCGGTTGAATGGAAGCCTTGCAGATATGGACCGCGCTTGCGACGCTTCCAAGGCGATTGACGGAACGGGGCGCACGCCGCAAACCAGTCGGATCATGCCGACGACCGCACCCGCCTCGTTCAATCCCGATCTCATCGACACCGGGACCCCGCCAATCCCCGAGGCGCAGGGTTGGGCGCGGGCTTATGACGGACGCTTCGGCCCGCTGATCGACCTGTCGCAGGCAGTCCCCGGCTCGCCGCCGCCTCAGGCGCTGCTCGACAAGCTTGCCGAAGCCGCCGCCAATCCTGCCGCCACGCGCTATGGCGGCATTACCGGCGACGCCGGGCTGCGCGAAACCTATGCGGCGGAGATTTCGCGCGTCTACGGCGCGTCCTTCGCCCCCGGCGAAATCGCCGTCACCTCGGGCTGCAACCAGGCCTATGTCGTCACGATGATGGCGCTCGCCCGCGCGGGCGACAACGTGCTGCTGCCGACGCCCTGGTACTTCAACCACGAGATGACGCTGACCATGGTCGGCGTCGAGGCCCGCCCGCTACCCTGCGCGCCGGAGGCCGGATTCGTGCCGAACGCCCAGACGGCCGACGCGCTGATCGACGATCACACCCGCGCGATCGTACTGGTCACACCCAACAACCCCACCGGCGCGGTCTACCCGCCCGAGACGATCGCCGCCTTCGCCGCGCTCTGCGCCCGGCGCGGCATCTGGCTCGTGCTCGACGAGACCTATCGCGACTTCCTGCCGGCGACAGTTGCCAAGCCGCATGAGGTCTTCGCCACAAGCGGCTGGCAGGATTCCGTGATCGGCCTCTACAGCTTCTCCAAGGCCTATGCCGTTCCTGGCTGGCGGCTCGGCGCCATCACAGCCGGCGACCCCGCCCTCGCCCAGATCAGCAAGGTGCTCGACTGCGTCCAGATCAGCCCGGTTCGGGCCGGACAGACTGCCGTCACCTGGGGCATCGACGGTATCCGCGACTGGCGCGAGCGCAACCGCGCCGAGATCAACAACCGTGCCGCACTGTTCCGTCAGGCGATGGCGCCGCTGAACGACTGGCGCGTGCTCTCGGCAGGCGCCTATTTCGCCTATGTCGCCCACCCCTTCGAAGGCACCCCGGCGGCCGATGTGGTGCGCCGGCTGGTCGAGGAGCGCGGCGTGCTCGCCCTGCCCGGCCCCTATTTCGGTCCCGGGCAGGAGAACCATCTGCGCATCGCCATCGCCAATGTCGCGGCCGAGCGGATCGGCCTGCTCGGCGACCGGCTCAAGGGTTTCTCGATCTGAGAGGTTTTCCGAGAGCGTCGCTGAACCGTCATGCTCGCCCTCGTGGCGAGCATCCACGTCTTGGACACCGCTATTGACGATGGAAGACGTGGATGGTCGGGGCAAGCCCGACCATGACGCGAGAGTCGGCCGGAGCCTCCGGACAGGAAGTCGCTTCTACCGGAAAAGCGCCCGAAAGCGATCGCGATAGGCGAAGACAAGCAGCAGTCCCAGCACCGTCATGATGAGCGCGACGGGGATGCCCTGCGGGTTCAGCACGAGGTGGAAGAACACGATCACCGTCATGATAGGTGCAAGCAGCACGAGGCCGAAAGCCGGCGCCAGGTTGAGCAGCAGGCTCAGCCCCCCGGCGAGGTTCACCACCTTGACCATCGGCCAGATGAAGCCCGAGTTCTGAAGCGCCGCCTCGAAGGCCAGCCCGCGTTCGCTCGTCGGCGGATGAATGAGATTGGTCCCGGTCGCCAGCCACCAGAAGCCGTCGACGGCGCTGACGAGGAAAAGCAGCCCGAGCAGAACACGCGGGATCGTAACGAGAAACACGGTCTTCATGATGTCCCCAACCGATGACAGAGAAGCCGGCCCGCCTCGACGGCCGCGCCGGCCCGGTTCTTGGTCGCGGCCGGGACCGATCCGGTTCAGAGCGCGGCGAGAATTGGGAGCGTAGGCTTTCCGTCCCCAAGACTAACCTGAAAACGAGACTTGCCCGAAAACGAGGCCTCCCCGACGGCGTGACTTGCCCGAAAAGCCGGCCCGGCGACATCCGCCCACGCGCTTGTGAGGTGCACGCCGCCAGATTTCATGGCCTTGAAGCGCATCCAGCCACTGCGCAAAGCCTCCCAACGATGAACAGCGCCCTCGCCCGCCGCACCTTGCTTCAACTCGCCGGAGCCTCGTCGCTCACAGCCGCCGCCTCCTTCGCCGCCCGGGCCGAGGGCGGGCCGGTCTCAGCGCCGGCAGCGGGGCCTGGCTTCGCCAGCAAGACGCCGATCCGGGTGGGCGCCGCGGCGCTCAAGGTGCGCGATGTCGAGCGTGTAACCAGCTACTACCGCGACGTCATCGGTCTGTCCGTGCTGGCGCGCGGCGCCGCCTCCGTCACCCTCGGCACCAGCGAAGGCGCCCTGCTCACGCTGGAGCCGCGGCCGGACGCGGCGCTGGAGCCTCCCACCTCCGCCGGGCTATTCCACATCGCTTTCCTGATGCCGAGCCGGCGGGATCTGGCGCGCTGGCTCGTCCATGTCGCGCGCGATCGCACGCCGCTGACGGGCTTCGCCGACCATAGCGTCAGCGAGGCCGTCTACCTCAACGATCCCGAAGGCAACGGCATCGAGGTCTATGCCGACCGCCCTGCCGAAGGCTGGCGTTGGGACAACGGTCGCATCGTCATGGGCACGCATCGGCTCGACGTCGACGACATCCTGTCGCTGACCGACACGAGCGCGAGCGACTACATCAGGGCGCCGGAGGGGCTGCGCATCGGGCACATCCACCTGCGTGTCGGCGATGTCGATGCGGGCGACCGCTTCTATCGCGATCTGCTCGGTCTGGCGCCGACGAGCCGGCGCGATACCGCGAGCTTCCTGTCCTCGGGCGGCTACCACCATCATCTGGCGCTGAACACCTGGAACAGCGCCGGCGCCGGGCGGCGCGACGACGGCAGCACCGGTCTCGCCTGGTTCTCGCTGATGACGGAAAAGCCGGAGCTTATGGCCGCTCAGGCCGACCGCTTCGCGGCGGCCGGCATCGCGACGACGCCGCTGTCCGGCGGGTTCGAGAGCCTCGACCCCTGGGGCACGCGCGTCAGGCTGCTGCAGGGCTGAGCGAGCCCCGCCCGGCCCTCACATCGTCGCGCCGATCTGCCAGGGCACGAACTCGGCATCGCCATAACCGAGCTGTTCGGACTTGGTCTTCTCGCCCGAGGCGACCTTGAGCAGCTTCTCGAAGATCTCGCGGCCCTTCTGCTCCAGCGAGACGCCGTCGAGCACATCGCCGCAATTGATGTCCATGTCGTCGATCATCTTCTCGTAGATCGGCGTGTTGGTCGCGAGCTTCATCGAGGGCGTCGGCTTGCAGCCATAGGCCGATCCGCGGCCGGTGGTGAAGGCGAGGATGTTGGCGCCGCCGGCCACCTGCCCCGTGGCTGCGACGGGATCGTAGCCGGGCGTGTCCATGTAGACGAAGCCCTTCTCCGTCACCGGCTCGGCATAGTGATAGACCGCCGAGAGCGTCCTGGTGCCGCCCTTGGCCGCCGCGCCCAGCGACTTCTCCAGGATGGTGGTGAGCCCGCCCGCCTTGTTCCCCGGCGAGGGGTTGTTGTTCATGCTCATGCGGGCGCGCTCGGTATAATCCTCCCACCACTTGATGATCCCGACGAGCTTTTCGCCGACCTCGCGCGTCGCGGCACGGCGCGTCAGCAGATGCTCGGCGCCATAGATCTCGGGAGTCTCGGAGAGGATCGCCGTGCCGCCATGCTCGACGAGAATATCGACGGCGGCCCCTAGTGCCGGATTGGCGGTGATGCCGGAATAACCGTCCGAGCCGCCGCACTGCAGCGCAAGCATCAGCTCGGAGGCCGGCACCGTCTCGCGCACCGCCCTGTTGGCGATCGGCAGCATCGTCTTCAGCGCGTCGATGCCGGCGGCGACGGCCTTCTTCGTCCCCCCCGTCTCCTGGATCGTCAGCGTGCGGAAGACGTCGCTTTCGCTGATGCCATAGGCTTCCTTCATGCGACTGATCTGGAAGCCCTCGCAGCCGAGGCCGACGACCAGCACCGCCGCCATGTTCGGGTTGCAGGCATAGCCCCAGGTGGTGCGCTTCAGCACCTCGAAGCTCTCGCCATTATAGTCGATGCCGCAGCCCGTGCCGTGGGTGAGCGCGATCACGCCGTCGACATTCGGATAGTCGTCGAGCAGGCCCGAACGCTTCACCTCCTCGGCCATGAAGCGCGCCGCCGAGGCCGAGCAGTTCACCGAGGTCAGGATGCCGACATAGTTGCGCGTGCCGGCCTTGCCGTTGGCGCGGCGGAAGCCCTCGAAGGTCGCCTGCTGCTCGATCGGTAGCACGAATTCGGGCTTCGCCTCCGCAGCGAAGGCGTAGTCGCGATCGAAGGCGTGGAAGCCGGTATTGTGCTCGTGCACCCATTCGCCGGGCACGATATCGGCTGTTGCGAAGCCGATGATCTGGCCGAACTTGCGGATCGGCTGGTCCTTGGCGATCGGGGCGATCGCCATCTTGTGCCCGCGCGGGATGCGCTTCAGCGCCTCAACGCCCGCCGCCGTCACGCCGGCATCGACCGGGTCGACGGCGACGACGACGTTGTCGGCGGCGTTGAGCTTGAGCGTGCGGGGCGGCACTGATTTGTCGAGCATGGCGAGAACCGAAACCTCCGGCACCGCGACGGCGGCGCACACTCCTAGAAATGCGCCCAACCGGCCGCGTTTTCAATCGGTTCAAAAGAGGAAACGGCCATGCGCCGTCGTGATGATGCGGAAAGCTGTCGGCTTAGCGTTGTAGGTCGGCTTCCGACCCGTTGCCGACGTTTCGAGCGTCCACTTATGGGGGCCGACGCTGGCGCTTCCAAATCCCCTCGACATCTCATCCGCTGCGTGGTKATTTTGCGTAACGCAAGCCGATCAACCAGTGCAGGGATATCTACGGAGCCCCTCGTCAGTTCGTCGGCCGCCGGCCAGCGCGCCTCCCGCCGCCGGGCCCACTAACTCAGGTTGTTGCCCCAGATCATGACCGACAGCGAGAAGGTGATGAGGCCGATGACCGCCAAGATGAACGCGCGACGTCGGATCCCTGCATCGCTGTGGTTCAAGCCGGTTAGCAGCGTTGCAACCGACCAGAGGCCCGTGAATGCCAGCAGCATCAGGGTGTAGACTAGGCCGGAGAGGTCATAACCGCCCCCTCCGATCGATGGATATTCCGAAGAGCCGTGGCTGAGGCTCCAAACCAGCACGCCCACGACCACCGCGAAGCCGGCAATCCACGCGTAGAATGCCCTGTCTTTCAATTAGTCCTCCTCAGCCATCCGACGGCCCGAAAGTGGATCGAGCCCTTTCGCTTGGTCCGATCTCAACCGGTTGCGGACACTCGATATCTGAGTTTCAATTCGGCTTCGACACCCTGGCCGGAAGTTAAATGGCGGAATACGCACTTGCTCGTACCGAATTAATCGGCGATCTGGAACGAGAGCCTTTGCGCAATGCGGTCCTGCTGAAACAGCTCGCCGCTTTCCCTGAGTACACCACCGGTTATCGCGCCACGAATTACGCTGGAGCAGCTGCCCATCTCGTGGTCCTGGATACGCAGGCAAGCTCCTATGACCGGGAGACATATCCTACGGCAGCCAGGGTTGCGCTCATCAGCAGCAATGACGCTGCAATGACCACACGGGTGATCGGCGTCATGCCACGGGATCAGGCGATCGTTTTCAAGCTCGCAAGCGCCGTTGATCGTGAGGTGATCGCGTCGCGCTTTCCAATCGAACGCAAGGCCGCCTTCCAATCGTTTACTGCGGGCTCCGAATTCGCGCGCGACGGAAGTGTCCGTGTGGGCGACGAACTCCAAGATTTGGCGACCGACTTGCTGGAGACCCAAGGACATTCCCGCGGCTGGCTGCTGCCTCTGCTCCGCTCCGGCAGGGCATTCGTCTGCCACCTTGATATCGGTGGCGAGCTTGCCTCGGTGTGCATAGCCTTCGAAAGCTATGGCCGTGTTTGGGAGGTTGGAGGTGTTGTCACTCCAGAACCATTTCGCGGTCGCGGTCTCGCTGGGCGGGTTGTGCGCAGCGCGATGGCGGTGCTGACCGAATGCGGACTCATCGCTCGATATCAGGTAAATAGCGGCAATCACGCGTCACTTTCGGTGGCCCGCAAGATCGGGCTCAAGCGCTTCCTCACGCTTGAGCACCACCTATACGATCCATGCCGATAAAATTCGCGTGCCGTCTCCTAGCGACCGACCCTCAACGGACATTCGGACACGAGGAGCCACACGACCCAAAGAAAAACCCCAGCCTTGGGGGCCGGGGCTCTCAAACGCAACTCGAACTCTCTCGAGATCAGGCTGCCTTGCGGCAGCCTGCCGGCATCACGCCTTCGGAGCGGTCGGGACAGCCTTCGCAACGATGCCCTCGAACGGCTTGTAGGCGTCCTTGGCGAGAGCGGTGTAGAGCTCGCCCATCTTGGTGAGCTGGGCGACCGCGCCCTCGAAAGAGGTCTTGATGTAGTCGGCCTGGATCTCCAGGGCCTTGTCGAAGGTCTTCACGCCGGCGAGCTTCTCGAGCGTGGCGGTGCCAGCCTCGAAGGACTTCTTGGCGTAATCAGTCGCCTCGACGGCGATCGTCTGGACGCTCTTGGAGGTAACACCGAAAGCCTTCAGGGCCGCATCGACGTTCTCTTTGGAGGCCTTCTGGATGGTCTCAAACTGCTGGATCATGGGTCGTCTCTCCTGGCACCCCGGGTGCCGCCTCAGAGTGAATGGGCCAGAGCGGCCGTCGTGTCGCCCCAAGGTCGTATGAAGAGTTCACCACCGGGACTGCCTGCATATTGTGCATTGCAACATGAAAGTCAATAGGACGCTGCAATGCACCAAACGCAGATCGTTCCGGTCGCAACCGTTCAAGTTTTAACGGCTCCGTAACCGCATCCTCCTAATCTCGCCCTACTGTGTCCTGCGTGCCACGAAAAATGAGCGCGGGACGGGAACGACAGTGAGTTCGAGGCGAGTTCATGGTTCTGGGTTGCGTTGTGTTTCAGCGGCCGCGTCTGCGGGCCGTTGTCGGGCTGATCGGCATCGCCGCAGTCGCGGCCACGATGGCCTCCTCCCCGGCCGAGGCGCGCAAGCGCCGGCATCATGCTGCAGGCGGCGGCTACACGCCGCCCTACGCGGCGATGGTCGTCGATGCCAGGACCGGCCGCACGCTGCACGCGGTCAACGAGGATGCCGCGCGCATCCCGGCGTCGCTGACCAAGGTCATGACGCTCTACATGCTGTTCGAGCAGATGGAGCGCGGCCGCTTCTCGATGGATTCCGAGCTCAAGGTCTCGTCCTATGCCGCCTCGCAGCCGCCGACCAAGCTCGGCCTGCGCCCCGGCTCGACCATCGCGGTCGAGGACGTGATCAAGAGCATGATCACGCTCTCGGCCAACGACTCCTCCGTCGTCGTCGCCGAGAACATCGCCGGCTCCGAGGAAGCTTTCGCCGAGCAGATGACGCGCAAGGCGCGTTCGCTCGGCATGAGCTCGACGCGGTTCTACAACCCGCACGGCCTGCCGCATTCGCCGCCGAACCTGACGACCGCGCGCGACCTCACCATCCTCGCTCGCGCCATTCAGGAGCGCTTCCCGAAATACTACCCGCTGTTCTCGACGCGGGCCTTCCAGTACGGCAGCCGCACCATCCGCGGCCATAACCGCCTGCTCGGCAAGGTCGAGGGCGTCGACGGCATCAAGACCGGCTATACCCGCGCATCCGGTTTCAACCTGATGACCTCGGCCAAGTCGGACGGCCGGCACGTCGTCTCCGTCGTGCTCGGCGGCCGCTCCGGCGCCTCGCGCGACAAGATCATGACCGATCTCGTGCTGGCCAACCTGCCGCGCGCCGCGACCAGCGGCCGCTCGTCGGTGATGGTCGCCGAGGCGCCCGAGCCCGAGGAGCGTCCGCGCTTCGAGGAGCGCCCGCGCGCCGCGGCCGTCCAGCAGGTCGCCGCCGAGCCGGCGCCGATCCCGGTTCCGCGCCCCCGCCAGCAGACCGAAGAGCAGCAGCCGCTGCCGGCCGCCGCACGCGCCTATGCCCCGATGCCGACGACGACGCCGATCGCCCCGCCGCGCCCGGTCGCCATGGGCGCCCAGCCGGTGCAGCTCTCCGGCATGCGCCCGGTCACCGCGACCACGACGCCGTCCGCCATGCGCTGGTCGATCGGCGCCCAGCCGGCCGACGCCAAGGTTCTGCGCCCGCCGGCGAATGTCGACGTCACCTCTTCGATCACCAAGGCGCCGGAGCCCGTCGCCGAGCCGGTGAAGGTCGCCGAGGCCAAGGCCGAGATGCCTGCCGCCAGCGTGGCCCGCAAGGCAGACACTGTCCCGGCGAAAGCGCAGGCTCCCGAGCCGGCCCCCGCCATGTCACACCAGGCGGCCGTCGTCGCCTCCGGCAAATGGGTGATCCAGCTCGGTGCGACCGATGACGAGGGCAAGGCCAAGGAGATCCTGGCCCGCGCCCGTGCCAAGGCTTCCGGCTCGCTCGCCAGCGCCTCGCCCTTCACCGAGAAGGTCGAGAAGGGCGGCTCCACCCTCTTCCGCGCCCGCTTCGCCGGCTTCGACGATCCCAAGGACGCGCAGAACGCATGCGCGCAGCTGAAGCGCGGCGGCTTCTCCTGCTTCGCCACCCGCAGCTGAGCATCGGACTCAAAAGTGGAATCCGGTTTTCGGGAGAATCCGATGCGCAATCGCAAAGACAGATCGCCGAACTTGCGTCCGTCAGGACGCAAGGCGAGCTGACCGGCCAGGGAAAGGAGTTCACGCCATGTCGCAGACGCACTCCCCTCACCCCTCGCTATCGCTGCTTCACAAGGACGTCCTTGGCCTGGTTGACGCGAGCGGCAAGGCCGCTGGTGCCCCCGGCATCCGGGTGGATGCGCTTCATCAAAGCCCGGTGGGCTTCGCGGACCGCCTCCTCGCTCGCCCCCGGCTGAAGCCCCAGGATCTCGTAGGCCTCCTGCTGCGTCATCGCGCCCGCGCCCGGCGCGCCGCGCTGCCCCGCGTCGCGATCACGCTGAGCGTCTTCACGCCAGCCGGGCGACCGGCGGTCGAGATATGCCTCTAGCAGGCGTGCTCCATCGGGATCGCGCGCCAGGCATTCACGCATCAGCGCGCTGAGTTCGCTCATCGTCAGGCCGTCGAGCGCGCGCCCCGCATAGGTGCCCGCCCTGACGCTGCCGGTCATCGCGCCGCTGTCGTGGTCGAGCTCCATCTCCAGCAGCGTCGAGCCGACCTTCGATGTCGTGCCCGCCGTMGGCCCGGACCTGTCGGCCCAGGGAAAGCGGATGCCACCCGGCCCGGTCGCGCTCCAGCCGAGCAGCCAGGCGCCGACGCCGCCGAGGAAGATCGCCATATCCATCCGGCCGCGCACGATCAGCAGCCCGGCTACGCCGAGCGAGGCGACGCCGCCGACCGTCTTCATCACCCGCGCCAGCGCCTTCGGATTGGTCCCGGCGAAGAGCTTCGCCAGCCACCACACCAGGATCAGGACGGCGACGCCGTAGAGCAAACCCACTAGCGCCCTCCGTCCATGGCGGCGATCAGCCCCTTCACCGCCGGGCTCGATCCGGCGAGCCGCAACATCGCCTCCCGGCCGCCGGCAGCATAAGCAGCCGCACCGCGCAGGAGTTCCAGCAGCGAGGCCGGCGCGTCGACGTCGAAGCGCGCATGGGCGCCACCGGTCAGCCGCGCGATCGTCGCGAAGGCCGCGCTCGCGGCGGGATCGAACCCCTCCTGGAAAACGAAGCCGCGGATGCCGCGCAGGCCGAGCTCTCCTGCCAGCGTCGCCAGCGCATCGACATCCTCTTCCATTGCGTCGCCGACAAAGACGAAAGCGCGCACCGGCACCTTTGCAGCCTCGTCACGGACATGGCGGAGAACGCGGGCGATCTGTGTCTGCCCGCCCTCGCAAGCAATCCTGCGCATCAACCCGGTCAGCCGCTCGGGCTCGCCGACCCATCCCGATGCCCGGCATTCGCCGATGCCCCGGAAATAGACGAGCTGGACGGCCAGCCCGCCGCTCTGTCCGGTGACCTCGAACATCCGCGCCTGCAGCGAACAGGCGAGATCCCAGCTCGGCTGGCGGCTCATCGTGGCGTCGAGCGCGAAGACCAGCCGTCCGGCCTGGCCCGTTGCCAGCGGCGCCAGCCGCTTCGCCGCTCCGAGGAAGCGGTCGATTTCCCCTGGCTGCGAATGCCCTGTCGGCGTGGTCGCGGCGGCCTTGCCGACAGCGCGATCGTTCTTCTCGTTCATCAACCCATCGATCCGACGGAATCGTTCCGTTCGTTCTGATATTGGCCATCGCCACCGCATTTGCTACCCGTCCCGGACGGAGGTCGGCCTGTTCCTCTCAGCCCTCATCCTGAGGAGCGGACGAAGTCCGCGTCTCGAAGGATGCTTCAGATGGTTCCGGAACCTCCTGGAGCATCCTTCGAGACGCCGCGACGCGGCTCCTCAGGATGAGGGCTGCGAAGATCGACGCAGACGAGAAAGAGAAGTCCATGGCTGGGATCACGGTATTCGAGACGGTCGCCGCGATGCGCGAAGCCGTCGCCGGCTGGCACACGACCGGCGAAAAGGTCGCGCTGGTGCCGACCATGGGCGCGCTGCATGAGGGCCATATCGCGCTGGTCACCGAAGGCCAGCGGCACGCAAGGCGGGTCATCGTCTCGATCTTCGTCAACCCGACTCAGTTCGCGCCGCACGAGGATTTCAAGAAGTACCCGCGCACCTTCGACGACGACTGCGCCAAGCTGCTCGCGGCCGGCGCGGATGCCGTCTTCTTCCCTTCGGTCGACGAGATGTATCCGGCGGGCTTCGCCACCCGGGTGCTGTTGCTGGGTCCGGCCGCCGTCGGCCTCGAAGACCGCTTCCGCCCGACGCATTTCGAGGGCGTCGCGACGGTCTGCTGCAAGCTCTTCACCCAGTCGCGCGCCGATTGCGCGATCTTCGGCGAGAAGGACTATCAGCAGCTCAAGGTCGTCACCCGCATGGCTGTTGATCTCGACCTCGGCATCGCCGTCGTGCCGCTGACGACGATCCGCGAGGCGGACGGCCTCGCCATGTCCTCGCGCAACCGCTATCTCTCGGCCGAACATCGGGCGCTCGCACCGGTCCTCCACCGCGTGATGCAGGAGCTCGCCACCCGCATCCGCAACCGCGACGAACTGTTCAAGGCGGTCGCCGACGCGCAGAACGCGATCATCACCGCCGGCTTCGAGCTCGATTATCTGGAAGCACGCCACGCCGAGACACTCGCGCCGATCACCTCGCTCGCCGACGGCCCGATCCGCCTGCTGCTGGCCGCCCGTATCGGCAGCACGCGCCTGATCGACAACATCCCGGTCTGAACGCCGCCGCGACCATGATTGCGGCGTTAAACGGAAACGCTACGCTGGCAGGGCTCGGGAAACCGTCGGGCCAGCCGTCGGCATCCTGAAAACGCCCGAGCCAGAGGAGAGCGGTGGATGATCCATGCATCGGGGAGCGCGGCGCGCGGCCGAAACACTTTCCTGCGCCGGGGCGCCGGCATCGTTCTCGCTTGCGCGCTGCTCGCCGACACGGCTGCCCAGGCCTGCACCCGCTTCGTCTATTTCGGAGCGAATGGCAGGGTCGTGACCGCGCGCTCGATGGACTGGAAGAGCGACATCGCCACCAATCTCTGGATTCTGCCGCGCGGCGTCGAGCGTACCGGCGAGACTGGCGCGAACACCGCGCGCTGGACGGCGAAGTACGGCAGCGTGATCGCCTCGGCTTACGACATCTCCAGCAGCGACGGCGTCAACGAGGCCGGGCTCTCGGCCAATCTGCTTTGGCTGGTCGAGTCCGAGTATCCCAAGTTCGAAGCCGGCTCGAAGCCGGGGCTGAGCATTTCCCTCTGGGCGCAATATGTCCTCGACAACTTCGCCACGGTGAGCGAGGCCGTCGCCGCACTGCGTGAGGAGCCCTTCACCATCATCACGGACGCGATGCCGGGCGAGGACCGCCTCGCCACCGTGCATCTTTCGCTTTCGGATTCGAGCGGTGACAGCGCCATCATCGAATATGTCGGCGGTAAGCAGGTCATCCATCATGACCGCGCCTATCAGGTGATGACCAACTCACCGATCTTCGAGAAGCAGCTCGCGCTCGCCGAGTACTGGAAGCAGATCGGCGGCACCGTGATGCTGCCGGGCACCAACCGGGCTTCCGACCGCTTCGTCCGCGCCGCCTTCTATGCCAACGCCATCCCGAAGGACCCCGACCCGAACCGGGCCGTCGCCAGCGTTTTCAGCGTCATCCGCAATGTCTCGGTGCCCTACGGGCTGACGACGCCCGACCAGCCGAACATTTCGTCGACGCGCTGGCGCACCGTCTTCGACCATGCCCGCAAGCTGTATTTCTTCGAGTCCGCGCTGACGCCGAACACCTTCTGGGTGGACCTCAAGAAGATCGACTTCTCCACTGCGGGCGGCACCCGCAAGCTCGATCTCGGCAAGGATCAGGACCACACCTATTCCGGCGATGCGACCGGCAGCTTCGTCCCGGCCAAGCCCTTCGCCTTTCTCGGCCTGAAGGGTTGAGCCCGTCGCTTACAGAAGCCCGAGCCCAGCGAGCTCTCGCCGCAGCTCCTCCGGCATCTCGCCGAGATCGCCGCCATGCTCGGAGAGATCGCGCGGCGCGTCCTTGGGCTGGAGATAGCGCCAGCCCTGGAACGGGCGGAACGGGCGTGGCTCGACCGGAACCACCACGGGCTCCATGACGAGATGGCAGCGGCCGATGCCGTCGGCGTCCGTGAAGGGCCGGATATCGGTCAGGCGCTGACGCGCCGAAATCTGGCCCTTGATCACCCAGTAGAGCGAGCCGCCATCGAGGATTTCCTCGACCTTCTTCGGCACCATGCGTGTGGTGTGCAATTGTTCGGCCGGCTCGCCACGGGCACGCCGCTGCGCCTGGCGTTCGGCGATCCACTCTTCGAGGTCGCCGATCGATTCCGCGCCGACGCAGAGCTTGAGCAGGTGAAGGGACATGGCCGGCAAAATAGGCCTCGAAGCGCCCGCCGACCAGTCTCCCCGGCCCTTCTCCACAGATCGCCTCAGCCGCGATGCGCCAGCACATTGACGAGCCGTCCGAACGGGTCACGCAGGAAGAACCGCCTGACACCCCAGGGCTCGTCAACCGGCCCGTACTCAATCGGCAAGCCAGCCGCCTCGACCCTGGCGAACACCGCATCGAGATCATCGACCTCGATCGACAGGTCCGGCACCGGCGCACCCGAGCCGCCCTCGCTGGCGAAGCTGAGCTGCGGCCGGGCCGCGTCGCCATCGGCGGCATAGGTCTGGATCCAGCCGTGGTCCATGACCGGGTGCATGTCAAAAATGCCCCCGTAGAAGGGTTTTGCCAGCCCCGGTTCGGCGGCTAGCATGTTCGCTACGATACGCTTCACCGTCATGCTCTTTTCCTCGACAGGCTACGGACGATCATCATGCGCGGACTCACAGGCAAGGCCATCCTCGTCACCGGCTCCTCAACCGGCATAGGCTATGCCATGGCCGAGCGCCTGATCGCCGAAGGCGCGAAGGTGCTGATCCACGGCCGCGACCGGGCCGATGTCGACGCGGCGGTCGCCCGTCTCGGCACTGCCGCCAGCGGCATCACCGGCGACCTCGCCGAGCCTGCCACGGCACAGGCGATCGTCGATGCCACGGTCGGCGCCTTCGGCCGCATCGACGGGCTCGTCAACAATGCGGGCATCTATCCGCGCGGCATCCTCGGCGAGACCACCGCCGCCTTCTTCGACCATATGTTCGCGATCAACACCCGTGCGCCGCTGCTCTGCGCCGAGGCGGCGATCGGCGCCTTCCGGGCCCAGAAATCGCCGGGCGCCATCGTCACCGTCGGCTCGATCAACGCCTATTGCGGACTGTCGAACCTGACCGTCTATTCGATGTCGAAGGGAGCGCTGATGACGATGACGCGCAACCTCGCCAACACGCTCGGCCCCGAGCGAATCCGCGCCAACCAACTCAATGTCGGCTGGACCTGGACCGCCAACGAGGACGCGACGCAGCAGCGCGAAGGCCAGCCGCTAGGCTGGCAGAACCATGTCCCGCTCCGCCATGCGCCGACCGGCCGCATCATGCAGCCCGAGGAGATCGCCGCGCACACCGCCTTCTGGCTCTCCGACGACAGCGCACCCGTTTCCGGCCAGATCTACGAGGCCGAGCAGTTCCCGATCATCGGCCGCGGATGAACGAGATTTCTCCAAGGCCGTTCGAGCCCTGGCTCTCGCGCTGGAGCCTTGTCCCGGACGGCGCGCCGATCGCGACGCGCGCCAGCCACCTGCTGCCCGTCCTGCGGCACGGCGCGCCCGCCATGCTCAAGTTGCCCGAGGCCGAGGACGAGCGGCGTGGCTACCTGCCGCTGGTATACTGGAACGGCGACGGCGCCGCCCGCCTGCTCGCCCGCAGCGAGAATGGCGAGGCGATGCTGATCGAGCGTGCCACCGGTCGGCGTTCGCTGGCCGCCATGGCCCGCAGCGGCGCGCAAGGCGACGACGAGGCGACGGCCATCCTCTGCGACGCGATCGCCGCCCTGCACAAGCCGCGCGGCCCGGCCCCCTGCGGGCTGATCCCGCTCGAAACCTGGTTCAAGGATCTCTTTCCGATGGCGGACGAACGCGGAGGCCTCCTCGCCCGCTCGGCCGCGGTTGCGAACGAACTCCTCGCCGCCCAGCGCGAGGTCATGCCGCTGCACGCCGACCTGCATCATGACAACGTCCTCGATTTCGAGGA
This sequence comes from Allobosea sp. 05T438, assembly GCF_056396025.1. Taxonomy (NCBI): domain Bacteria; kingdom Pseudomonadati; phylum Pseudomonadota; class Alphaproteobacteria; order Hyphomicrobiales; family Alloboseaceae; genus Allobosea; species Allobosea sp. 05T438. The sequence continues at coordinate 319,879 of NZ_JBFTKQ010000005.1, forward strand.
GCGCGGCTGGCGCGCCATCGACCCGAAATCCGTGATCGGCGACCGTGCCTTCGAATACACCATCCTGTTCTGCGACCCAGACCTTGCCGATCCACAGCCGCCCGTCGCGGTCGCGCCGGGCGCTTTCGAGCGGCGGCTGGAGATCGTGCTGGCAAAATCAGGGCTGGAGCGAGGGCGCCTGCTGAAATGGATCGTCGCCTGGTGCGGTCTCTCGGCCGCCTGGTTCATGGGCGACGACGATCCGCTGGCGGAGATCAATTTGACGATCCTGGCGAAGGCCGCCTCAGCGCTGGACGCTTAGCGCGTCGTCATGCTCGCCCTTGTGGCGAGCATCCACGTCTTGAGCGTGGCCCTCGACCAGCGAAGACGTGGATGGTCGGGACGAGCCCGACCATGACGAAAGCAGCTCGAATCAGAATCTCAGCAATCGCCCACAAGCGATTCCACCGATTCGGCTATTCGCCGATCACGACCACCTTCGCACCCTCGGCCACCTGAGCTCCCGGCTCGCCCACGACCTCGCTGACCGTGCCGTCGCGTGGGGCTGTCAGCACATGCTCCATCTTCATCGCCTCGACGATGGCGAGGCGCTGGCCCTTGGTCACCGCCTCGCCGGCTGCGACGAAGAGAGCGACGAGCTTGCCGTGCATCGGCGCCTTGACCACGCCGCCGGAGCCGGCAGCCGCGTCGAGATCGACCTTGAAGGAATCGAACAGGGACACCGCCGTCTGGCGGCCGCGATGCAGGGCGAACCAGATGCCGCCTTCACCCTCGGCCAGTGCGATCTCGTGCTCGCCCTCCCCGATCTCGTGACCGGGCAGGCTGACGCGCGCATCCTCGCCATGCCATTCGATCTGCGCCTCGATGCGCTCGCCATCGACCAGCAGCGGCAACCCGAGTGGCTGGCGCGGCATCAACGAGAAGGAGTCGGGGTCGAGCCAGGGCGAGCGCGCCTCGCCTTCGGCCCGCCCGGCCGCCTCGATCATGCCGTCGGCCTGCCGCTCCTCTTCGAGCTGCAGGGCCGCCGCCGCCACGGCCGCTGCGTCGAGCGGCTGCGGCTCGGCCCCGAGCGCGCTCATGTTGCGGTCGATGAAGCCGGTGCCGAACGGCCCGGTCCGGAAGCCCTGGGCCTCGCTCAGCTTCTTCAGGAAGGCGAGATTGGTGCGCGGCCCGGCGACGACCGTTTCTCCCAACGCCGCGCCCAGCCGGTCGAGCGCCTCGTCGCGCGTCGCGCCATGGGCAATCACCTTGGCGATCATCGGATCGTAGAACGGCGTCACGGTATCGCCGGCTTCGACACCGGTATCGACGCGGATGCCCTCGCCCTCCGGGAATTGCAGCGCCCAGAGCTTGCCGGTCGAAGGCAGGAAGCCCTTCTCCGGGTCCTCGGCATAGAGCCGCGCTTCGACCGCATGGCCCGACGCCTTGACGTCGCCTTGCGTGAAGCCGAGCGGCTCGCCCGCCGCGACCTTGAGCTGCAGTTCGACGAGGTCGAGCCCGGTGATCGCCTCCGTCACGGGATGCTCGACCTGGAGACGCGTATTCATCTCCATGAAGTAGAAGCGGTCGGCCCGCAGGCCGTCACGGCCATCGGCGATGAACTCCACCGTGCCGGCCCCGACATAGCCGACAGCCCTCGCCGCTTCCGTCGCCGCCTTGCCCATGGCGGCGCGCACTTCGGCCGTCATACCCGGCGCCGGCGCCTCCTCGATGACCTTCTGGTGGCGCCGCTGCAGCGAACAGTCGCGCTCGTAGAGGTGGACGACATTGCCATGGCTGTCGCCGAAGACCTGGATTTCGACATGGCGCGGCGAGAGCACGTATTTCTCGACCAGCACGCGGCCATCGCCGAACGCATTCTGCGCCTCGCGCTGGGCGCTGGTCAGGGCATCGGTGAAGTCCTCGGGCCGCTCGACCTTCTTCATGCCCTTGCCGCCGCCGCCGGCAACCGCCTTGATCAGCACGGGATAGCCGATCCGCTCAGCTTCTTCAGCCAGGAAGCCGGCATCCTGCTCGGCGCCGTGATAGCCCGGCACCACCGGCACATCGGCCTTCTCGACCAGCGCCTTGGCGGCGTCCTTCAGCCCCATCGCCCGGATCGCGGAAGCCGGGGGGCCAACGAAGACGATGCCAGCCGCAGCACAGGCATCCGCGAACTCGGCATTCTCGGAGAGGAAGCCGTAGCCGGGATGGATGCAGGCCGCTCCAGCCTCCTTCGCCACGGCGAGAATCTTGGCAGCGTCGAGATAGCTCTCGCGGGCCGGTGCCGGGCCGATATGGTAGGCCTCATCAGCCATCTGCACGAACAGCGCCTCGGCATCGGCGTCCGAATAGACGGCGATGGTGTGCAGGCCCAGCCGCTTCGCGGTGCGAATGACCCGGCAGGCGATCTCGCCGCGATTGGCGATCAGGATGGAGGGCAGCTTGGCGGCGATCGTCATGGCGGCGGCATCCTCGAAAGACGTGCCGCCTTTATAGCCCGCCCGCCGCTTCTGTCTGCGCCTTGTTGCGCAAACCCGGTTGGGACGCTTCCGAATCCGCACCCCGTCGCAGCGAGCGCCAGATCGCCCAAGTCGCCTGGAAGCAGAGCCCGGCGACGAAGAGATCGAACAGATATTCCGGCCAGCGCACCGGCGCGACACGCGCGGCAAGCCCGACCAGCGCGAAGCCCGTCGTCGAGATCGCGTCGTTGCGGCTCGACAGCCAGGTCGCCTTGATCACTGGGTTATCCTCGCGCCGGAAGCGCCAGAGCGCAGCGATGACAAGCAGCGCGATGACGATGGCGCTCGCGGCGGCGAAGCCCAGCGTCCAGATCTCGATCGGTCGCGGGCGGAGGATCTTGTCCCAGAGGTCGTAGAGCGTGTGCAAGCCGGCAACGGCCATGACGGCGCCGATCGCAACCGCCGCCAGCCGCTCGGCCCGCGCATCGCGGCCGAACACGACCGCCGCGATGCCGTAGAGCGCGACGTCGTAGACCCAGTCGACGGCGTCCTTGAACAGCTGGACGTTCCCGATGGCGAGCGCCCAGGCGACGGTCGCCACCGCCTGCACGAGGATGCCGAGCGCGATGCCCCAGATCGTCAGCGTGTAGGCGCGGGCGAGCGCGGGGCTCGATGCCGAGCTTCCTGCGCCATCCTCATGGCCGGGCTCGTCCCGGCCATCCACGTCTTGCGTCCCTTCGACCACCCTCGCCCCTGTCATCCCGGACAAGCCGCGTAGCGGCGCCGATCCGGGATCCATGCCGGAGCGCGAGTCGGCAAGGCTCAGGAATGGATCCCGGGTCCACGCTGCGCTCCGCCCGGGATGACTGGCAAGGGCGGAGTTAACCGCGCCCGACGAGCGGGGCCTTCGTCGCCATCACCGTGACGAAGAGGATGTTCGCGTCGAGCGGCAGCCCGGCCATGTGCAGCACGGTGGTGGCGACGTGGTCGACATCCATCACCGGTTCGACCTTCACCGAGCCGTCGGCCTGCGGCACGCCGGTCGTCATCTTCTTCGCCATGTCGGTCAGGGCGTTGCCGATATCGACCTGGCCGACGGCGATGTCGTATTTGCGCCCGTCGAGCGAGGCGGTCTTGGTCAGGCCGGAGATCGCGTGCTTGGTCGCGGTGTAGGCCACCGAGTTCGGCCGCGGCACCTGTGCCGAGATCGAGCCGTTGTTGATGATGCGGCCGCCGCGCGGCTCCTGGTCCTTCATCGCCTTGAAGGCGGCCTGGGTGCAGAGGAAGGGCCCGGTCAGGTTGGTGTCGACGACCTTCTGCCAGTCCTCAAGCGAGAGGTCCTCGAGCAGCACGCCGCCCGGCGCGTTGACGCCGGCATTGTTGAAGAGAACATCGACCCAGCCAAAGGCCTCCCTGGTCTTCGCGAAGAGGTTCTCGACCGAGGCCTTGTCGGTCACATCGGTCGAAACCGCGAGCGCCCGGCCCTTGTCGACGCCGGAGAGCGCGATCGTCTCCTCCAGCGCATCCGCCCGGCGCCCGGCCAGCACGGTGCGGTAACCATCCTTCAGGAAGGCGATGGCGACCGACCGCCCCACGCCCGAGCCGGCTCCGGTGATGATCGCGACCTTGTTATGCCCAGACATGCGTTTCCTCGTGTTTCCCTAGGCCTAAATCGTTTGAGATGGCGAACGACCATAACGGCCGGAACCGCTCGGGGGAACTGTGCGGCGGCCGGCGCTCCATGCACTTGCCGCCCGCCAGCCCTGCCTTATCGTTGTAGTCGGGAGGACGACGCGATGACCAGCCTGAACCGCCGCCATCTGCTCGCTGCCGGCGCAGCCGCGCTCGCCGGCCCGGCGCTGGCCCAGCAGCCGGGCCACGAGCATCACGGCCCGCAATACGAGCGGCTCGCCCAGCCGGGGCGGATCGAGAAGCCCGCGCTTGCCGCGACGCAGAGCGTCTTCGATTCGCCCGCGCCGAAAGCCACCGCGCCCGGCCGCTGGTCCGCCAAGGCGCCGCTGCCGCTGCCGCGCTCCGAAATGGCCTGGGCAACGGCCTTCGAGGACAGGATGCATGTCGTCGGCGGCTATGGCGAGCAGCGCACGGACCGAGCCTATCACCATGTCTACGATCCCAAGGCCGACAAGTGGCAGGACGGCGCGCGCCTGCCCCAAGGCGCCAACCATGTCGGCGTCGCCTTCCTCGATGGCAGGCTCTACGCCATCGGCGGCTTCCTCGAGCAGAACCGCAAGCCGCATCCGCGTTGCTTCACCTATGACCCCAAGGCCGATCGCTGGGCGGAGATCGCGTCCCTGCCCCGCGCCGCCGGCTCCACCGCGGTCGTCGGGCTAGGCGGTGTGCTGCATGTCATCGGCGGCGCGATCGGCGAGACCACCGAGACCAAGCGCTCGATCGACTGGCATCTGGTCTATGACCCCAGGGCCGACCGCTGGAGCGAACGCACGCCCCTGCCCACCGCCCGCGACCACACCGGCACACTCGCCATCGGCAACCTGATCCATGTCATCGGTGGCCGGGTCGATTCCTTCCATACCAACTCGAACCTGCACCATTCCTACGATCCGGCCACGGATAAATGGACGATGCGCGCGCCCGCGCCGACGGGCCGCTCCGGCCATGGCGCCGTGCTTTATCGCGGCAAGGTCTTCGTCATGGGCGGGGAAGGCACCAATCGCGTCTTCGGGCAGATGGAGGCCTACGATCCCGCCGCCGACGCCTGGGAGCAATACGCGCCGATGCTGACGCCGCGCCACGGGCTTGGCGCCGCGCTGGTCGGCGATGCGATCCATGTCGCCGGCGGCGGCCCGATCATGGGCGGCGGCGTGCAGAGCGCGGTCCACGAGGCGTTTTCGCTGGGGTGACGCCGGAACCCGGCCTGCGCAACCGCCCGAAACGGCTCCGGGAGATCTTTGGCGAAGCAGAACCCAGCGGCGCCTCCGCTCTCCGAGTGCAGTTGTGTTAAGATAACCTTGGAACGGCCACGGGATTTCGAGGAGCAACCGGACGACCAACGTATCCAAAATCATGGACGACGATGGGAGGACCAACGATGGGCACAGGATGCGTTACGCTTGCCGCAGCCCTCGGGCTGCTGGCGCTGGCCGGCGGTGTGGCTAAAGCCCAGACGGCAGAGATGAGCTTTTTCGTCACCAGTGCCGGCTCCGGCAAGGGCGCGGACCTCGGTGGCCTCGAGGGAGCAGATGGGATTTGCCAGCGTCTCGCCCAGGCGGTTGGCGCCGGCAGCAAGACCTGGCGAGCCTATTTGTCGACGCAAGCAACTGGTGACGCGCCAGCGGTCAATGCGCGTGATCGTATCGGCGCCGGTCCTTGGCGTAACGTCAAGGGAGTGGTGATCGCCGCCAGCGTCGCAGATCTGCATGGCGCTGCAGCGAATCTCACCAAGCAGACCGCGCTGACAGAGAAAGGCGAGACCGTAAACGGCATCGGCGACAAGCCCAACGAGCACGATATGCTGACGGGCTCGCAGATCGACGGCACAGCATTCGGTCCGGGTGAGGACCGTACCTGCGGCAACTATACCAAGAGCGGCACGGAGGGGGCTGTGATGATGGGCCACCATGACCGCACGGGGCTCGATCAATCGCCGCCTGCGAAATCCTGGAACATGTCGCACCTCTCGCGTGGCGGCTGCAGCCAGGATGCTCTGAAAAGCACAGGCGGCGCCGGCCGCTTCTACTGCTTCGCTACCAACTGACGCGATTTCGCGCGACGGCCGCCGAAGGTCACGACCGACGATCGGCGCCGTTCGCGCGGACCGCACCGCGGATTTCCGCGCCTTCCGAAGCGCAATCCATCCGGTCGCCCTACGCAGCAGGCTGTGGAGCCGCCCGAGATTCTCGGGTCTCTCTGCAGTCGCCCGCGAATGACGGAGGCGGCGCGCGGCGGATCACATCCGGAACACGCCGAACTTCGTCTCCGGGACCTCGGCGTTGAGCGTGGCTGAGAAGGCCAGCGCCAGCACGCGGCGGGTCTCGGACGGCAGGATGATGCCGTCGTCCCAGAGCCGCGCCGTCGCGAAATAGGGCGAGCCCTCCTCCTCGTATCTGCTGCGGATCGGTGCCTTGAAGGCTTCCTCGTCCGCCGCCGGCCAGCTCTTGCCCTCGGCCTCGATATTGTCGCGGCGGACGGTCGCGAGCACGCTCGCCGCCTGCTCACCGCCCATCACCGATATCCGCGAATTCGGCCAGGTGAACAGGAAGCGTGGGCTGTAGGCGCGGCCGCACATGCCGTAATTGCCGGCGCCGAAAGAGCCGCCGACCAGCACGGTGATCTTCGGCACCCGCGCCGAAGCCACCGCCGTGACGAGCTTGGCGCCGTCCTTGGCGATGCCGCGGGTCTCGACGTCGCGGCCGACCATGAAGCCGGTGATGTTCTGCAGGAAGAGCAGCGGAATGCGCCGCTGGCAGCACAGTTCGATGAAATGCGCGCCCTTCAGCGCACTCTCCGAGAACAGGATGCCGTTATTGGCGATGATGCCGACCGGGATGCCGTGGATGCGCGCGAAGCCCGTCACCAGCGTCGTGCCATAGAGCTTCTTGAACTCGTCGAACTCCGAACCGTCGACGAGCCGCGCGATCACCTCGCGAATATCGTACTGCTTCTTGAGATCGGTCGGGACGACGGCTTCCAGCTCGGCCGGGTCATAGAGCGGCTCGACCGGCTCGGCGATGTCGATATCCGGCCGCTTCACGCTGTTGAGATTGCCGGCGATGCGCCGGGCGATGGCGAGCGCATGGGTGTCGTCGCCGGCATAGTGGTCGGCGACACCCGAGAGTCGCGCATGGACGTCGGCGCCGCCGAGATCCTCGGCCGAGACGACCTCGCCGGTCGCAGCCTTCACCAGCGGCGGGCCGCCGAGGAAGATCGTGCCCTGCTTCCTGACGATGACCGTCTCGTCCGACATCGCCGGCACATAGGCGCCGCCGGCGGTGCAGGAGCCCATCACCACCGCGACCTGCGGGATGCCTTCGGCCGAAAGCGTCGCCTGGTTGTAGAAGATGCGGCCGAAATGCTCGCGGTCGGGGAAGACCTCGGTCTGGTGCGGCAGGTTCGCACCGCCGGAATCGACGAGGTAGATGCAGGGGAGACGGTTCTCGCGCGCGATCTCCTGGGCGCGCAGATGCTTCTTCACCGTCATCGGATAATAGGTGCCGCCTTTGATCGTCGCGTCGTTGCAGACGATCATGCACTCGCGGCCGGCGACACGCCCGATTCCCGCGATCATGCCGGCGGCATGGACGTCGCCCTCATACATGCCGAACGCGGCGAGCGAGCCGATCTCGAGGAAGGCGGACCCGGGATCCGTCAGACGCAGCACGCGCTCGCGGGGCAGCAACTTGCCGCGGGCCGTATGACGCTCGCGGGACTTGGCATTGCCGCCGAGCGCGGCAGTGGCGCGGTGCTGCTGCAATTCATCGCGCAGGGTTGCCCAGGCTTCGGCATTGGCGCGCGTTTCGGCCGAACTCAGATCGACCTTGCTTTCGATGACCGGCACAGCGCGCTCCCTCGACGACAATCCTTGCCCGAGGTTATGGCGCGCCACGTCTCAAACGCCAACCGGCACGGACGCCCGGACGCATCCCGGCAAATCCGCGCCGGGCGCTGCCGCTCATTCTCTCATCTTGTTGATCGAGCCGGTCACGGACGGCGCAGCGATTGCCCAGCCCCCCGGCCGAGGACGAGATTCGGCATGGCTAACGAGGGGTAAATCAGGCCGGAGCCGTCGGCCCGAAGACGCGCTCGAAGGCCTCTCGCAGCACCGAATCGGCCTCCGGCATCGTCATCGGCAGACCGAGATCGACGAGCGAGGTCACGCCATGCTGGCTGACGCCGCAGGGCACGATGCCGTCGAAATGCGAGAGATCGGGATCGACATTGAACGAGATGCCGTGGAACGACACCCAGCGGCGGACGCGGATACCGATCGCGGCGATCTTGTCCTCGACGGCTGCACCCTTCTCCGGCCGCCTAACCCAGACGCCGACCCTGTCCTCGCGGCGCTCGCCACGGATGTTGAAATCGTCGAGTGCACCGATCAGCCAGCCTTCGAGCGCAGCGACGAAGCGGCGCAGATCGGGCTGGCGCCGCTTCAGGTCGAGCATGACATAGGCCACGCGCTGGCCGGGGCCGTGATAGGTGAACTGCCCGCCCCGCCCCGACCGGAAGACCGGGAAACGCTCCGGCGCGATCAGATCCTCGTCGCGTGCCGAGGTGCCGGCCGTGTATAGCGGCGGGTGTTCGACCAGCCAGACGCGCTCGCGCGCCTTGCCGTCGGCAATCAGGCCGGCGCGCAGCTCCATCTCGGCGACGGCCTCGTCATAGCCGGTCAACCCCTCGGCCACGACCCATTCGACAGGCTCGGAGGCCACCTCCGGCAGGAAGGAGACGGCCAGTTCCTCACGCATCTTCACCATGGCTTAACCATGTTCCGTTCAATCTTTCCCAGCCGGATGCCCGGCGCAACCATCGGCAAGCCTGATGCGCCGAAAACCGGCAGGCAGGCAAGTTTCGCTGGTCCAATTCTGAAGTAGGGTTCCGGAGGCAGGACTTGAAGGCCGATCTCGATCTCGTTCCTGTCGAGCTCACTGTCGTGCTGGGGCAGACCCAGATGCCGATCTACAAGCTGCTCCGACTCGGCCGCGGCGCCATCATCGAGCTCAACGCCAGCGAGACCGACGAAGTCCAGATTCTCGCGAACAACCACCCCTTTGCCAAGGGAATCGTCGTCGTCAGCGGCGCGAAGATCTCCGTCGAGATCACCCAGATGCTGAAGCGCCCGACGATCTACACGCTGCAGAGCGTCGCCGAGGCCGCCTGAACCGGCCCATTCTGGGGAAAATTCGATATCGTTCGTTTTTCCACAGTGACACCCTTGTGGCGGCGGATTCGATTTGCTAGATCGGCGCCGCTCCCTGGTTGCACCGCCCGCAACCGGAAACGAGCTGCGGTCGTGGCGGAATTGGTAGACGCACTACCTTGAGGTGGTAGCGGGGAGACCCGTGGAGGTTCGAGTCCTCTCGACCGCACCAAATTCGGATGAAATCCAGCGAAAGGCGACCCTAGGGTCGCCTTTCGTGTTTCCGGCGACATCGCGAGGCGTTGCGACGAAAGCTTTGCGATCGACCGCAACACCGAATCGCGTCCTTGGGGCGGGATCACGCGGCTGCCGCGGATTGGGCTGACAGGCGGCAGAACTTTGGTAGCGTAAACCGGCCGTCAAGCATTCTCCGCAATTCTCGGCGAGATGAACTCCCACCGCATGCAGCGCTCCCGCCTCCTGCCCTTTCTGGCTGCCGCCGCTTTCGCGGCCCTCGGCGGCTGCGTGGCGCTCGACAACTATCCGTCGAAGGGCGATGCCCGGCCTCATCCCGGCGTTGCTGCCGCCCATAGCTATCCGATTCACGGCATCGACATCTCGCGCTGGCAGGGCGATATCGACTGGGCTTCGGTCAAGGCGGCCGGCACCCGTTTCGTCTACATGAAGGCCACCGAGGGCGGCGACCATGTCGATCCTGCCTTCCAGCGCAACTGGGAGGGCGCGCGTCGCGCCGGCATCCCGCGCGGCGCCTACCACTTCGTCTACTGGTGCCGTCCGGCGCACGAGCAGGCAGTCTGGTTCAAGCAGCAGATCCCCAACGACGCCGATGCGCTGCCGCCGGTGCTCGACGTCGAATGGAACGGCCACTCCCGCACCTGCCCGCAGAAGATCGACCGCGAGCTGGCGCGCGAGAAGATCCAGCTCATGCTGAGGGAGCTGGAGCAGCTCACCGGCAAGAAGCCGGTGATCTACACGGACATCACATTCCACCGCGAGGTCCTGGAAGGGCAGTTCAACGAGTATCCCTACTGGATCCGCTCGACGGCAGCCCTGCCGGAAACGCGCTACAACAACCGCACCTGGGGCTTCTGGCAGTTCACCACCACCGGCCGCGTGCCCGGCATCAAGGGCGACGTCGACCGCAACGCGTTCTTCGGCACGGAAAGCCAATTCGCCGGCTGGCTGCGCGGCGAATACGACATCGGCACGCGCATTTGGGACAAGCGGGAGGCTGCTCCGCAGCCGGCAACGGCTCCTGCGCCTCAGCAAGCCCCCGCGCCGGCTCCTGCTCCCGGCCCGGCACCGCTGCCGGCGCCGGAAGTACCGAGCGATGTGCCGGTCGCGCGCATCCCGGGCAGCGCTCCCTCCGTCGCTTCGTCCTTCCAGTCGAGCCGCATGGCCGCGAAGGCGGCCCAGGACTCTGACCTCGACGATTGAGCAGGCCGCCAGCCCGGCAGTTAACCAAGGCTGAAACTCTTCGTTAGACTGCGCTGCAATTCTAACCGCTGCTTAACCACGCTCCCGCCATCTGGAGATGTGATGCGGGAGGAACACATGCCAGCGGGCAAGCTGACGAAATCGCCGCGCGTCCTATCGGACGCAGGGTGGCGATCTCTCTCTTTGTTGAAACATCGGATTGATCTGAAAAGTGGATTCCACTCTTCGGTCCGAAGCTCCAGCGGACGAGCCGGCCTCGGAGCCCTTGCCCTTGCGGCGCTTCTGACCTGTTTTGTCGAGCCGGCACTGGCGCTCTATCCAAAGAAGGGCGACAGCGCCCCGCATCACGGCGTCCGCGATGCGCGGCGCAAGGTCATCCAGGGCATCGACGTCTCGCGTTGGCAGGGCGAAATCGACTGGGCGAGGGTCAAGGACGCCGGCACCCGCTTCGCCTTCATCAAGGCGACCGAAGGGGGCGACCACCTCGATCCGAACTTCAAGCGCAACTGGGCGGAAGCGAAGAAGCACGGCATCCCGCGCAGCGCCTATCACTTCGTCTGGTGGTGCCGTTCCGCGAAGGACCAAGTGCGCTGGATCAAGAAGCACATCCCGCGCGACCCCGATGCACTGCCGCCCGTCCTCGACGTCGAATGGCAGAACGATTCGCAATGCACCCGCAAGATCTCGCGCGAACTGGCGCTCGCCAAGATCGCCGAAATGCTGAAGGGCCTGCGCGAGCACACCGGCAAGAAGCCGATCATCTATACCGACATCAATTTCCACGAGGACGTGCTGGAGGGCGAACTCAAGGATCACCCCTTCTGGCTGCGCTCGACCGCCGCGCCACTGGCCAAGCGCTATGACAGGGATCGCTGGGAGTTCTGGCAGTTCACGACCACAGGGCGCGTGCCCGGCATCTCCGGAGATGTCGATCGCAACGCCTTCTTCGGCAGCGAGCGCGAGTTCGAAGCCTGGCGCCAAGGCCGCTTCGACATCGGCTCGCGCAAATGGCATGGCGGTGAGCCGAAAGTCGCCGAACACAAACCACTGCCGACGCCGGCGGGCGCCCGCGCGCCGAAGGCTGCGGGCGGGACGCAGCTCAAATTCGTCCCGCCGGGGCGCATCCCACCCGCGCGCACGGCCGCGAACCGCAACTGAGCTTCAGGCGACAACTGTCACGTCGCTGTCACATACGCGGCGCCCTTAGGCGCGCCGCCGACCAGCCTGCGGCGGTAGCGGAAGCAGACAATGCCCGGCGACGTGCAATCCCAATCCGGTATCATCTGGGCCTACCGCTTCGATGAGAACGGACAGCCGAGCAGGATTCCCCGCGAAGCGCTGCCGAGTCTTGCTCCGACGGAAGGCTTCGTCTGGCTGCATCTCGACCTCGTCCACACCCGCGCGCAGGCGTGGATTGCCGAGCAGGCCCTGCCGGACGCAACGCAGGAAGCTTTCCTTTCCCACGAGCAGCACCAGCGGCTCGACCATTCCGCCAACCTCGCCTGGGGCGTCTCGCACGACCTGATCCGCGACATCGCCGACAAGTCGGAGGATGTCGGCGCGCTACGCTGGATCATCAGCGACAAGTTCCTGCTGACCGGCCGCCGCGAGGCGCTGCATTCGATCCGCATGACGGCGGAAGCGCTCGACCGTGGCGAGCCGGCTGCGAGCCCGGCCGGGCTGTTCGAGCAGATCATCGAATACATCATCGACGACATCACAGATGCCGTCGTCCGTCTCGTCGAAGAAACCGACAGCGTCGAGGACCATATCCTGCTCGACAGGCTCCATGACGGGCCGCAGCGCGTCGGCGCCGTGCGCCGGACAGCCGTGCGCCTGCATCGCCAGCTCAGTGGACTGCATGTGCTGTTCCGCCGCTTCGCCGAGACCCAGTCCGGCCGCAGCGCCCCGGACGCGGTCAAGGCGGCGGCATTGCGGCTGCTCCAGCGCATCGACGGCCTGCACCATGATGTCCAGTCTGTACAAGATCGTGCTCGGCTGCTGCAGGACGAGATCGCCGCCCGCTCGGCCAGCCGCACCAACCGACAGCTTTATGTCCTCTCGCTGCTCACGGCGCTGTTCCTGCCCGCAACCTTCATCACCGGCCTGTTCGGCATCAATGTGAAGGGACTGCCCTGGGTCGAGTCGGATTTCGGCGCCGGCTTCGTGACCATGTCCTGCATCTGCGCCGCGCTGTTCACGCTGATCCTGCTGCGCCGCCGCGGCGTGATCGGCGACTGAGCCCCTGGAGCACGCGCCGATCAGGTTGCTCCAACCTGATCGGCGCGGCTCTGGGTCATGGACCCGCGAGAGCTGCTGCCGGCCGCTCCGTGATGCGGATCACGTCAAGCACCCCACCTTCGACCACCGGCAGAACCCGGTTCGCCGCGAGCCCGGTCTGGCTCTCCGGTTCCAGCATCACCGACAGCAGCGCCGCCAGGGGCTGGTCGAGGCCGATATAGACGTCGCCGGGCTCGAGCTGAATCGAAGCCTGCTCGAGTGCGTAGCTGCCCTTCACGATCTGCCCGGCACCGGTGTCGTCACCGCGTCCATCCTCCTTGGCGCCGAGCTCGACCTTGACGACGCGGTAGCGCTCGCCCGCCACCGTTGCCGCCCTGGCGACGGCCTGCGTCGTAAGGCCGAGCCTGCGTAGCGCTTCGATCGCATCGCCGTCCTTCGCGGGCAGGACATAGCCGGCCGGCCGCGGACGCGTCAGCGTGGTTTCCATGTCGAGGGAGGAGAGCCATTTCACCTCGACCACCCGATCCTGCCCCGTTACCGGATCGATGAAGGTCAGCTTGCGCTGCTCCGGCCGCTGCCGCGCCGTGACGATGAAGGGCGTGCCGGGCCTGATCGCGACAACCTCGGCCTCCGCCCGGCGTGTCGCCGCCAGGATGTCTCCGGGCTGCCGGGCCGCAAGCGTCAGCATCGCCTCGGCAGCGACGACATGGGAATGGACCCGCCGCGCCAGATGTGCCCGGCCAAGCCCGACACCGCGCGTCTCCAGCAAAAGGCTCACCGCATTGCGCAATCCGGCAACGTTGCGCCCGGTATCGGCCCCGATGCTGCCCATCGCCACCGGCGAGGCCGGGTTGGCGCCATCGGTCGTGTGATACCAATCATAGGTGACGCCGGCCGCGTCGAAGGCGGTGCGGAGCGCCGGCAGCACGACCTCGTCCTGGATCTGCTTCAGCGCCGGCGCGAGGTTCGGCACCGTCGCGGCCTGGATCATCCCGTCGATCCGCACCAGCCCGCCGGTCTTCTCGACCCAGCGCCCGCCGACGGTGAACTCGTGACAGTCGAGGAGGATGTCCGGGCGATAACGCGTGAACAATGCGGCGATCGCCCGGATCTCGGGGGTGCGCAGCTGGGTGTGATCGCGGTTGGGATCGACTCCATCTGCCAGGGCGCGGCGAAAGCGGTCGGCTCCATCCGGATTGCCGCGCGGCACGATCACGACATCGACCGCATCGAGCAGCGGCGTGAGATCACCCGCGCCGAGCCGCTCGGCCAGCACCAACATCGCCTCGCCGCCGGCCGGCTCGTTGCCGTGCTGCTGGCCGATCAGCATCACCACCGGCCTCTGGCCCTTGCCGACCGTATCGACGCCATGGCGCGTGAACACCAGGGCGGGCATGTCGCGTCCCTCCTGGCTCTTGGCCACGATCGACAGCGTCATCAGCGGCGCGCGGGCAGCGAGCCCGGTCAGGAACGCCATCATCTCGCTTTGGCTGGTAAAGTCAGCCTTGCCGGGCGCGAAGGCCGGGGTGGTGTAGATGACAGGCGGATCGGGATTGCGCTCCGCCGCGGCCGCACTCTCGCGATAGGCGGATTCGGGCTTGAACTGGGCCTGGGCCATGCCGCCCAGCGCGACGATCACACAAGCCGCGAGGATGTTCCGACCGCTCATGGCGCCCTCCCGGCCCGGTGCATCGGCGGCCATCCTAGACGTCGAGCCGCGCGCGCCGCAATGTCCGCGGGAGGCCCCGCAGAGATACGAAGACGGGTGCCTTCACGCCGCGGCAGGATGCGTGTTCACCTCGACCGTGACATGCGAGAGCGTGGGCAGATCGGCGAGCAGCGCCTTGTAGGCTGCGGGGGGCTTGGGTTGGCCGGTGACGATCGAGACGATCGCGCTGCGATGCCCCGGCCCGACCTGCCAGAGATGCAGGTCGGCGATCTCGGCTCCCTCGGCGGCGAGCCTCTCGCCAATGCGCTTTGCCAGCGCCTCGTCGGGCACCGTATCGAGCAGCACGGCGCCGGAAGCGCGCAGCAGCCCGATCGACCAATGCGCGATGACGCAGGCGCCGACGATGCCTATCACCGGATCGAGCCAGACCCAGCCATAGAAGCGGCCGCCGAGCAGCGCCGCGATCGCCAGGATCGAGGTGAAGGCATCCGCGAGCACATGCATGTAGGCGGCGCGCAGATTGGTATCCGCGCCATGACCGCCACGGGCGTGGTGATGGCCATGATGGTGATGATCATGATCATGGCCGTGATGCCCACTGCCGCCATGACTGTGACCATGATCATGGTCATGCCCGTCGCTCAGCAGCCAGGCGCTCACGAGATTGACCAGAAGACCCAGCACGGCAACCACCGTCGCCTGGGTAAAGTCGATCGCGATCGGCGAGTAGAGCCGCAGCGCCGACTCCCAGGCTACGGCAAGTGCGATGAACATCAGCAGCAAAGCGCTGGCGAAGGCGGCGAGATCCCCGAGCTTGCCCGTTCCGAAGCTGAAGCGGCGGTCACGCGAATGCTGCCGCGCGAAGCGATAGGCGAAGGCCGCGATGCCGAGCGCCGCCGCATGGGTCGACATGTGCCAGCCATCGGCCACCAGCGCCATCGAGCCGAAGACCGTGCCGGCCACGATCTCGACGACCATGGTGACGGCCGTCAGGCCGACGACAAGCCAGGTCCGCCGTTCGTGGCGATCATGCGCACTGCCGAGGAAGACATGCTCGTGCTGGGCGGGAAAGCTGTTGGCATCCGACATCGGTTCGTTCCGCTGCGTCAGAGATATTTGGTGAGGGCCTTGAGCTCGTCGAGCGACTTGCGCGCCTCGGGTGTCGAGACCTGGGCGTGGTCGAACAGGTGATTCTCGATATGGTCGAAGATCAGCAGCGACTTGACCTTCTCCAGCGCCTTCTCGACCGCCTGGAGCTGCTGCACTACCTCGGGGACGGCCCTGCCCGTCTCGACCATCCCGACAACGGTGCCCAGATGGCCCTGCGCGCGGCGCAGGCGGTTGATGATGTCGGGATCCATCGCGTGGCTCATGCCTATATCCTATCCCCCTGGATAGGATATGCAACACCGAACCTCCGAGGCGGATCGGTGTATTGCCGGTGCCGGCCGCGAGGCCCGGCTACGGCATCGACGCCAAACTGCGCCGGGCGCGCCTGCGCACTGACGCGCCGCCGCCGACGCGGCTATAACGAGCGCAAGGGAGCCCCGCTCCCACCGATCTTCCGGGAGGTTCCGCCATGCTTGCCAACGCGCCGCGCCCGTTCAATTTCGACCTCGGCGAGACCGCCGACGCCATCCGCGACACCGTCCACGCCTTCGCGCAGGAGAAGATCGCCGCGCGGGCCGAGGAGATCGACCGCACCAACCAGTTCCCGCGCGATCTCTGGCCGCAGATGGGGGCTCTCGGCCTGCACGGCATCACGGTCGAGGAAGATTATGGCGGCTCAGGCCTCGGCTATCTCGAGCATTGCGTCGCGGTCGAGGAAGTCAGCCGCGCCTCGGCCTCGGTCGGCCTTTCCTACGGCGCCCACTCGAACCTCTGCGTCAACCAGATCCGCCGCAACGGCAACGAGGCGCAGAAGCGCAAATACCTGCCCAAGCTGATCTCCGGCGAGCATGTCGGCGCGCTCGCCATGTCCGAGCCCGGCTCGGGCTCCGACGTCGTCTCGATGCGCACCCGCGCCGAGAAGAAGGGCGACCGCTACGTCCTCAACGGCAACAAGATGTGGATCACCAACGGCCCGATCGCCGAGACGCTGGTGGTCTACGCCAAGACCGATCCGGAGGCCGGCTCGCGCGGCATCACCGCCTTCCTGATCGAGAAGGGCTTGAAAGGCTTTTCGACGCACCAGAAGCTCGACAAGCTGGGCATGCGCGGCTCCGACACCTGCGAGCTCGTCTTCCAGGATTGCGAGGTGCCGGAGGAGAACGTGCTCGGCCAGGTCGGCCGCGGCGTCAACGTGCTGATGAGCGGGCTCGACTACGAGCGCGTGGTGCTGGCGGCCGGCCCGCTCGGCATCATGCAGGCGGCGCTCGACGTGGTCATGCCCTATGTCCACGAGCGCAAGCAATTCGGCCAGTCGATCGGCGAATTCCAGCTCGTCCAGGGCAAGGTCGCCGACATGTATGTCGCGATGAATTCCTGCCGCGCCTATGTCTATTCGGTCGCCAAGGCCTGCGACCGCGGCGAGACGACCCGCGAGGACGCTGCCGGCGCCATCCTGATCGCGGCCGAGAGGGCGACGCAGGTCGCGCTCGACGCGATCCAGTTGCTCGGCGGCAACGGCTATATCAACGACTACCCGACCGGCCGCCTGCTGCGCGACGCCAAGCTCTACGAAATCGGCGCCGGCACCAGCGAGATCCGCCGCATGCTGATCGGCCGGGAGCTGTTCAACAAGACGAAGTAAGGATCAAAGGTGCCGGCATGCTCGGGCTTGACCCGAGCATCTCAGGACGAGATGCCTCAACAGACAGGGCGGCAACGCGTCCCGAGATTCTCGGGTCTGCGCTGCGCGCCGCCCGAGAATGACGCGAGGCCCCAATGCCCCTCTATTTCGCCTACGGCCTCAACATGGACCCGGCCGGGATGGCACAGCGCTGCCCGAACTCGCGCGCGCTCGGCCCCGCTCGCCTGCCGCGCCATCGCTTCATCATCACCCGCGACGGCTATGCCTCGGCGATCCGCGATCCGCGCGACGAAGTGCACGGCGTACTCTGGGATTGCTCGCTCGGCGACACGCGCGCACTCGACAAGTTCGAGGACATCGCCAGCGGCCTGTATGTGAAGATCAGCCAGCCGGTGATCGTGCCGGGCGGCGCCAAGCGCGCACTGATCTATATCGGCCGCTCAGCCGATCCGGGAAAGCCGAAGCCCGGCTACATGGAGACGGTCATCGCTGGAGCAAAACAGTTCGGCCTGCCAGAGACTTACATCGCCAACCTGAATCGTTTTCTGACCAAACCGACTCTCGATCTGAAGCCGTTGAATCAGGATATGAACGCGCCGCTGCCGCCCGGTCCCGTGAAAGGCGTCAGGCCGAGGGCACTGGCGCCGAAGTGACGGCCGAAACGCCGTCATGCTCGGGCTTGACCCGAGCATCTCGCAACGACAAAGCGGCTGGTGTGGCACGAGATTCCCGGGTCCGCGCCGAGCGCGGCCCGAGAATGACGTCTTGTGTTACACCGCCAGCCCCTTCGCCAACTCGCTGACCTGCTTCTCGAACAGCGCGCGATAGGCGCCGTCCTCGCGGGTCAGAAGGTCCTCGTGCGGCCCCTCCTCGACCACCCGGCCGCGATCGAAGACCAGGATGCGGTCCATGGCCCTGACCGTCGAGAGCCGGTGGGCGATCACGATCGTGGTACGGCCTTCCATCAGGCGCTCGATCGCCTGCTGGATCAGCGCCTCCGATTCCGAATCGAGGCTCGAGGTTGCCTCGTCCAGGATCAGGATCGGCGCATCGGCCAGGAAGGCGCGGGCAAGCGCGACACGCTGGCGCTCGCCGCCCGAGAGCTTGATGCCGCGCTCGCCGACGAGCGTGGCGTAGCCCTTGGGCAGGCGCATGATAAACTCATGCGCGTTGGCGAGCCGTGCCGCCTGCTCGATCTGCGCCTGGCTGGCGCCGGGCCGGCCGTAGGCGATGTTCTCGGCCAGCGAGCGGTGGAACAGCACCGGTTCCTGCTGCACGATCGCGATCTGCCGGCGCAGGCTGTCCTGCGTGACATCGGCGATGTCCTGCCCGTCGATCGCGATGCCGCCTGATGTCACGTCGTAGAGCCGCTGCACCAGCTTGACGAAGGTCGTCTTGCCGGAGCCGGAGCGGCCGACGAGACCGACCTTCTCGCCGCCGCGGATGGTCAGCGAGAAGTCGCGATAAAGCGGATCGTGATGGCCGCCATAGTGGAAGGTCACGTTCTCGAAGGCGATCTCGCCCGCCGTCACGCCCATCTCCACAGCGCCCTTCCGGTCCGGCACGCCATAGGGAAGATCGTGCATCCAGACGAGTTCCTCCATGTCGTTGACCGAGCGCTGCAGATTGTGGACGTGCTGCCCGACATCGCGCAGATAGCCATGCACCACCGCATAGGCCGTCAGCACGAAGGCGACATCGCCCGCACTCGCCTGCCCGTTCATCCAGAGCCAGATCACGAGGCCGATCACCGCGGCCCGCAGGAACAGCAGCACGACGAGCTGACCGGTGCCCGACCAGGTGCCGCGCACCCAGGCGCGCTCCGTCCTGAGGCTCCATTTCGCCATCACGGTCGCGAGGCGCAGATCCTCGCGCGCTTCCGCGCCATAGGCCTTCACCACCGGGTTGCAGGTGATGGCGTCGGCCAGCGCGCCGCCGAGGCGGGTGTCCCAGGCATTGCCCAGCCGCGCCGCCGGCGCCACGAAGCGCAGCGAGAGCGCAAGCGTCAGCCCGATATAGGCCAACGCGCCAAGCGCAACGACGAGCCCCATCACCGGCCAGTGCCAGGCCAGCAGCGCGGTCATGCCGAGCAGGATGACGAGCGAGGGCAGGAGCGCGATCAGGATCGTGTCGCTGAGCAGGTCTAGCGCCCACATACCGCGGGTGATCTTGCGCACAGTCGAGCCGGCAAAGTTGTTGGCATGCCAGTCGGTCGAGAAGCGCTGCAGGCGCGCGAACGCCTCCTGCGCCACGTCGCGCATCGTGCGCAGCGTCATGGTGGTGATGCCGATATAGGCGAAATGCCGCCCGAACACGGTGATCGCGGCGAGCACCATCATCGCGCCGAGCGCCCACAGCGCCGCATCCACGGCGTCGACACCGCTCGCCACCGCATCGACGAGGCGGCCGGCATAGACCGGCGTGAACAGCTCGGCCAGCGTAGCGACAATGGTGACTCCCGCAACCCAGGTGACCTGCCGGGGCTGGCGCGCCCAATGGCGGAAAGTGAAGCCGAGAACGGCCCGGAACGGCTCCCGCCGCCCGGTTTGAGTATCAAGAGACATAGCGTCATTCGGCACCGAAACGGCACCGACTCCGGATCAGGCAGAGACGACGACGCGCGCCGGCCCCGGCAATGAATGAAAACGGTCTGGAAGAGGCTCAGGAGACCGCCGGTTGGCGGGCCTCGTGCGAAACCGACCTAGTGTCGAGGTGGTCGCAAGGGAGTGACAGCGGTGGTGACGATTACCATTCAGCCCTCCCTTTCTTGAGTTGGAGCCAGACCCCCAAGATGCCTGATTTGTAGGCACGGCGCAAGCCGCTCGCCCATGCGCCGGCCGCACAGGACACTTTCGCCCATTTCAAATCGGGCGACGGCGGTCACCAGAACAGCGCGAGGAGCCGGGCTGTGATCACCAGAAGAAAAGCGGCGATAATCGTCGCCAGCACCTGCTGGCGCTTGGCGCGATTCGGGAATTGTCGCGCGAGCAGCTTTCCAAGCGGCTTGCGGAAGATGAAAGCCGCAACCAGCAGAACGATGACGATATGGGACAAGGCTCGAGACTCAGCCCTTCCGCTCGGCGGCAGAGGTCTCGACCGGCGCACCCGCCTTCTTCCAGGCAGTGAAACCGCCGGCGACATGGGCGACCGGCTTCAGCCCCATCTCCTGCGCCGTCTTTGCCGCCAGCGCCGAACGCCAGCCGCCACCGCAGAAGAAGACGAAGCGCTTGTCCTCCTGAAAGACCGGCTTGGCATACGGGCTTTCCGGGTCGATCCAGAACTCGAGCATGCCGCGCGGGCAATGGAAGGCACCGGGCATGCGCCCTTCCCGCTCCAGCTCGCGTGGATCGCGCAGATCAACGAAAACCACGTCGTCGCGGCCGTGGAGCGCCTGCGCCGCCTCGATCGACAGCGTCTCGACCTTGCTCTCCGCTTCTGCGACCAGGGCCTTGTAGCCCTTCGTAATGGTCTGCGGCATCGCTGCGCCCTCCCGATTCCGCGCGCACCGTGGCGGCTTGCCGCCGCAGCGTCAATGCCGTGCCGCTTGTCGGCTGCGCGGCCTCGGCACAAGCTGCTTGCCTGGTCGGCGGGTGAAGTGGCAGAGCGACAGCATGCTCGGTTTCAGCAATCTGGACGTCATCGCCCTGGTGTTCTTCGCCGCCTCCTGGGTGGGCTACCACTATGCCGTCGAACTCGGCCCGCACGCAGCCAAGACGCTGAACATGCGGATGAACCTGCGCCGCGCCCGCTGGATCAACGAATCGATGGGGCGCGACAACCGCATTGTCGACACCCAGGTGATGAACGGCCTGCAGAACGGCACGGCCTTCTTCGCCTCGACCTCGCTGATCGCGATCGGCGGCACGCTCGCCCTGCTGCAGTCGACAGACCGTGTCGTCGCGATCTTTTCCGATCTGCCCTTCGTGCCGGTGACGCAGCGCGCGGTCTGGGAAATGAAGGTGATCGGGCTTGCGGGCGTCTTCGGCTACGCCTTCTTCAAATTCGCCTGGGCCTACCGGCTGTTCAACTACTGCGTCATCCTGCTCGGCGCCCTGCCGCCAAAGGACGAGCCCAACAAGATCGCGAAGGCTCATGCCGTGCATGAGACGATCGAGATGAACATCGCCGCCGGCCGCCACTTCAACCGCGGTCAGCGCGCCTTCTTCTTCGCGCTCGCCTATCTCGGCTGGTTCCTTGGGCCGGTCACCTTCCTCGTTTTCACCGGCGCCGTATTGGTCGCGATGTATCGCCGCCAGTTCGCCTCCGACGCCGCCCGCGTCTTCAACTATCCGAGCCAGTCATGAGCATCGACCCCAAGGCAATCGAGACCGCGATCCTCTCACTGCTGGCGCAGCAGGGGGGCGGCCGGACGGTTTCCCCGATGGATGTCGCCCGCGCACTCGGCAGCGACCACCCGGACGATTGGGGGCCGCTGATGCAGCCGGTGCGCCGCGCGGCGGTGAAGCTGATGAAGGAAGGCCGGATTGTCATCACTCGCAAGGGCCGGCCGGTCGACCCCGACGATTTCCGCGGCGTCTACAGGCTCACCTTGCCCGCTGACGATGCCTGACCTCACGGCGCCGGAAAGAGCGCGTCGGTGTAGCCCGCCAGCCGATAGGCGATGAGTCCGACCCATTCCTTGAAGCCGTTGTCGGAAATCTCCAGAGCCCTGTGCGCTCGACTATAGGGCCGAATGAAATCATCCGGCTCACCTTTCGACCAATAGTCGACCGGAAAGGCCTCGACCGGAAAGTTCGCCTTCCGGAAAACGCCCATCGAACGCGGCATATGCCAGGCTGAGGTCACCAGAAGCCAGCGTTCGCCTGGTTTCGGATCGACGAGACGGCGGGTGAAGGATGCGTTTTCACGGGTATTGCGTGACTTGTCCTCGAGAATAAGCCGCTTTGGATCGAGCCCGAGCCCCTCGAACAGCAGCTTGGCCCCGTCGGCTTCGGTCGTTGTCTCTTCCGAGATCAGGTTGGCCGCGCCGCCGGTGAAAACCACCTTCGCCTCGGGATGAAGCCGCGCGAGCTCGACCGCTTTGGTCATGCGCKCCGCGGCAGAATTCAACACCAAATCGCCGCGCGCCACACCGACCGCACCACCGAGCACAACGATGCCGGTCACCGGCCCCTTGGCTGCATCCTGCTGCGGAAAGCGGTCCTCCAGCGGCCGGATGACCGCGCGCGACAATGGGCTGAAAGCCATCAGCCCAAGCGCAACCACCGACAGCAGCCCGAGCCAACGCGCCGGACGGGCAAAGCGCGTGAAGGCGAGCAGCGCTGAGAGGCCCGCAAGCAGGATGGCAAAATTGACCGGCGAGAAGACGAACCAGGCCAGCTTGGACAGGACGAAGAACATTGCTGGCTCGCGGCTTCAGACGGGTCACGAACAACCACCGTCCTCCACCGTATAGTCGCAGGCGGACGCGGCACTCCAGCGCTTTCGGATCGCCACCATCCGCCAGATGGTCACAAACGCGACAGGCGACCGGCCTGGTGCATGCGCCGATCAGGCTGTTGCAACCTGATCGGATCAGTCTCTAGCGAATGATCTGGGGCGGGGATTGCGGCTGGCGCCCCGCCTGCGGGAGTCCCTTGGCAAGCTCGATGGCGCGCTCGGCAACCTCGCGCAGCTCGCAACCGGCCTGCCGCCCGGCTTGCAGTTCCTCGCGCTGGCTGGCGCCATAGAGCGCGCATTTCTGCGAGACATAGCTTTCCCAGGTGAGTTGCACGGCAGCCAGACGGCTGCGCTGGCCCGCATCGAGCGAGCGGCCGGTCACCTGCAAAGCGAGCGTCAGACGCTCGCGCCACGCCGCCTCTTCGCGCCGCGCGCAGGCGGCTTCGGCTCCGCGTGGATTGCTGCTGGCCGCCCCGACACAGGCGATGGCCACAGTGCCGACGCAGGCCGAAGGCGACGCGCCGTTATCGCGCAGGCAGCCTGCGAGGGACAACAGGTCGCCACGCAAGCTCGGCGAGCCCTGCGCCACGGCCGAAGTGGCCGCGCCGAGTGAACATAAAAGCAGAGCCGCGCGCAGACCGTTCATGCGGGGCATCATGACAGGGCTGCGGCCCGGATCAAGCACCGCGGCAGCGCCTCACGTGATCGGCAACGGCAGCGCCACCTGAGCCGCCGGGCGCGCAAAGAGCGCCTCGTACCAGCGGCGCACCGCTGGCCGCTCGACCCGGTCGACGGGCATGTTGAACCAGCGATGCGCGCCACAACCGACGGTGATATCGGCGACGCCGAAGCGCTCGCCCGACAGGAACGGCTTGTCCGCCAGTTGTGCCTCGAGGATCGTCATCAGCACCTCGGCCCGCTTCATGCCGTCGGCGATGGCCTTGGGATCGGTATAGCCCGGCACCTTGCGCACCACGCCCCAGAGCACCGGCGCCAGCGCCGGCTGCAGTTCGGACAGCATCCAGTCCATCCAGCGCTCAGCCTCCGCGCGCCGCACGACGTCCGCTTCCCAGATATCTGCAGCGCCATAGCGCGCCGCCAGATAGCGCACGATGCTGTTCGACTCCCACAGGCGGAACTCGCCATCCTCCAGGACCGGGATTTGCCTGTTGGGGTTCATCGCGCGATATTCCGGCGTGTCGAGCCCGCCGAAAGGCCCGCCAACATCGATGCGCTCGAAAGCCTCCCCGGTCTCGCCGGCCGCCCAGACGACCTTCTGGACATTGATCGAGCTCAACCGCCCCCAGATCTTCAGCACGACAGGCTCCTCAATAGCTTCACACAGCCCTCATCCTGAGGAGCGCTTCGCAGAACCGCGTCTCGAAGGATGCTCCAGATGGTTCCGGAGCCTCCTGAACGATCCTTCGAGACGCAGCCTTCGGCTGCTCCTCAGGATGAGGGCTCCGAATACCTTTTAAGGCGCTCAGGCGAATTCCATGATGACGGCGTCGACGGCGAGCGAATCGCCTTCCTTCGCCAGGATCTTGGCGATGGTGACGTCCTTCTCGGCGCGCAGCACGTTTTCCATCTTCATCGCCTCGACCATGGCGAGTGGCTCGCCCGCCTTGACCTCCTGCCCCACAGTGACCGAGATCGCCTTCACCAGGCCCGGCATCGGGCAGAGCAGGAACTTGCCGGTATCGGCCGCAACCTTCTCCGGCATCAGCGCGGCGAGCTCGGCCTCGCGCTGCGTGTAGACATGGGCGTTGGCATAGGCGCCGGCATGGCCGAGCGCGACGCCGTTCAGGATCGGCCGGACCTGCGCCGCGACCTTCACCCCGTCGAGTGTGCCGTGCCAGACCGGCTCGCCCGGCACCCAGTCGCTGACGACGCTGACGCTGCGACCCGGGAAGCCGATGACGACCGCCCCGCCCTGCTCCGTCACCTCGCCCTCGAAATGCTCTGCCCCGAGCTGGACGATGCGCTGCCGATCGAAGGCGACCTTGCGCCAGCCTTCCATCTGCGCCGAGACATGGCGCTTGCGCTGGTTGAGCTTGTGGTCGCAGGCGATGGCGATCGCCGCCATGCGCTGCGCCGTCTCACCCTGCGGCTCGGGCAGCGAGAAGCCCTCGGGAAACTCCTCGGCGATGAAGCCGGTCGAGAGATTGCCGGAAATCCAGCGGGGATGCTGCATCACCGCCGCGACGAAAGGGATGTTGTGGCGGATGCCGTCGATGGCGAAGGCATCCAGCGCGCGCGCCTGCGCCTTGATCGCGGCCTCGCGCGTCGGCGCATGCGTGACCAGTTTGGCGATCATCGGGTCGTAATAGATCGAGATCTCGCCGCCTTCGAAGACGCCGGTGTCGTTGCGCACGGTCGCCTCGCCATCCGGCCCCTCCGCGGGTGGCCGGTAGGTGACGAGCCGCCCCGTCGAAGGCAGGAAGTTGCGGGTCGGATCCTCGGCATAGACGCGGCTCTCGACCGCCCAGCCATCGAGCTTCACATCCGCCTGCGAGATCGCGAGCGTCTCCCCGAAGGCGACGCGGATCATCTGCTCGACCAGATCGATGCCGGTGATCATCTCCGTCACCGGATGCTCGACCTGGAGCCGGGTGTTCATCTCGAGGAAGTAGAACGACTTGTCCTGGCCGGCGACGAACTCGACCGTGCCGGCCGAATCGTAATTCACCGCTTTGGCGAGCGCGACCGCCTGCTCGCCCATCTTCTTACGGGTGGCCTCGTCGAGCAGCGGAGACGGCGCCTCCTCCAGCACCTTCTGGTTGCGGCGCTGGATCGAGCATTCGCGCTCGCCGAGATAGATGACGTTGCCGTGCTTGTCGCCCAGCACCTGGATTTCGATATGACGGGGGTCGACGATGAATTTTTCGACGAAGACGCGATCGTCGCCGAAGGAAGACGCCGCCTCCGATTTGGCCCGCGCGAAGCCCTCAGCCACCTCGCCAGCCGAATGGGCGATGCGCATGCCCTTGCCGCCGCCGCCAGCCGAAGCCTTGATCATCACGGGATAGCCGATCTCGTCCGCGATCGTCACGGCGTGCTCGGGGCTCTCGATGATGCCGAGGAAACCCGGAACCGTGGAAACCTTGGCGGCAGCCGCCGCCTTCTTCGATTCGATCTTGTCGCCCATCGCGGCGATGGCGCCGGGGTTGGGACCGATGAAGACGATGCCGTTACCCTTCAGCGCCTGAGCGAAGGCCTCGCGCTCGGAGAGGAAGCCGTAGCCGGGATGCACGGCTTCTGCGCCGGTCTGCTTGCAGGCGTCGATGATCTTGTCGATCAGCAGATAGGACTGCGCCGCCGGCGCCGCGCCGATATGCACGGCCTCGTCCGCCATCTCGACATGCAGCGCGTCGCGATCCGCATCCGAATAGACGGCGACCGTCTTGATGCCCATGCGCCGGGCCGTCTTGATGACACGGCAGGCGATCTCGCCGCGGTTCGCGATCAGGATCTTCGAGAACATGCGCGGCATCCCCCGGCTTCAGACCAAACTGCAATAGCCGGGGTGTATGGGACGCCGCAACCGCCGTCCACCGATGCGAAAGTCGGCAATCGCATCGGACCGACCGGCGGAAGCGCCTTTTCGGCCCGATGCTTTGACAAACAAATAGCTCACCGCGCGTCTGGAAGGGCGCGCGGTGAGCTATAGGCCAGGCCGTTGTGCGCGGATGCGCAGGTCAGTTCGCGAGCAAAGCCCGAGTCGTGCTGCCAGCCGCGACCCGTGCGACCGCCTTCGCAGCGCCCTTGGCGAAGGCGAAGGCAAGCAGCCCCTCGTCGCAGTGCTCGGCTTCGCGAGCGATCTCGAAGGCGATGCGCTGGGCCGTCACGGTCGGCCCTTCGCCGGCAGAAAGGGTCGTTACCAGCCAATGCGCCTTGTCGCGATCGATCACGCCGGTCGGGCGGTTCTCCCAGACGGCGAAGTCGACGACCAGCGCCACGAGGTAATCTGCATAAGCCTTGCAGCTTTGCACCACGGCCCGGTCGAGGGCCACCAGCACATCGATGATGTCGCGTGTCATGACGATGTCGTTCAAGATGTTCCTCTGAAGCATCTTGACGTCTTCATCATCGATAGCGCGACGATCCATCACACGATCGACGAATTCACGAAGCTCATGATCCATCATGTTTGAACCCCTGTCCGGCGTTGTTGTGTGCCGGTATGTCCCTGCTGTAGGAACACCATGCGCCCGCCCCCCGCATCAGGTGGTTAACGCGCAAATCTGAACGGTTATTCAGGTTAAACAGAACTGAGTCGGTTTGGTTGCTAGGGTGTTACTGCCCGGCACGGAACCGCTCCGGACAGGCTGCGGCACCGGACACTTTTGCCCCCGGTTTCAAACGCGGAACCTCGATCCCACCGGCTTGATCGAGCGCGATCCGGCGCGGCTCCTCGCACCGAGGGCCGCCGCATGGTTCCTGATTCGGGCGGTACATCGTGATTTTTGTCGAGAAGCCGACTTGTCCGAAAAGCAGATTCCACTTTCCGGTCGAACGCTCGGGCACGCGTGATCCGATCCGGTTATTTCAACCTGATCGGCCCGGCTCTAGGCCATGGCGGTCTTCGGCAATCCCAGCGTTCCAGGCAGTTCCGGGAACGCGCGCAGCACATGCTTGGCGCCGAGCGCGACGAGGTTGTCGACCGGCTGGAAGCCCCAGGACACTGCGACGGGCACGACGCCCGCCGCCACCGCCATCTCGATATCGAAGGAGCTGTCTCCAACCATCGCAGTGCGCTCAGGCGCTGCGCCAGTCTCCGCCAGCGCACGCTGGATCATGCCGGGATGCGGTTTCGAAGGCGCGTCGTCTGCCGACTGCACGGTGTCGAACAGCCCCTCCCAGCCATGCCGGGCGACAATGAACTCGGCGCCCTTGCGCGACTTGCCGGTGGCGATGCCGAGCTTCAGCCCGTTGTGGCGCTTCAGTTCCGCCAGCGTCTCTGCCACACCTGGAAACAGCGGCTCATCCAGCGAAGGATCGCTCTGTGCCTGCAGGCGCATCGCGCCGAAGACCTGGCGATAGGTCTCGGTGAGCACATCGTCGGGCTGGTCGAGCCCGGCGAGGCGCGCCATCGCGATATCCAGCGTCAGCCCGACGATGCCGAGCCCCGCCTCGCGCCCCGGATGCACCCGGCCGCAGCGCCGGAACGCCTCGTACTGCGCCCCTAGGATGATCGCCTCGGAATTGATCAGCGTGCCGTCGAGATCGAAGATGATGAGATCCATGACGGCGCTTTAGCGCAACCGGGCGCCGCAAGCCATTGCAGCACCGTCATGGCATTGTCCCACCGGGCTATGCAGCCTCACTCCCGGCTCAGCCCCTTGCCTCCCGTGCGCAGGCATCCACGGCCTTGCGCAGATCGGCTCCGTCCAGCCCCTTGGCCCGGGCCTCCTTGCGGCACTCGGAACGCTGGGCGAGATCGGGCCGCTTGGCGTTGAAGCAGGCCGTCAGCGCAGCAACCCGCTCCGATCCCTGCAGATTGCGGCCATCGACCTCCTCCTTGCAGGCGACCCGTGCTGCAACTGCCGTGGGCTTGCCGTCGCGGGTGACGCCGTCCTGCGCGTAGAGCCGCACGCCCGGGAACTTGGCCTGCAGGCACAGGCGCATGGCGGCGCGCAAATCGTCCCCGGACAGCGCGACATTCTCGGAGAGACAGTCCTGCCGCGCTTTCGCACGCTCCGCCTGAGGGATCGATTGATCGGTGGCAGCCGCAGTTGTGACAGCCGGGGCCGCGGGTCTGGCTGGTGCAGCTGTCTGTGCTTGTGCGGCCCCCGCAAGGCCGAAAAGGAAGGCGGAAACAATCAAAACCGAACGCATGGTCAGCCCCTCCTATGACGAGAACATAATTAGAACAGAATGCGATTTGTTCCGCAACTGTTCTTCTTCATCTCATCAATCAGGGCGCTTCGTCGAACGATGCCCTATTCGTCCGGTGCTTCGACGATCGGGTCGTAGGGCGCATCATCGAAGCCGAGCAGGTTCCAGCTCTGGCGCATATGCGGCGGCAGCGGCGCGCTGACATCGATGGTGCCCTTGCCGCGCGGATGCGGCAGCACGATCCGCCGCGCCAGCAGGTGCAGCTTGTTCTGGATGCCGCCGGGCAGCTCCCAGTTCTGGATATTGAAGTATTTGGGATCACCGATGATCGGATGGCCGATATGGGCGGCATGCGCGCGCAGCTGGTGGGTGCGCCCGGTCACCGGCTTCAGCGAAAGCCAGCCGAGCTTCTGCGCGGCAGTCTCGACCACCGCGTAATAGGTCACGGCATGCATGGCTCCGTCCTCGCCATGCTTGGCCACTGCCATGCGCTGATCGCCGTCATAAGCCTCCTCGCGCGCGAGATAGGTCGAGATCCGGCCCTGGCGGACGCGCGGCACCCCGGCCACCAGCGCCCAATAGACCTTGCGCGCCGAACGCGAGCGGAAGGTCTTGGCGAGCGTCGCCGCCGCAAAGCGGGACTTGGCGATGACGAGGCAGCCGGCCGTGTCCTTGTCGAGGCGATGGACGAGGCGCGGCTTCTGCCCGTCCTTACCGGTCAGCGCATCGAGCATCTGGTCGACATGCCTGGTCGTGCCCGAGCCGCCCTGCACGGCCAAGCCCGCCGGCTTGTTGAGGACCATGACGTCGTCGTCCTCATAGAGGGTGATCGAGCGCAGGAAGCCGATGGTGTCGGCATCGGCCTTGGCCGAGCGCGGCCGTTCCGCCTGCTGCTCCAGCTTCAGCGGCGGGATGCGCACGGTCTGGCCTTCGCTGAGCCGGTCCTTGCTGTCCGCGCGCTTGCCGTCGACGCGCAGCTCGCCCTTCCGGACGATGCGCTGGATATGGCTGAAGGAGAGTTGCGGGAAGCGCGTCTCGAGGAAGCGGTCGATCCGCATCTCGTTTTCGTCCGGCGTCACCACGAGCTGCTGAACGCCGGTGGAGAGCACCTGCGCCGTCTCAGCCTTGACTTCGGCCCGCGTCGGCTTGGCGGCCGGACGCTGCGGACGTGGAGCGCGCTCCTCGCCCTCGGCCGGGCGCGCGGCGGCGCGGCGCCTGGCGTCATGGCTCGGCCTCTTGCCGCGCGGCGCCTCGGCCGCACGCGGCCTGCCGCCACGTCCGGGTCCATTGCCCGGCCCCTTGCCACCTGTCCTCATGACAGCCCCCGCATCACCGCAAGCCCGCCGACCAGCGCCGCCAGCGACACCACCACGGAACCAAAAACATACACCATCGCCGCCATCGTCTCACCGCGGTCCCAAAGGAGCACCGCATCGAGCGAGAAGGCCGAGAAGGTCGTGAATCCACCGAGTACGCCGGTCGCCAGGAACAGCCGCAATCCATGGGGCGTCCCCTCGCCCGCCCGGAAGGCGAACCAGCCGACGACCACACCCATCAGGGCCGAACCGAGAATGTTGATCGCCATGGTCCCATAGGGAAAGTCCATGCCAAGCCAGCGCGGCGAGACAAGGTTGATGCCATGGCGCAGCACGCCGCCGATGCCGGCGCCCAAAAAGACGAGTGCGGTGGAAGTCATCCTTGTGAAATAGAGTGCGCCGCCGCCGCGCACAAACGAAATCCGCCGCAATTGACTGCGCTTCTGCGGACGCCTCGCCTCGATGCCGCGAGGCGGCAGAGGCGACGGCGATGAATGGACGGAATTCGACGGCGGCACAGGCGCACCGGTCGCTGCTTCGGGCAGTGGCGGCGCTCACCCTCTCCAGCATCGGCGGCACTTTCGCGGCGGCGCAGCAGGGCCCGGTTTCGGACTGGCCGACGGAAAAATGCAACCGCTACAGAAAGGCTTACGAGCAGGCCTTGAATCGCCAAGGCAAGCAGGGACTGGGTCCGGACTTCCTCGCCAGCCACGATGCGTTCCTCGCCTCGAACTGTCAGGCCCGCGCCGAGGTCTGCGCGCGTAGCAAGCAGGAACTCGAGCTCGCCAACAAGCTGGTGCTGATGGCGATGAACAGCGGCCTGTCCGGCACGTTCCTGCCGTTCTACTGCAGAGGATAGGCGTCAGGGCGCCGTCCCTCCGGACAAGCGGCGAAGCGGTGCCGATCGGGAATCGATCATAGAGCTCAGCGCCCTGCGATGGGTTCCGGGACTCCGCGGCGCTTCGCCCGGGATGACGCGGCTACTTGTCGGTGTGCCTCAGTCCTCGCCGCGCTCGTGGCGCAGCCGCTCCCAGTATTCCAGCCGCTTGCGGAGCTCGCGCTCAAAGCCGCGCTCGGGCGGATCGTAGAAGCGCTGGCGGCCGAGCGCGTCGGGCCAGTAATTCTGGCCCGAGAACGCATCGGGCTGGTCGTGGTCATAGGCGTAGTCGGCGCCGTAGCCCTCCTCGCGCATCAGCTTCGTCGGCGCGTTGAGGATGGTCTTGGGCGGCATCAACGATCCACGATCCTTCGCCATCCGCACCGCCATCTTGTAGGCCGTGTAGGCGGCGTTCGATTTCGGCGCCGTCGCCAAATAGATCACGCAATTGGCGAGGGCGAGTTCGCCCTCGGGCGTGCCGAGCTGCTCATAGGTCTCGGCCGCAGCCCGGGCATGGAGCAGCGCCTGCGGATCGGCGAGCCCGATATCCTCGACCGCCATGCGCACCAGCCGGCGCGCCAGGAAGCGCGGGTCTTCGCCGGCATCGAGCATGCGGGCGAAATAATAGAGCGCCGCATCGGGGTCGGAACCACGCACCGTCTTATGCAGGGCCGAGATCAGGTTGTAGTGGCCGTCCTGCGCCTTGTCGTAGATCGGCGCCCGACGCTGGATCACGTCGGAGAGGCCGTGCTCGTCCAGAATCTCGCCCGGCTTGGCCGCCCGCCAGATCTCCTCGGCCAGCGTCAGCACCGCGCGCCCGTCGCCGTCGGCGAAACGCGCGAGCGCCAGCCGTGCCTCCGGCGTCAGTGGCAGTTCCCTGCCTTCCAGCACCTCGGCCCGGCCGAGCAGGAAGAGCAGCGAGCCCTCATCCAGCGACTTGAAGGTCAGCACCCGCGCCCGCGACAGCAGCGCCGCATTGAGCGCGAAGGACGGGTTTTCGGTCGTCGCACCGATCAACGCGATCGCGCCGTCTTCCATGACCGGCAGGAAGGCGTCGAGCTGGGCGCGGTTGAAATCTTACCACTCAGTTACATACTCGAAAAGCGCTCGCCATTGGCATCGGTCTAGGCCAACCAGGGCACCGCATGAGAGGCCCGCTGCGATACCCGTATAATATTTCCGAGCTAGATTTAACTCTAACGACCCGAGCCGCTGAGCGCCACGCTAGTGCGGGCGGCGCAGCTGGTCAGGGTTGCGCAGCCGCCCGCACGGGGACAAGGCGGCACGGACATCGCACTGCTTCTTCGACCTCGAACATATCTCGTCGCGCTGCGACGCTCGCTTTCAACGCATAACGATGTAAGATGGCGACAGACCCGGAGGGCGCGTATGTGATGCGAAGCCTGAGCGGTCTTGTCCACACAACAATAATTGTCCGGGATCGAAAGCGAGCTGACCGCCTAACGGCCGTAATCCTGCTAGGCGACGATCCCTTTCAGCCGCTTCTGGACTACTTTCGAGAACAAAACTTCTCGCTGGCATCCGAAGAGGTTTACGCTCGAGCGGTTGGCCTGTTGATCGACTTCATCGTGGCGGCACCGACCGCGCCGATCCATTCCTGCACGGTCTTGGCGACAAATTCCGGCCCGTTATCTGAACGAACATGCTCCGGCACACCGCGCAGGATGAACAGGTCCGAGAGCACGTCGATGAGGTCGATCGCCTTCAGCC